>JAZNRG010000136.1:0-12004 GCA_045590575.1 Acutalibacteraceae bacterium | reverse complement strand
GATGCGGAATATGAAGGCGAGAGCATTCTTGAACTTATTATCCGTATGATAAAGAATTTCTTCCAGACTATTATGCACGAAATTTACGTTATTTTTGACTGATAACGGGGGAGTTCTGAAATGAAAGTTATTGTGATTTTACCCGACGGTATGCGTCCCGATTCGTTGACGGGTATTGAAAATGCGCAGAGAATTATCGGCGAATCGTCATATTCCATGAACGCAACAACGGTATCTCCTTCTGTAACTCTGCCTTGCCATATCTCGCTTTTTCACAGCGTAACACCGCAGAGGCACGGCACAACAACCAACACCTATGCGCCCCAGGTCAGACCCGTCAACGGTCTTTGTGAGATTCTCAGGCAGGCAGATAAAAAATGTGCAATCTTCTACAACTGGGAAGAAATCAGAGATGTTTCGCGCCCGAATTCGCTTGCACATTCCTGCTTTTATGCGGGCAGAAGAATCGGATATAAAGAAGCGGGCGAGGAGCTTACCGAAGCGGCTATCTCATATCTCAAAAAATACGATACGGATTTCACATTCATTTATTTCGGCTATCCCGATATGCAGGGTCACAGATTCGGATGGATGACCGATGAATTCATCGAAGCCGTGCAGAGCAGTTGGAACAACATTGAAAAAATAATGGCAGAGCTCGGGGATGAATATACATATATCATCACGGCTGACCACGGCGGTCACGACAGAACCCACGGCAGCGAAATGCCCGAGGATATGCTCATCCCGATTATTATCAAGGGCAGGGATTTTGAAGCGGGCAGAATTCTTGAAAACGCAAATATTATGGATATTGCTCCCACAGTCACAAAGCTTCTCGGAGTTGAAGCGGATGAAGAATGGGAAGGTAAACCGCTTATATAGAAAGTAAGGCTTGTCTCTTTATCGGAGACAAGCCTTTTATCAATCATCAATACCGTATTTTCTTAAAGTTTTTTTGCAGAAGTTTGCCGCGATAAAAAATCTGAAAAACGGGAATGCCGATTTTATCAGAGCCTCGGGCAGATGGGTGATACCCACATATGATATTCGGTCAAACACGATTTTGATGTGTTTGTAAATCATATCAAAGCTTTTGGTTTCCTTTGAATAATCTTTTTTGAAGAGCTGTTTCCAGAGAAAATATCCCTGAATAACCTTCTTATCCCATTCGGGTATCTCCGAGAAATTAGGGAGCAGATTGAAGCAAAAATCAATTTTGCTGTAGTCCTTGAGCTTTTGGGGAAGTTTATATTTTTTACTGTTATAGATTTCTTTGCCGACGGGGGAGCCGTAATTGTAGCCGTATAGCAGGAAGGTAGGCTCGTTGCCGGGCAGACTTTTTGCAAGCTCAACGCTGTGTCTGAGGTCTTCCGCAGTTTCATGAGGCAGACCGACTATGAAATTGGACATTGAAATAATTCCGATTTCCTTGCACCATTGAAAAGTCGGATGAATTTTATCGAGAGGGATGTTTTTGCCTATGCGCTTAATCATGGCGGGGCTTCCGCTTTCGATTCCGAAATCAATCCATCTGCATCCGCTGTTGTATGCCCTCTGAATATCCTCTTTGTTGAGTGCACCTATTCTTGTCTGAAATCCCCAGGTCATTTTGTAGCCCGCACCGTCAAGTGCGTCGCACAAATCGTAAAGGTCTTTTTTCTTTAAAAATGCCATTTCATCCGCAAGATAAAAACCGTCGAGACCATGTTTTTCAACAAGCTCTCTGATTTCCGTCATAAATGTGGCAAGAGGTTTGCGTCTGTGGCAGGAACGGTGGAATTCTATATTATAACAGAATGTGCAATGACCCGGACAGCCTTTTGAAAGATAAAGATACAGCAGTTTTTCTGCACCGTAAAGATACTGAAAATATTTTGGAATATCAACCATAGACCAGTCGCAGGGCAGAATTTCGCTAAGATCCATAAACTCTCTGTTTTCCGTGCGGATGATTCTGCCGTCTTTTCTGAAAGCGATTCCCTTGATATTTTCAAGACTTTTTCCGTTTTCGAATGCATCCGCAAGCTCAAGCCAGGTCATTTCGCCTTCGCTGAAGCTGAGCACATCAATAACTCCCGAATCAAAAAAGTGCTCAAGAGGAGCCTGGTCACAGAAGGGTCCTCCCCATACAACGGGCACGCCGAGTCGGTGCACCTTTTTGGAAACATCAACCGCAAAGGACACGGACTTTGCCGAGCGTACGGAAACACCGCACAAATCGGGCTTGAACTCTTTGACAAGATTTGACACTGAAATATGAGATACGGATAAATCTGCGATTTTAACTTCGTGACCTGCCTGCTTTAAATATGTGCCTATTGACACGAGACCTACAGGTACGGAAACTGCGTGGAGAAGGTCGCTGTTGGTCGGCGTTATCAAAAGAATACGCATAAATAACTCCTTTCACGCAACGTCTTCATTCGTTGCCGAGAGGAATTTTTCCGAATTCTTTTTCAAACTGTCTGACTGCGTTTTCGAGAATAAATTCGATTTCTTTATTTGCTGACCGCTTGTTTGCAGAGGCAATATACTTGATTTTTGCAATTAACTCTTCAGATACTCTCAGAGAAAACGGCGAGAAATAGTTCCCTTTCATAAATCTTCCTCTTTTTCATTTTTATTTTCTTAAATGCACAAATAAATCATAACACCAAAAAAGAATTAAATAAGAATTCAATATGATATCAAAAAAGTTTAGAGTGTATATTCGATAACATCGCCATTCTATCGCATATATATTACCTCCTTAGCTTTTCTTGACTTCATTATATAATAATGATATAATTCTAACTAACTGTAAGCTGATATTATTTTTTTACATTCACCGAAAGGTCCGTGATTTTTTGAAAAAGAAATTGTATTTCTTTCAAGTGAATTATCCCTACGGCAAGTCTGCTCATCTGCCGTATACTGCCGCTCAGCTGTCGGCGTATGCGTTCGCGGATAAGGATGTTGCGGATAATTTTGAGCTTGCGGAAATCTTTTTCCTTCGCGAGTCTGCCGACGGCATTATGGCAAAAATCGATAATCCCTCGGTTGCTGCTTTTTCAACTTATCTCTGGAACAGCAATTTCAACAAAGCGATTGCAAAACGCATAAAAGAGAAATATCCCGAATGCGTTGTTATTTTCGGCGGTCACCACGTATCTCCCGGCGGAGATATGCTTGACGAGTGCCCATATATAGACTATCTTCTTCACGGTGAGGGTGAGATTATATTCCGCAGGCTTATTCGTTCTCTCCTCGGTCTTGAAAATGCGGAGCAGATACCCGGAATTTCAATGAGAACCGAAAACGGAATTATCACAAATCCCGAAATGATTTCGGATAACTGCGATTATCCGTCGCCTTATCTGAACGGATATTTCGATAAAATCCTTGCCGAAAACCCCGATATGGAGTTTATGGCGCTGATTGAAACCTCAAGAGGATGCCCTAACTCTTGTTCATATTGCGATTGGAGCAATATGAAATCCAAAATCCGCAAATTTTCGCTTGAAAGGGTTTACGGCGAGATTGAGTGGATGGGCAAAAACAAAATTTACGGTCTGGGTTCTGCGGACTCAAATTTCGGCATGTTTGCCCGTGACGAGGAGATAACCGATAAAATCGTTGAGGTTCACAATAAAACGGGTTATCCCGTCAAGCTTCAGACCTCATACGCAAAAAACAGCAACAAAAGAGTTTTCAATATCGGACAGAAGCTCGAGAAAAACAAGCTCAGCAAGGGAATAACTCTTTCTTTTCAGTCGATGAACGAGGTTGCGCTCAGGAACATCGGTAGAGAAAACATCAGTCCCGAGCTGTTTTCGGAGCTTATGGGTTACTATAACGAGGCAGGAATTGCAACTTACACCGAGCTTATTCTCGGATTGCCCGGTGAAACCTGCGAAAGCTTTGTTGATTCTCTCAACAAGCTTCTCGAGCTCGGTCAGCATAATTCGATTTATGTTCATAACTGCGAATGGCTTCCCTGTTCGGGAATGGGCAAGAAGGAATATATGGAGCGTTTCGCAATAAAAACAACCTCCATTCCCCTCAATCAGCCTCACCACGCTGCAGGAGACAGCGAGGAAATTCCCGAAATGTCATCAATTGTCACCTCGACCTATTCAATGACCGAAGCCGACTGGAAAAAGATGAACATCTTTGCGGCAACCGTTCAGGCGTGCCACCATATGGGTCTGCTTCAGCTGTTTGCGATTTATCTTTACAGCGAAGGTCTGAGCACTTATAAGAAATTCTACACCTCATTTGTTGATTGGTTTTATGCAAGATCCGAATCCGTTGCAGGCAGGGCACTTCATAATATCGATAAGAATCTTGATGATGTGCTTGCGGGCAGGGCAACGCTGAGCTGCAGCGATGCACGCTTCGGAAATATAATGTGGACATTCGAGGAATATTTCTTCCTCAGTGCCACCTATGAATCGGAAAAGTTCTATGCCGATGCAGAGGAATTCCTCCGTTCTTTCGGTATGGATGAAGATATTTTCAAAGAGCTTATGCTCTTGCAGAGAAACATCACAAAAAAGCCTTTTGCGGGTAAAACTCAGCTTGATGTTTCTTATGATTTTCTTGAATATTTCAGAAGAGCAATCGACGGCAAAAAGATTCCTCTTAAAAAGGAAGATAACACAGTTGTTATTGATGCAAAGCCGTTTGATTCCTGGGCGGATTTTTCAAGAATTGTTGCCTGGTACGGACGTAAGGACGGCAACAGCACCCACCTGAAGAATGCAATTTCGAAACGGAGAATTTCAGATAATGAGTAAAAAAGTTTATCTTGTTCAGGTAAACGTCACCTACAGCAGCACGATAGCCTACCTGCCATATGCGGCAGGTTGCCTTGCCGCATATGCGTGGAGCGACGAAGAAATAAAAAAGAATTTTGAACTTGCGGATATTCTCTGCATACGCCATAAACCGGAGCAGAATCTTGAAAAAATCGAGAATCCTGCGGTTGTCGGATTTTCGTGCTATGTGTGGAATATGGAGTATAACCTTCTGCTTGCCCGCATGATCAAAGAGAAATATCCCGATTGCCTCATTGTTTTCGGCGGTCACAACGTGCCCGATGATGTTTCGCTTCTTGAAAAGCATTCTTTTATCGATGTGCTTATGCATTCCGAGGGTGAAGAACCTTTTGCGCTTATGCTTAAGGCTGTTGCAAACGGCTCGGATTTTTTGGCAATACCCGATATTTCATTCCGCAAAGACGGAGGTATCATAACAACAGAAAAGAAAAGAATTTACGATATAACCGATTATCCTTCACCATACACAACAGGTATGTTTGACCCGATAATCGAGGAGTATCCCTATATAACTTTCCACGCAACGCTTGAAACCAACCGAGGCTGCCCGTATTCGTGTGCCTTCTGCGATTGGTGTTTCACAAAGAAAATCAGGCTCTTTCCTATGGATAGAATCAAGGGTGATATAGACTGGATTTCGGCCCATAAAATCCCTTATTGTTACTGCGCTGATGCAAACTTCGGTATTGAAGAGAGGGATATTGAAACCGCAAACTATATTCTTGAGGTCAACCGTAAAAACGGCTATCCTCAGGTGTTCAAACCCTGCTATGCAAAAAACAGCGACGATATTGTTTTTGAAATCGGCAAGATTCTTAACCGCAGCGGTATCGACAAGGGTGTTACCCTTGCTTATCAGTCACTCGACCCGCAGACGCTGAAAAACATCGGCAGAAGCAATCTCACTCTTGAGCATTATTCTGATCTTACGGCAAAATATGCCGAAGAAGGAATCCCCACCTATACCGAGCTTATTCTCGGTCTGCCGGGCGAAACCTATGAAAGCTTCTGCAACGGTTTGTGCCGTCTGCTCGAAAACGGTCAGCATAACTCAATGACCGTCTACACCTGCCAGGTTTACTGCAATTCGCCCATCGCAAGCAAAGAGATGCGTGAGAAATACGGCATCCGCTGGGAAAAGCAGAAGCTCCACGGCATTCATTATCCCGCTGATTTCAACGGAGTGCAGGAATACTACGATGTTGTTGTTGAAACCAAGGATATGAGCAAGGAAAAGTGGGTCAAGGCAAATATGTTTTCTGTCTGCCTTCAGAGCTTCCATCATCTCGGTTTGCTCCGATGCTTTGCTTTATATGCACGCCATGAGCTTGGCATCAGTTATTTTGATTTCTACAACAGACTTCTTGATTATATTTTCAGCGACAAATCAAAGTATATTTACGAGCTTTTTGAAGAGATTCGCTGGAAAACAGAACACACAGAAATCTCCGATTGGTGCTATCAGAAGGATATTTTCAGCAAGGTCGGCTGGTATTTTGAAGAAGGGATTTTCCTTGACCTTATCTACAACCGTGAAAAGCTCTGGGATGATATCGCTGATTTTATCGGCGGTCTCGGAATCGAAAAAGAAGTTTTTGATGAGCTTCTGAATTATCAGAAATCAATTCTCAGGCTTCCTAACACCGAGGTTGTTGAAGTTTCGTCAAAGTATGACTTTTATAATTATTTCCGCAACATCTATGACGGAGCATATGCGAAGCTTGAAAAGAGAAACACAAAGCTCACCATAACTCTCGAAAAGAAGATTAATGACTGGGCTGAATATGCAAGAGAAATTATCTGGTTCGGCAAAAGAAGAAGCGCAACTCTCTGCACAAACTCCAGAGAACAGATAGAAATCAAGCATTTCTGACATTGAATCAGGATTTGAGGAGATAAAATGAAAAATATTTATATGGTGCAGGCATCCAACACCTATGTCGGCAGAGGCTTCAAAGCAGCTTATCTGCCCTATGCCGTGGGATTGCTTACCGCCTATGCGTTTTCAGATGAAACAATAAAATCCGAATATTGCTTCAAACGATTTGTTTTTACAAGAGAAAATACCGACGAGGCCGTTGCAAGCCTTGAGAACCCCGCGTTCGTAGGATTTTCAAACTATATCTGGAACACCTGCTATAACCTTGTTCTTGCCGAGAAAATCAAAAAGAAGTTTCCTGATTGTGTTATCGTTTTCGGCGGTCATAATATTCCGCCCGACAATTCTTTTCTTGAGAAATACACCTTTATCGATTTTCTTGTTCACGGGGAAGGCGAGGAGGCAATCCGCTCCATTCTTCTTGAGCTTCTGAAAGATAAACCCGATTTTTCCGTGGTAAGCAACATTTCATACCGTGTGAACGAAACAGAAAATGTTAAGAATCCCACGGTCGTTCTCGAGAAAACGGATTATCCGTCACCCTATCTTGAGGGATATTTCGAAAGCATTTTTGAAGAGAATCCCGATATGCAGCTTGATGCGATTCTTGAAACATCGAGAGGCTGCCCGAGAAGCTGCGCTTATTGTGACTGGGGATGCAACAACTCCAAAATCAGAATGTTCCCTATGGAAAGAGTTCTTGCGGAAATCGACTGGATGGTTGAACATAAGGTCAAGTTCATATGGGGTGCAGATTCAAACTTCGGCGCATTCAAAAGAGATATGGATATCGTTGATTACCTTATTGATAAGAGAGAAAAGACGGGTTATCCCGAAAGGCTCCGCATTAACTATGCGATGAATAACCCCGAAACCGTTTTTGAAATCAGTACGAAGCTTGAAAGATTCGGTCTGAGCAAAGAGGGTGCAACTATTTCTTTCCAGAGTCTCAGCCCTGTTGTTCTTGAGAATATCGGCAGGCGCAATATGAGTATGGATAAGTTTTCCGAACTCCTCAAGCTCTATAAAAAGAACGGAATAACAACATATTCAGAGCTTATTCTCGGCTTACCGGGCGAAACCTATGAGAGCTTCTGCAAGGGCTTCGGAGAGCTTCTTGCGGCGGGTCAGCACAGACTGATAACCGTTTATAACTGCGAGCTTCTGCCCAATTCGCCTATGGCACAGCCCGAATATATGAAGAAACACGGCATCAGAACCGCAGAAATCGAAGCGCTTGTTGCCCATATCAAGGCGGATGAAGAGGTCAGAGAAAAAACAACCTATGTTATCGGTTCAGACACAATGAGCGTTGAAGATTGGATAAAGAGCCATATTTTCTCAAACCTCACCGAGGGTCTTCATCACGGCGGTATTCTCAAATATATCTCGGCATATCTCTATTACGAAAAGGGAATTGCCTACGATGAATTCTATGATTCCGTGCTCCGCTACGTTGCGGATAATGAGAAATCGGTTCTCCGCCCCGCATATGATTTCATCTATAACTATTACAAGGCAATTTCGGAGGAATCACCCATTGAGCTTTACAGCAATGAGCTTTTCGGCGAGGTGACTTGGGTGCCAAAAAAGGTTGCCCACCTTGCAACGATTCCTTATATTGATGAATTTTACAGTGAAATCAGACCTTCTCTTCTGAAACTCGTTGATGAAGATATTGCCGATGAGCTTATCGAATTCCAGAAAACAATGCTCAAACAGCCTTCAAGGAATAACTTCTCGGTTGAGTTCAAAAGAGATTGGATAAATTATTTTGAAAATGCACTTTCGGGAGAATATAATCCTCTTGAAGAAAAGAAAATCCGTGTTTCTGTCAACAACAAGGTTCACCGCACAGACTGGAAGGATTATGCGCTCGAGGCTGTGTGGTTCGGAGTTAACGGAATCACAATGAATCCCGACGTAGCATCAGAGTATATTTAACAGAAAGAGTGTTAGAATGACCGAATTCAAGGGAGTATCAATAATAACCGGCGCAGTTACCGAAACCGAAGCTCTCAGGCAGACGGTGAATTATATCAGAGAAAACTGCAATGCCGATGATATAACCGAAATAATCATTGCATATCCCGACAGGGTAACTCCGCAATGTCTTGAAGTGATTAACGGGCTTTGCTCGGAAGAATCCGCTGTTTCGGTTCATTCGTTTTTGCAGAAACGCCCGATGCTCGGCTTCCTCACCGAGGCATTTGATATGGCAAAGGGCTCTCACGTTATAACCGTTGATTCCGACCTTGCGCTGAGCATTAATCTCATTCCGCAGATGATTGAATGCGTAAAGGAAGAACCCGATGTTATTTTTTCGGCATCAAGATGGCTCGGAGGAAGCAGCTTCAACGGATATAACCGATTCAAAAAAGTCTGGAATTACTGCTCGCAAAAGTTCCTTTCGGTTCTTTTCGGAGGCGGTCTGACGGACTATACAATTCCGTTTCAGATTGCTCCCGCAGAGCTTTACAGAAAAATAAACTTCGAAGAAACGGGGTTTCCGATTTTTCTTGAAATGGTGCTCAGACCCCTTCGGCTCGGCTGCAAATTCAAGGAGCTTGCGTCGGACTGCTCCGCACGCACGGAGGGTAAGTCAAGCAATTCGTTTCTCCAGACGGCAATGTATCTTAAAACGGCACTTCATATAAGATTTTTACCGAAAGATAAAATATTGAAATGAGGAGGAAGTTTCTATGTGGACAGTAATCAGAGCGATTGTTTCTGTTTTTGTTGCATTCGAAACATTGTTTACGGGTATTATCGGCGGTGTGCAGATAAAGAGCGTTGATATGCCCGAGGTTTCCGTTGGAGAATACGGCCGGTATGTTGACCCGTTTATCGGCACGGGCGGCACTCCCTGGACCTGCGGTATGCTCAGCCCTGCGGCAACCGTACCCTTCGGTGCGGTGCGTCTCGGCCCGGACACCTGCTTCCTCGGCGGTGCATACATAGTCAAAACCAACACATCGGGTTATTACTACGAGCAGGGTCATATTCTCGGCTTCAGCCATTACCGTCTTTCGGGCACGGGCGCTGAGGATTACGGCACATTCCGCGTTATCCCCGCTGTCGGCGATAACGAGCCTGCCGTTATGACCTATTCCCACAAAAACGAAACCGCATCACCCGGATATTATTCCGTTTATCTTCCCTCCGTCGGCTGTCTTGCTGAAATGACTGCGGATGTTCACACGGGCGTTCACCGTTACACCTTCAACGGCGACGGCGATGCAAGATTATTCATCGATGTTTCCGCCGCAGCTCAGAACCGCACAACCTACAAGGGCAAGGTGCGTGTTGACGAAGAAACAGGCGTAATCTACGGCAGCAGCGAGCTTCACGGTGCGTTCTCCGCAAGATATGACGGACTTCCCGTATATTTTGCCGCAGTAACAGACAAGCCTGTTGTATCCTATGAGATTTCGGGCGAAAACACCGACTGCGGAATTGACCTCAACTTCGGCAGACTCGAAAATGAAAGCGTTGAGCTGAAGGTCGGCATAAGCTATGTCAGCGAAGAAAATGCCCTCCTCAACCTCAGAACGGAAACAGACGGTCTTACCTTTGACGATGTCAGAAAGAATGCTCTTGATGAATGGGAAAAGAACCTTTCCGTTATAAAAATCAACGGCTCTGACGAGATAAAGACCAATTTCTACACCGCATTCTACCACACAATGATAATGCCCACAAACTTCACCGACGTCAACGGCGAATATCTTAACTTTGCCAAGGAAGTCAGCGTTGCCGAGGGCTTTACCTACCGCACGGATATGTCCATCTGGGACACCTGCCGCACAACCCATCCCCTCTATACTCTCATCGCTGAGGAAATTCAGCTTGACTGCCTCAACAGCCTTGTTGATATGGCTGAGTCCTCGGGCGTTGGTGCTCTTCCCCGCTGGCCTCAGGGTGCGGGATACGCAGGCTCGATGTTCGGCGATAACGCAAGCATCGTCGTTACGGAAAGCTACCTCAAGGGCATAACGGATTTCGATGTTGAAGCCGCTTACGAATTCATGAAGAACACCTCCGATAACCCGGTTGAACGCAGCGGCAGAGAATATATTGAATTATATAACGAATACGGCTATATCCCTCAGGACCTTGCTCCCAACGATGAATCCGTCAGCCGTACAATCGAATACGCATGGGAAGACGGTGCAATCGCAACCTTTGCAAAGGTGCTCGGCAAAACCGAAGATGTTGCAAAATACACCGAAAAATCCATGTACTACAAGAATGTTTTCAACCCCGAAACAAAGTATTTCCAGGCAAGGAATTCAGACGGCTCGTTCGTATGGAATTTCAGCCCCTACATCACCGCTTTCTATGATGCGGTCATGATAAAGAAGTTTGCCGACTGCTACAGTGAAGGCAGTGCAAGGCAGTGGAGATGGAACGCTCTTCACGATATCGACGGTATGCTTGAGCTTTTCGGCGATAACGAATATTTCGTTGACGAGCTTGACGATTTCATGAAGGATGCTTCCCTCACAAGAGCCGCCATCGATCCCGGCCACGGCTTCTGGATAGGCAATCAGCACGATATCCACACTCCCTACCTCTTCGCCAATGCAGGCAGACCCGACCTGACCCAGAAATGGGTGCGCTGGACTCTCGACAACCGTTTCAGCAACGATATCAACGGTCTTGACGGCAATGACGACGGCGGTACAATCAGTGCATGGTATGTATTCTCCTCAATGGGCTTCTATCCCCTTGCAGGCACGGATAAATACTGGATAGGTTCACCCTGCGTTGACAGTGCCGAAATCACTCTTTCAAACGGCAACACTCTTAAAATCACCGCTGAAAATCAGGGCGCAAAGAATGTTTATGTTGAAGAAGTTACCCTCAACGGCGAAAAGCTTGACGGTCTTTACATCACTCATTCTCAGCTCATGAACGGCGGAGAGCTTGTGTTCAGGATGACAAAATAAGGAGATTTTATGACTGCTTTATCCTTCATCCGTTATTTAACGGCAATAGTTATGATTCCCTATTTTCTTTTTAACTATGTTTTCAATAATTACGCATATCCTGCGGTCAGCACCGAGGGCGCATATGTTTTCTGCTATTTCGTCGGCAACGAGGTTGACGAGCAGACAATTCACCTTGCAGTCAGCACCGACGGCTACAACTTCAAGGCTCTCAATGACAACAAGCCGATTATAAAGCAGACCAAGGGTACGGGATGCGTGCGTGACCCATATATTCTCGGCGGCAAGGATGAAAACGGCAAAGACTGCTATTTCATCATCGCAACGGATATGAATGCTCTTGACGGCTG
>JAZNRG010000135.1:0-2548 GCA_045590575.1 Acutalibacteraceae bacterium | reverse complement strand
GTTGCGGTAACTGTGTACTTCTTGCCCATCTGAAGGTTGTAGAAAAGAGTATCCACGCCATTTTCGGCAAGACCTTTGCTTGCGCTGGGGTTAATTGTGAAAGTAACGGGATATGAAGTACCGTTGGCAACGATTGGGTCGATAGCCTTAACGGTTATGCTCTTTGATTCAACATCAAGAGTAAGTTCGGGCTTGGGAACTGAAAGAGTTGTTTCGGCAGCGGTTCCGTCTGCATATGCAACAGCCATACAGGAGAATGCCATAAGCATTGAAAGAACCAGTGCAAGAATTTTCTTTGTCATTCTTTTTTCCTCCGTTTTACATTCTTTTACCCTTGAGCAGGGTTATGTACATAGGATTATAACATAAGTTTTCCGAAAAGGGAATAGCTTTTTTTGAACAATTTATTAAAATTCGAAAAATATTTTATAATTTTTCAATTATATTGACATTTTTTCTTTGTTTTATTATATTAAAAACATATATCAAATAAGGAGTTCTCATAATGGATAAACCAAACAAAGCCAAGGAGCTTTTTGAAAACGGATGCAACTGCTGCCAGGCGGTTTTCTGCGCATTTCCCGAAGAAAACAGCCTCTCCGAAGAAGAAGCGTTGCGTCTTTCGGCGGGCTTCGGCGGCGGAATGGGCAGAATGAGAGAGGTCTGCGGTGCGGTTAGCGGTATGATTATGGTGCTTTCAAACAGATTTGCATCTGCCGACCCCAATGACCACGCAAAGAAAAAAGAACTTTATGCCCTCATTCAGAAGGCAGCAGGCGAGTTCAGAGAAGAAAACGGTTCAATAGTCTGCCGTGAGCTTCTCGGCCTTTCGGAAAAAACCTCCGACCCGTCCCCCGAAAAAAGGACTGAAGCTTATTATAAAAGGCGCCCCTGCGCCGAGCTTGTGCACTGCGCGGCAGAAATTGCAGAGAAATATCTGAATAACGATAAATAATGCTTGTATATGGCTGAATTTTGTGCTACTATATATAGCGTAATATTTTGATTAGGAGTGAATTATCAATGAAACTTCCCGTGGCGGTTCAGCTTTATTCCGTCAGAGATGATATGGAAAAAGATTTTTACGGCACAATCAGCGCAATGAAAGAACTCGGTTATGACGGCGTTGAATTTGCAGGTCTTTTCGGCGAAGACCCCGAAAAAATCAAGGCTTACTGCGAAGAAATCGGCATTATCCCCATTTCGGCACACGTTCCCTACTATGATATGCTCGAAAATCCCGAAGCTGTTCTTGCAGACTACAAAACTATCGGCGTAAAATACGTTGTTGTTCCTTATCTTACCGAAGAATGCAGACCCGGTACAGAAGGATTTGCCGCAACGGTTGAAGGCATCCGTAAAATCGGCGAAGCCGCAAAAGCTCTCGGCATTCAGCTTCTTTATCATAACCACGATTTTGAGTTTGTTAAAATCGGCGAAGAATACGCTCTCGATGTGCTTTATTCAACAGTTCCCGAAGATATCCTCAAAACAGAAATCGATACATGCTGGGTAAATGTTGCAGGAGTTAATCCCGCAGAATATGTTGAAAAGTACAGCGGCAGAGCACCTGTTGTTCACCTTAAGGATTTCAGAAAGAGCGGTGACGGCAACGGCAAGCTCTATGACCTCATCGGCATAGATGACGAAGACACAGAGCAGGAAGAAGAGGATGCATTCTCATTCATGCCCGTCGGCTACGGCGTTCAGGATATGCCCGCAATCCTTGCAGCTTGCGAAAACGCAGGCGCAGAGTGGGTTGTTGTTGAGCAGGATAACCCCGCAAAGGGCGAAACTGCAATGAATTCGGTTAAGCTCAGCAGAGAGTATCTCAAAACACTCTGTTGGTAATAAAATAATAATTGCGAGGTAAATATTATGGCAGAAAATATTCTCGATAAGTTCAAAGATGCTCCCTCCGACGAAAAAGTCAGAGACTACAGCAAAAAGGTAAAGGTCGGCATCATCGGTACAGGCTGGATTGCAGAAGCTCACGTTAAGGCATATCAGAAATGCCCCGATGTTGAAATCGTTGCAGCGGCAGACCTCGTTCCCGGCAAAGCAGAAGCATTCTGCGAAAGATACGGCGTTACAGGCGATGTTAAGTTCTTCCCCAGCCACAAGGAACTCATTGATGCAGGCATCTGCGATGCAGTCAGCGTTTGCACATACAACGCAACTCACGCTGAATGTACCATCTATGCACTTGAGCACGGCGTAAGCGTTCTTCTTGAAAAGCCTATGTGCGTTACTCTTGAAGAAGCAGTTGCAATATGCAAAGCAGACAAGGCAAGCAAGGGTGTTCTCTCAATCGGCTTCCAGCCCAGATTTGACGAGAACATGAAGATGCTCAAGAAGGTTGTTCAGTCAGGCGAGCTCGGCAAGATTTATTATATCCAGACAGGCGGCGGCAGAAGAAGAGGCATTCCCACTCCCTTCGGCACATCCTTCATCGAAAAGGAAACCGCAGGCATCGGCGCTCTCGGCGATATCGGCTGCTACTCGCTCGATATGGTTCTCAATTCAATCGGCTATCCCAAGCCCCTCA
>JAZNRG010000134.1:0-15063 GCA_045590575.1 Acutalibacteraceae bacterium | reverse complement strand
CTATGGGCACGCTGGGGTCAATGATGTTGGGGATGACCATCATGATCTTTGTCACCTGCTCGGAATACTCAGCCTCAAGCTTTTCGCATTCTGCAAGTCTTTCGGAAAATTCGGTAACTTTTGACTTCGCTGCCATAGCTTCATCTTTCTTGCCCTGAGCCATAAGCATACCGATTTCTTTTGAAACCTTGTTACGGTTTGCACGAAGGCTATCTGCTTCGGTCTTGACTGCTCTTGATTTTGAATCAAGCTCAATTACCTCGTCAACAAGAGGAAGCTTATTATCCTGAAACTTTTTCTTTATATTTTTCTTTACGATATCGGGATTTTCTCTTAAAAATTTGATATCAAGCATTGTTTTCAACTCCTGAAAGTTTTTATATCCGTTATTTTAATCTAATTTTGAAATAAAGTCAACGGCATCGGCAACATATTTGTCATCCGCAAGCTCGATTGCGCCCTTATCAACAAGCGATGCTGTTTTAGGATCGATGGGAAGTTTTGCAAGAACGGGCACGCCGAGCTCCGCCGCAATTTCGTCAATCTTGCTTTCGCCGAAGATTTTGTATTCCTTGCCGCAATCGGGGCATACGAAATAACTCATATTCTCAACAAGGCCGAGCACGGGGATATTCATGAGCTTCGCCATGTTGAAAGCTTTTTTGACAATCATTGTTACGAGGTCCTGAGGAGTGGTAACAATAACGATTCCGTCAACGGGAAGATTCTGGAAAACGGTGAGCGATACATCGCCTGTTCCGGGAGGCATATCAACAAACATATAGTCAACATCACCCCATGCAACATCCTTCCAGAACTGCTGGATAACGCCGGAAATAACGGGACCTCTCCATACTACGGGAGAGTCTTCGCTTTCGAGAAGAAGGTTGATGGACATAATCTTGATGCCCGTTTTGCTCTCTTCGGGAAGAAGACCTGTTTCGTCTGCCTTTGCTCTTTCTTTGATGCCGAACGACTTGGGAATCGAAGGACCTGTTATATCTGCATCAAGCACTGCGCAGGAGTTGCCTCTTGCCTGCATTGCCGATGCGAGCATTGATGTTACGAGCGATTTGCCGACGCCGCCCTTGCCGCTGACAACGCCGATAACCTTTTTAACATTGCTGAAAGGACCGCTCGGGATTCTCATATCCTGGGCTTCTTTTCTTGAATCGCAGTTGCTCGCACATGACGAGCAGTTTCCGCTGCATGCTTCACTCATAGTAAATTCTCCTATCTGTAAAATCAATTTATTATTAAATCAAAGACATATGCAATTGCGTAAATTGCAGGCATATGCACAACATAAATAATAAGCGCTTTTCTTCCTAGCCAACCGAAAAACGAGGCTCTTTTTTTATAAAATGTTTCGGGATAACCGTTTAAAGCAAAGTATCCGCCCGCAAAAACACCCGAGAGAAATATGAAGATATCAGGGAATATCGGGAAATAATCCGCCGAGAAAAATCCGGGTGCATAGATGCCGAGCGGCATAAGAAGATTGGTTTCATAAAGGCTCGGCGGCAGGGTGATGCTGATAAACTCGCCGTAATCAAGAACTCCGCTTTCAATTCCGCTTGTCAACGCATAAAGCACGGAGCAAGCAAGAATACCGATAAAAGGGGAAACTCTTTTGAGCGGCTTTGACAGAAGAGAAAAAATCAGAATCGAAGCCGAAAGAAAATGAAGTATTCCGAAATAAATTTCACATTCATAAAAACCGAGCTTTGGCATAACGAACGCCGTTATGAAAGTCAGCCCGAGAGCTATACCGAGAAGCACCGCTCCCCTTTTAAAATTATTTCTTGAAAGAGTGCAGGAAATACCGCAGAGGAAAATAAAGATTCCTGCAAAAAACGGCTGAACAGGCAGGAAGAAATTGAAAAGATTAACCGCTGTATCCGAGCCGAACGATGAACCGATAATATAAAATGCGTGGTAAAACACCATGCAGAAAACGGCAACTCCGCGAAGTTCGTCAAGAAAATGTATTCTGTTTTTTATCTGAGGATATTCAGCCATAAATTCACCTCATATTATTTTATCATAACCTATTAAAAATGCAAGCATTTATTGACTTTATTCCTTCAATGTTTTAAAATAAAAGAGTATTTGCGGCAAATAAACTCATCGGAGAATAAAAAATGATAGAAAAAATAAGAGAATTGCTTTTTAAAGTGTTCAAAAAAGAAAGCTTTATCGGTAAAATCATCGATAAGCTTTTCACCGAAGAAATAGTTCTTTATGTTTTTTTCGGCGTGCTTACAACGGTTGTTAATCTTGCTACATTCTATGTTTTCAAAAAGCTGTTTATATCAATCGGATGGGAAGGTGTTTTATCATCAATCCTGCCACCCGATTCAAAAGCAGCTGAAATTATCGGCGGCTCGGAATATCTTGATGCAAACTGCATTGCCTGGGTAGCAGGCGTTGTTTTTGCGTTCGTCACAAACAAGCTCTGGGTGTTCGACTCAAAATCGTGGGCACCCTCCGTTGCGGGCAAGGAATTCACGGGATTTGTGGGCGCAAGGCTTTTCTCGTTTGCTGTTGAAACATTGATGATGTTTGTTTTTGTTTCACTGCTTTCAATGAACGACCTTGTTTCAAAGCTCATTGTCGGCGTTGTTGTTATTATTATGAACTATGTTTTCAGCAAATTGATTATATTCAAAAAGAAATAAGGTGACACAGTGAAAATATCTGAAATTCTTGCAAAAGATTCTCTTTCGCTCTCGTTTGAGGTTTTTCCGCCGAAAACAAGCGAAACCTACGATAACATCAAAAACTCCGCTCTTGAAATCGCTAAGCTTAACCCCGATTTTATGAGCGTTACATACGGTGCGGGCGGCACAACGGAGACCTACACCATCGATATTGCAAAAAGCATTCTTGAAAAAGGCGTTACACCGATTGCGCACCTCACCTGCGTTTGTGCGGATAAAGATTCAATAAACAAAACCCTGACCGAAATCAAAAGCAAAGGAATTGAGAATATACTTGCACTCCGCGGTGACCTGCCTCAGGGTGTTACCGAAAAGAGCCTTGATTTCACCCACGCAAGCGACCTTGTGACCGCAATCAGAGAATTCGGCGGATTCTGCATCGGCGGTGCATGCTATCCCGAAGGTCATACCGAAAGCAACAGTTTTTCGGAGGATATCCGCAATCTTAAAATCAAAGTTGATGCGGGATGCGAATTTCTCACAACTCAGATGTTTTTTGATAATCACATACTTTTCAACTATCTATATAAAATCCGTGAAGCAGGCATAACCGTTCCCGTTATCCCCGGAATTATGCCCGTCACAAATCCCGTTCAGATAAAAAGAATCTGCGCTCTTTCGGGCACGGCACTCCCCCGCAAATTCTTAAGAATGGTTGACAAATTCGGAAGCAATCCCGTTGCAATGAAGCAGGCAGGTATTGCATACGCAACCGAGCAGATAGTTGACCTTTACGCAAACGGGCTTAAGGCTGTTCACGTTTATTCGATGAACAAACCCGATGTTGCGGCAAAAATACAGTCTAATCTTGAAGGAATAATCGGATGATTCAGATAATCAAATCAACCGCAGCCGAGATAAAAATCGACCCGAAGGAGGTTGCGGTTTACCTCGGCTATTATTCGGCAAACGGAGTTTCTGATGAGCTGATTGCCGAATGCATAGAAGAATATAAAAAAGCAGTCAGCTACAAAGCGTGCGTTGCAAGGGTATGCATCTGCACAGAAGATTGCGTTGACCTCGGATTTATAAAATCCGAAAGTGCCTCTCTCAAAAAGAATCTTTGCGGTTGCGAATGTGCATATATCCTTGCGGCAACAACAGGCTTTGAAGCGCAAAGGCTGATTGAACGCAATTCGCTTATCTCCCCCATAAAAGGTGTCGTTACCGATTGCGTCGGTTCGGCGGCGATAGAAGCTTTCTGCGACAATATCAACTCATCCCTCGAAAGCACAGATTTTCTCCGTCCGAGGTTCAGCCCCGGCTACGGAGATTTGCCTATAGAATATCAAAAAGATATAGTTTCATTTCTTGACACAAAGAAAAATATCGGACTGACTCTTACGGACAGTCTGATGATGACACCGGTAAAATCCGTTACGGCGATTATCGGAATCGGCAAAGAAAAGAATAAATGCACGGGCCCAGGCTGCATGATTTGCAGAAAAGCCGACTGCCCGTACAGATAGAAGGAATAAAAATGAATGTTCTCGAAAAAATAAAAAGCGGTATCACATACTTTGACGGCGGAGCAGGAACTCTTCTGCAATCGTGGGGTCTGATGCCCGGCGAAAAACCCGAAGTGTGGAATATCACAAAACCCGAAAAAATCATTGAGATGCACCGTTTGTATCTTGAAGCCGGCGCAGATATTCTTACCACCTGCACATTCGGTGCAAACAAACTTAAATTCGACAACCTCGAAGAAATCATCAATGCCGCAATTAAAAACGCAAAAACTGCTTGTGAGGGATATGACGCATACATTGCGCTTGACATCGGACCTCTCGGCAAGATGCTCGAGCCTCTCGGCGATATGCCGTTTGAAGAAGCGGTTGAAATCTTCTCCGAAAGCATAAGAATCGGCGCAGAAGCAGGCGCAGACCTCGTTCTGATTGAAACAATGAACGACAGCTATGAGGCAAAAGCGGCACTCCTTGCCGCAAAAGAAAGCTGCGATTTGCCCGTATTCGTAACCTGCGTTTACGACGAAACAAAGAAGCTGATGACCGGTGCCGATCCTGCAGCAATGATTGCAATGCTTGAGGGTATGGGCGCAGATGCAATAGGTATGAACTGCTCTCTCGGTCCTAAGCAGATGAAAGAAATTGTTCCTGTATTCGCTGAAAAATCAAGCGTTCCCATTATAGTGAATCCCAATGCGGGTCTGCCAAAAACCGAAAACGGCAAAACCGTTTTTGACATTGATGCCGATGAATTCTCGGATATTATGTACGATATCGTGAAATCGGGTGCAACAATAATCGGCGGATGTTGCGGCACAACTCCCGGGCATATCAGAAAAACTGTTGAGAAAACAAAGAACCTGCCGTTTGTGTTGCCTGAAAAGAAGAATCTCACGGTTGTTTCATCCTATACCCACGCAATTGAAATCGGCGATATTCCCGTAATCATCGGCGAGAGAATCAACCCCACGGGCAAAAAAAGATTCAAACAGGCTTTGCGTGAAAACGATATTAATTATATACTCGGAGAAGGTCTTGCACAGAACAAAAAAGGCGTTTCGATTCTCGATGTAAACGTTGGTCTGCCCGAAATCGACGAAGCCGAAATGATGGTAAGAGTTATCCGCTCGCTTCAGAGCGTTATTGACCTTCCGCTTCAGATTGACACCGTTGACCCCGTTGCAATGGAAAAGGCAATGAGAATTTACAACGGCAAACCGCTTATCAATTCCGTAAGCGGCAAAGAAGAAAGCATGAACGCTGTTTTTCCGCTTGTTAAAAAATACGGCGGTGCTGTAATTGCAGTCACGATTGACGAAAACGGAATTCCCGAAACCGCAGAGGGCAGAGTTGCCGTTGCAGAAAAAATAATTGCCCGTGCCGAGGAATACGGCATAGGCAAAAACGAAATTATAGTTGACCCTCTCGCAATGGCGGTTTCAAGCGATTCAAACAGCGCAAACGTCACTCTTAAGGCGGTTAGGATGCTCCGTGATATGGGCATCAAAACAAGCCTCGGAGTTTCAAATATTTCGTTCGGTCTGCCGTCAAGACCCGATGTGAATGCGGTTTTCTACACAATGGCACTCCAGAGCGGACTTGACTGCGCAATCATAAATCCGTTTTCAATCGAAATGATGAAAGCGTGGTATTGCTTCAATGCTCTCACCGGCAAAGACGCAAATTGCTCCGACTACATCGGGTTTGCGCAGGAGCTTGAACCTACGCAGGCTTCATCACCTGCCGTTTCAGTTGCAGAGCTTGACGGATGCATAATCAGCGGTCTTAAAAAGCAGGCAGGCATTGCCGCAACCGAGCTGCTCAAAACAAAATCACCGATGGAAATAATAGACACTATGATTATCCCGGCACTCAACACCGTGGGCAAAGGATTTGAGGAAAAGAAAGTATATCTTCCTCAGCTTCTTATGAGTGCTCAGGCGGCTAAAGAGGCTTTTGATACAATCAAGTCAGCTATTCCATCGGGCGAAAACAAAAAGGACAAAATAATAATAGCCACCGTAAAAGGCGACGTTCACGATATCGGCAAAAATATTGTTAAGGTACTCCTCGAGAATTACGGTTATGATGTTATCGACCTCGGCAAGGATGTGAAACCCGAAACAATTGTTGATTCGGTTAAGTCAAACGGCGTAAGGCTTGTCGGTCTGAGTGCACTTATGACAACAACCGTACCCGCAATGGAAGATACCATAAAGCTTCTTCGCAAGGAAGCTCCCGATTGCAGAGTTATGGTCGGCGGCGCGGTTATGACGGAGGAATATGCATCAATGATAGGTGCTGATTTCTACGGCTCCGATGCAATGAGTGCCGTCAGATACGCAGAAAAGTATTTCGGATAAAAAATTGCTGTGAGTAACCCTCACAGCATTTTTGTTTTTATTTTATTTCTGCAGTCCAGGAAAACTCAAAGGTTTCGCCCTCGTTAAGATGCTGAATTCCTCTCTTTTCGGAGATATCCTTTTTCACTTCTCTGCCGTCGTTTACACCGTACCAGGGTTCGATGCAGACATAGGGTGCGCCGGGCTTTGCCCAGATGCCGAGGAAGGGGCATTTGCCGAAGGTGAATTCAACAGTATTGTCGCCCTTGATTGTGAGCTTTTCGCTCTTTATATCAGAAAGAATGAGTGCATCGGGTTCAAAGATTTCCTTGGTTATTTCAAAGCTCTTTGAATTTTCGATGAACGGGAACTTCTCGGGAATGATAAGATTCTCTTTATCGATACGCTCCGTTGCAAGGGTTTCTTCCTGCTCGAATTCAATTATATCGCCGACCTTACAGTTGAATCCGGGATGAGCACCGACGGAAAAATACATTTCGCCCTTGGTTTTATTGATAACCGTCATTGTGTTCATAAGAGCCTTACCTTTAAGCTCAAAAGTAACAAGATATTCAAAGTTGAAAGGATAGCTTTTGAGGGTGTTTTCGTCACTTTCAAGGCTGAAAACAGCCTTTGCGCCTTCGCATTCCTTAACCTTGAAAAGAAGCTTTCTTGCAAGGCCGTGCTTGGGCATTGTATATTCAACACCGTTATAGAAATACTTGTCGTTGATAAGCTGACCGATAACGGGGAAAAGAACGGGTGCCTGACCGTACCAGATGTCGGGGTTACCCTGCCAGATATATTCTGTGCCGTTTTCTTTTGATTTGAGCGAATGGAGCTGAGCACCCATATCGTCGATTTCGCAGGTAAAAAAATCATTTTCTATTCTATAAAACATAACCATCTCTCCTTTTTAAATAATTTATCATATCGCCGTCATAAATGCAACTTTAATTTACGCAGATAATCTTTTTGTTCTTTTGTGATGCGATAGCTTTCAATTGCTTTTTGTATCGTTTTGTTATGGGTATCGGCATCGAGTTTTTTCTGTTCAAGATAATGAATTGTTTCGTCATATCTTTTCGCAAGTGCGGTCGCAAAATACCACGCCTGCATCATTCGGATGTAATACTCATCGGAACGGATATTTGAAACGGTTTCGTGAAATCCGGATTTGAAGTACTCATCAAGATAATACAGCATCAGGCATTCGATGCCGAAACGCACGGTATAGATTTCGCCCGAATCAATCCATTTTTTGATTTCACAAAGCAATTCCCGATGATGCTTTTTCAGTATTTTAGGGCGCATCATATCGCAGGTTGCCCAGTTATCAACAAAGGGCAAGAAGCGGTCAAGCTCCTTTATGCATTCGCTATAATCCCTGATTTCTTCAATCAGAAATGCGTGGAGATTATTTTCCTCATAGTATTTGTGAGGAAGGTTTTTCATAAACTCATATGCGATATCCGTGTTTTTCAGCTCTTTTGCAAGCTTTCTCAACTCGGGAGTACGCACGCCGATAACCGTTTTTTTATCAACGGTCGGCATCAGTTTTGAATGAAAATCACGGTATTTCAAATCCTGCAATTCAAAAAGTCTGTTTACGATATAATCCTCTGCCATA
The DNA here is from genome assembly GCA_045590575.1 of Acutalibacteraceae bacterium. GTDB lineage: Bacteria > Bacillota > Clostridia > Oscillospirales > Acutalibacteraceae > CAG-177. The sequence continues at coordinate 6,902 of JAZNRG010000134.1, read as the reverse complement.
AAATCACCCGATATGATTATAATATTGACGGAAGATATTTTCAATGATAAAATAATAGTATCAATTCCCGAAAGGATTAATTATGCAATATTTTATTTCGTTTCTTGAAGGTATAATAACTTTTATATCGCCCTGTCTTCTGCCGATGCTGCCGATTTACGTTTCGTATTTTGCAGGCGGAAACAAGGATAACTCAACGGCTAAAACGCTCAGAAATGCCCTCGGGTTTGTTGCGGGTTTCACGGCTGTTTTTGTATTAATGGGTGCTCTTGCGGGCACAATCGGCGGTTTTCTCAGAGAATATCAGACGGCTGTTAACATTATTTCGGGTCTGGTTGTTATATTCTTCGGGCTGAATTACCTCGGAGTTTTCAAACTCAACATTTTCAAGGGCATCAAAAATCCCCTTGCGGGCAAAGAACTCGGTTTCTTTTCATCGATGATTTTCGGAATAATATTCTCCGTCGGCTGGACTCCGTGCGTGGGAGCTTTTCTCGGCTCGGCACTGATGCTCGCTTCTCAGCAAGGTCAGGCGGTTACGGGCATAATAATGCTGCTCTGCTATTCACTCGGTCTGGGAATCCCGTTTGTAGCAAGCGCAGTTCTCATCGACAAACTCAAGGGCGCATTCACATTCATAAAAAAGAACTACAAAACAATCAATATCGTTTGCGGCGCACTTCTCGTTGCGGTCGGCATACTGATGATGACAGGTCTGCTCGGCAGATTCCTTACCATTCTGAGCTGAGGTGAAATTATGAACAGTAAAATCAAAGTTATAATCGGAATTCTTGTTTTTGCCGTTATTATCGGCGGCGCTTATATTGCTTATGATAAGCTCAGCGGCGAATACGAAAACAACACTCTCGCAACCAACGCACCCGCAATCACAAATCCGAACGCCCCTTCCCCTGCACAGACAACCGAAAAAGCAGGACTGCAGAAAGCTCCCGACTTTACAGTTTATGATGCCGAGGGCAACGAATACCGCCTTTCGGATTTTCTCGGCAAACCTGTTATTCTCAATTTCTGGGCAAGCTGGTGCCCGCCCTGCAAAATGGAAATGCCTGATTTCAATGATATGTATAAAGAAAAAGGGAATGAATATCAGTTTCTTATGGTAAACCTCACCGATAATTCAAGAGAAACCGTTGAAACAGCAAAGAACTTTATTGACTCAACAGGCTACGAATTTCCGGTGTTCTTTGATAAGGATATTGATGCCGCATACAAATACAATACCTATTCGATCCCCGTCACATATTTCATAACAAAAGACGGTTATATGGCGGCATATGCGCAGGGCGCGATTGATAAAGAAACTCTGCTTAAGGGTATGGATATGATAAAATAAAAGGTCGGCTGAGCCGACCTTTTATTTTAATATTTCTTCGGGGGTATCAACTATAAAATCAGCTCCGCTTTCAAGAAGAACCGATTTATCACGGAACCCCCAGGTTACACCGATGCAGGGTATTCCCGCATTTTTTGCGGTAATGCAATCCACCTCGGAATCACCGACATAAACCGCTTTGTCTTTTGATACACCGAGTTTTTGAATAACGTAAATTATACCGTCGGGCTGCGGTTTCTGTGCAACGCCGTCAACCTGACCGACTGTAACATCAATAAGTCCGTCAAAGAAAATTCTTACGATATCTTCCGCCGCCTCGTACATCTTATTCGTTACGACTGCGGTTCTGATCCCCCTGCTTCTGAGTTCACGGAGCATAGGAATTATGCCTTCATAGGGCTTGGTCATAACAAGAGAATTATTTTTATAATGTTCTTTGAAAACATCAAGGCATTTCTCTGCAATATCTTCGGGAGTGTTTTCGGGAACACTCAGATAAATCAGCCGTCTTACCCCGTTTCCGACAAAAGAGCGTACTTCATCAAGCGTTCTTTCGGAAAAGCCGAACGCTCTCATTGCAAAATTCACGCTGTTTTTTAAATCTTCCAACGTGTCGGTCAGAGTGCCGTCAAGGTCAAATATAACCGCATCGTATTTCATAATACACCTCAAAAAACGCCATGCAATTGCACTGGGTTCGTAAAACCGTTTTTGTTTAATTTCTAAAAAATGAATGTTTTCAAGGTTCAGCATGACTTCGGTCACACCGATTTCTTTTACATAAGTTCATTCAGTGTTATAAAACTGATAAAATCGTATTCGATTGAAATGCTTTGTTTTCGTTTGCCGCTTGACTTATCGGTAGCTGAAACATAAATTCTTTTGACAAGATCTCTTAATGAATAAGCTGTCTACAGAACTCCGTCAGCATATCGGGAAGCAAGCTGAATGAACTTTTTTAAATTATTCAATCTGTTGTTTCTGTACTTCGATGTTTTCCGTGTCATCTTTTGATTGGACAACTGTCTGTACAGAATTGGTAAATTTTATTATATCATCATCAAATTGATTTGTCATTCGGTTTCTTCCATTTTTTTAAAACATTTTTTGTATTATGCGTTCAGGTTTTCCGACTATGAGTTCTTCGTCTCCATATATTCCGAAAACCGTATAGTATGTTCAGCCTTTTTCTTTATGAATTGTCAGTTCAGAAATCCGATATGCGGATATGTTTTTTGCAATGATATTGTTGTTATCATCGAAACGAATGTTGTTCCTTTCTTTCATAATCAACTCCATTCTATTCAATAATTTCTTGTTTTGATTTTCTTGCGGGTTGTCGTGATTCTTCGTGCTCGTGTCTTGTTCCGTAATTTTTTACTCCTTGACAACATCAATAAATGAGATTATAATATTACAAAATTGAATATGAATTGATAAGATACGGTTTGAAAAGTTATACGCTGAGTAAATCAAAAGGGAAATCAGGTTAAAATCCTGAACAACCGCCATTACTGTAAATTACAAATGTTATTGTATAAGTCAGAACACCTGCCGTATCAATTCTGGTTAAACACAACTTTGGTGAGAAGAGTGCAACCGATTAACTGCTTAACAGTATATCGGGTGTGCATTTTTTGTTGCCTTTGTTGAGTCGTTTGTCTGTTGTACTCTTTTAACTTTCGGGTTAAAAGAGTATTTTTTTATGTTCAAAATCAGTGGCCACTGTTTTGATATAATTTATTTAAAGGAGTTTTCGGAATGAAAAAATTATTCTCTGTTATGCTTGCGTTCCTTATGATTATGGGATGCATGAGCATAACATCCTTTGCGGACGAGGCTTCCGCAACAGTTTATGTTTCAATCTCAAACAAAGGTCAGCTTGTTGCTGCACAAACAAAAGTTACCGTTACCGATATTGACGGCGACAACTCTCTTACCGTCAATGATGCTCTCTATGCGGCACATGAGGCTGTGTATTCAGGCGGAGCAAAAGAAGGCTACAGCTATTACACACACAAAGATTACGGTCTTTCAATCGGCAAGCTTTGGGGAGATACAAGCGGAAACTTTGGCTACTATATCAACAATTCTTCTTGCTGGAGCCTTGCAGACCCGGTGAAGAACGGTGATTATCTTAATGCTTTTGTTTATTCCGACGGCAAGAATTATTCGGATAAATATTGTTTCTTCAATAATTTCACAGTTACGGCAAATGCAAACTCAGACATTGAACTGACTCTCTGCAGTGCGGGTTACGATGCAAGCTGGAATCCCGTAACACTTCCTGTTGCCAATGCGGAAATAACCGTTGACGGCAAAGCAACAGGAGTAAAAACCGATGCAAACGGCAAGGCAACAATACAGATAAGCGGAGCAGGCAAGCATATTATAAGTGCGGTTTCCGCATCCGAAACTCTTGTTCCTCCTGTATCCACAGCTCAGATAAACGGCGGAATAATAGCATCTGTTCTTTCTGCGATAACATCATTTTTCTCTGCAATTATCAACTTCATTCTTTCAATTATTGCTTAAATTATGAAAACATTCTATAAGCTGAAATTTTTTGCTGTTGCTCTGATTATTGCGGCGGCAGGATTTATTCCTGCTGTCGCTTACAGCAATAATGCAAAACGGTATAAAGAAGAAATAATTGAATATAATCTGCAAAAGTCATCTGTTGATTCCGTTCAGGAATGGATTGACGGTGACTTGACCCGTGATGCGGGAGCAGGCTCCGAGTGGTATATTATTGCCTTGAGCAATCACGGCAAATATGACTTTTCGGATTACAAAAACGCTTTGAATGGCTATCTTTCGGAAAACGAAGTCGGCTCCGCATCATCCCGTCTTAAATTTGCACTCACATATATCGCAATCGGTGATAGAACAAACCCGTATATCAACAAGGTTCTCAGCAATTCAATCGGCGAGCAAGGAATAATGAGCCTTGTTTTCGGCTTACATTTACTCAACAACGGTTGTATAAGTGATGCTTATTCTGTGAACGGACTTATCAACAAACTGTTATCTTTACAGCTTGCCGACGGAGGCTGGACGGTTAAGGGAGAATACGGCGACGTTGATGTGACTGCAATGACTGTTCAGTCATTGGCTATTCATTATAATGATAATACTGACGTTAAATCTTCAGTCGATGCGGCTCTTGATTTTCTTTCAACCCGTCAACTTGAAAACGGCGGATATTCGGGATACGGAGTTGCTAACCCCGAAAGTGCAGCACAGGTTGTGATAGCTCTTTCGTCTTTGGGTATTGATGTTTGTGACGATAACAGATTTATAAAAAACGGCAACACGGTTTTTGACGGAATGAACAGTTTTCGTTTAGCCGACGGAAGCTTTTGCCACAAAAAAGGCGGTGCTTCCGATTCAACCGCAACAGCTCAGGTTTTCAGCGCTTCAATTGCCTATGAAAACATAAAAAACGGCAAGCCGTCATTCTATATTTTCAATAACAATAAAATAATTTCCGAGAAAGCATCAACCGATGCAATTACAACTGAAACAACCTTAACAGAAAAATGCGCAATAACCGAAACAACGGTTTTCGTTGATAATACTTCGGGGATTACAAGCATAACAACAAGCCCTGAATCCGACACACAAAAAACGAATCCGACAAAAACCGCTAAAACTGAAATAAATTCTGTTTATTTAATAATTATCTCTGTCTGTGTTGCTGCAATATTGATATGTGGTGTGCTTTTCGCAACCAAAAAGCATAAATTTATAGTGCTTGTTATTATGGCGGCGGTTACTGCTATTGCTTTGGTTATAGGGATATCGGGCGATAATAACACAGACACAATCGGTTCTGTTTCTATAAGCATAAACTGTGATGCGATAAAAGATAAAGATAAAAGCTACATTCCCAAAAGCGGAATTATTCTCGAAGAAACCGGAATTAAAATAGAAACCGGTGACACGGTTTACGACATTCTTGCCGAAGCGTGCAAAGAAAATGGGATTCTTTTTTCTTCTAACATGGGATATATCGAAGGAATCAACAATATTTATGAAATGGATTTCGGTAAATCCTCAGGCTGGATATATTTTGTGAACGGAGAATCGCCGTCAGTTGGCTGCGGAAATTATGAGCTTTCGGATGGTGATATAATCGAATGGCATTATACATGCGATTTAGGCAAAGACCTTGACATTGACTTTGAAAAATAATATAATCAAAGAACGGTTCGAAATGCATTTGCAAAGTAGATTAAAAGGGAAATCGGGTCAGAATCCCGAGCAACCGCCATTACCGTGTTTATGCTTCGGCATATCAGTCGGAACACCTGCCGTAAACTTGGTTTGATATCTTTGGATGGAAGAGTGAAGCCGACTTGCACCCGGATTTTCGGGTCAAATCTGCAGTATATTTATGCATATAAACTCTTTCAGCCAATCGTGTTGAAAGAGTTTTTTTGTTTGGTGAAAATAATGATAAATAAAAAAAAGAAAGAATGGGCAATCGAAACCCTTTGTCGGAAAAGCGAGGAGCTTGGAAGATTGCCTAAAAAGACTGATTTTGATGTGGCAACAATGTCACGAATAAAAGCTTTTCTCGGCCCGTGGCCAAGAGCTTTGGAGGCTGCAGGACTTAAAGAATCAAAGAAAAAGTAGCGGTGACAGTATGAAACAAGATGCATTCTCAAAACTTCATCCTGCGGTAAATCTGCTGTTTTTCATCGGAGCAATAGCTTTCGGTGTTCTTCTGCAGCACCCCGTTTATCTGCTTGCGGGCATATTCGCAAGCGGAGTGTATTACTTTTTCCTTAACGGCAGAAAAGGTATAAAAAATATCTTGTTGATGATACCGCTTTTCATATTTGTTACTATATTTAATCCTATTGTAAATACAAGAGGTGTAACTGTTCTTTTTACATATCTTGACAGACCCTATACCCTCGAAGCACTCATTTACGGCGTAGCCGTTGCGGCAACATTTGTGCTTATGATTTTATGGTTCGGATGCTACGGCAAGGTGCTGACGGGCGACAAATTCACCTGCCTTTTCGCAAATCTGTCGCCGTCGTTATCGCTGCTTCTCGTTATGGTGTTCCGTATGATACCGAATCTTTTGCAGAAAGCAAAACAGATTATCGGTGTCAGAAGCTCAATCGGCAAAGGAACGGCAGAAAAATCATCGTTAAAAGATAAACTCAATTCGGGAATGACGGTTATCGGAGTTCTCACCTCGTGGGCACTCGAAGGAAGTATTACAACAAGCGATTCAATGCGTTCAAGAGGCTACGGCACTTCAAAACGGACAAGCTTTATAGTTTACCGTATGACGAAAACAGATTGGATTCTTATTGCGGTTATGCTCATTTTACTCGGCATTGTTATCTTTTTTGCCGCAATCGGCGGAATGAACGCAGAGTTCCTGCCGGAAAGAAATATTGCTCCGATTAACGGTAAAAACATAATCGGATTTATCGCATATCTCGGTTATCTTATGATACCCGCAGCACTTCACGTTAAGGAGGTTATACAGTGGAGCATTTCAAAATCGAAAATTTAACATTTT
>JAZNRG010000133.1:0-4554 GCA_045590575.1 Acutalibacteraceae bacterium | reverse complement strand
CTGCGGCATCGAGCACGGCTGCAAGACAGTCGCCGAGAGCACCGCCTCTTGCATTGCCCATATGCATAGGACCCGTGGGGTTTGCGGAAACGAATTCAACATTTATTTTTTTGCCGCCGCCGAAATCGGAGCGTCCGTAATCCTTGCCTTTTTCAAGAATATCCTGAATAACGCAGGCATTGAAGCTGCTGCAAAGATAGAAGTTGAGAAAGCCGGGGCCCGCAACCTCGCAGCGGTCAAAGAAGGTATCCGTAAGGTCCATTTCTTTAACGATAATATCCGCAATTTTTCTGGGGGCATTGCGTAAATCTCTTGCCCACGCCATTGCGGCATTTGAAGAATAATCGCCGTTTTCTCTGTTTGCGGGCACCTCAATGATAAAATCGCTTAAAGGTGCTTCGGGGAATTCACCGTCTGCAACGGCTCTGCCCGCCGCTTCAATGATTGCATTGCGGATTTCCGCAACTGCCTGCTTAACCAAAAGTGACATTTTTTATACCTCCTTGGGCATTACGGCAACGATAAGCTCATTTTCCGATGCCGGTGCATTGTTAAAATCAATTGTGTATGAAAACTGAAGAGTGCCGCCGTTTTCGTCAACTTCGTTTATTATGCTCTGAGCATAAATACCCATCACAAGCTCGCCGTAGGGCGTTGCATAAAAGCAAGTGTGGCGGCGGTCTTTTTCGATAATCATTTCCGTGTTGTACTTACCCGTGCGAGTCATCGAAATCTTCTGAGAGCCTTCAACGTCAAGGGTTGTGACGCTGTTTATAAGTGCCTCATCGGTTTCATTGTAGCTGACCCTGCAGCCGTTTTCCGTCGTTTCAAAACGGCCCGAAGTGGTAAGCTCACACTCAAATTTTTCTCCGTCCTGAACGTGACGGTCAGTTATTTTTATTATTGCGTTTTTCATAGTTTTTCCTTTGGATTTAATGAATAATTAAAAATGAATAATGAATAATTCCGGACAGGCTCCGCCCGTACCCATTTAAAACAAGCGTCGCAGACCCTTAATTTTTCATTTTTCACTATTCATTTTTCATTGGAAATTTATCTTTCCATTGCAAGAGTAAGAAGTTTATCGAGAAGCTCCTCATAGGGAAGACCCGTTGCCGCCCACAGCTTGGGATACATACTGATTGAAGTAAAACCGGGAATTGTGTTGGGCTCATTAAGAAAGATTTCTCCGTTTTCTTTCACAAAGAAATCAACTCGTGTGAAGCCCTCGCAGCCAAGTGCTCTGTAGGACTTGATTGCCTGAGCCTGAACCTTTCTGAGCATATCTTCGGAAAGCCTTGCGGGGATGTGAAGCTCGCTTTCGTTTGCAAGATACTTTGCATCGTAATCGTAAAATTCGTTGCAGGGAACAACCTCACCAACCACCGATGCCTCGGGCTCTTCGTTGCCGAGTACCGCAACCTCAACCTCCATACCGATGATGCCTTCTTCAAGCACGAGCTTGCGGTCGTGCTCAAAAGCCTTTTCGCAGGCAGCTTCAAGCTCATCAAGATTCTTTGCCTTGCTGATACCCACGGATGAACCTGCGTTTGCGGGTTTCACAAAAATCGGGAAGCCGAGCTTCTCTGCCGCATCTGCCAATAATTCGGCTTTATTGCCCGAATAAGCGTGTTTATCAAAAGCAACCCACTTTGCCTGGGGGATGCCGTAAAAGTCCGCCATAGCGTTTGTGACGGCTTTATCCATGCAAGCAGAGCTTGCCGCCGTACCGCAGCCTACATAGGGCAGGCCTGCAATCTCAAGAAGACCCTGCATTGTGCCGTCCTCGCCGTTTTTGCCGTGAAGCACGGGGAAAACAACGTCAATTCTTTCAACCTTTGCGCCGTCTGCAAGGCGGATAATACCGTGATGCGAACGGTCGGGAGAAATAACGGCGGGTTCAAGATTCTTTTCGTCTTCAAGCCACTTGCCGCCGGGGAGCATATCAAGGTCACCGTTATAAATATAGCATCTGCCGTCTTTGGTGATGCCCATGGGAATTACTTCGTATTTATCCGAGGGAATATTCTTCATAACCGAACTTGCGGAATTGAGCGAAACATCGTGCTCGCTTGAAACGCCGCCGAAAAGCACAAGAACCTTTTTCTTCATTGCGATACTCCTTTATCTGTTGTTTGACGATACAAACCCATTATAGACATTTTAACATCATAATATGATATCATAACCCATCATATTAGTCAACGGCATTATAACCGATTTAAAGCCGCTCTGCGGGGCATTTTTTGGCAAAAAAATTATGTTTATTTCTGTTATTTTTCTTTTTCAGAACAAACCCTATTATATATTATGTTATAATAAACTGTATTTTAATGTTAAGCTATGTAAAGGAGTATTAATATGGCTGATATTTATTCAATCCTCTCCGATATCAACAGCGGTCTGAGCACCGTTCTCGGAGAATGCGGCTTCACCGCAGTTATCCCCGAAGGAGTTGAAAAAGGAGAGCTCCCCGCAGTTACCGATTCAGGCAGAATCACAATTCAGTACAAAGGCGAAAACAAGGCTCTCAAGATAGAACATTTCAATAACAAGCTTTCACTTCTCGGTGCAAACAAAGAGGGCGAAATCCTCAGCAGCGATTATTCGCAGATTTCACTTTCACTCCTCGATTCCGAAACAGCTGATGCTAAGGATGTCAAATATATCGTCAACGAGTTCAGCGAAACCCTTGTTGAAGTTTTCGGCACAAAAACTCAGAAGCCCGCTAAATCAAAACTTCCCCAGCCCGTTTCAAAGGCTGCGGCAAAGAGCGGTGCGGTTTCATACGACCCCAACACCCTTGCAAACCGCTTTACCGCTATCTATCCCGAACTTCGCGAAGAATATAAGGCAAACTGCGAAAAATACGGTCAGTTCCTTTCAGAAGAATTCTTTATCAAGCACGGCACACCCGTTGTTCTTGAAACAATCAGAGAAAACAATCCCGTGAAGATGCGCAAGCTCTTCAACCTTCTCAACGATATCTATGAGGACGGCACCAACGAAACACAGAGCCTCATCTGCGTTACCATTCTCGGTGCAATGAATAACGACCAGGAGATGCTTGCAAACTGCCTCGACTATATGTGTGAGGATATGACAAGCCCCGTAATCAACGTCAACAAATATCTTGCTTCAAAGAGCGGCAAGAGTGCAAAAATGCGCCTTGAAAATCCGCCCAAGTATAAACCCGGCAAGCAGAAAAAGGGCATGATGTCAATGCTCGGTCAGCAGTAAAGTAACGGAGGAAATCAAATTGGAAAACAATAACGAAATGATTGAACAGGTAACCCCCGAAGAGGAAATTCCCGTGTTCGAATCGGATTCCGAAGAAATGGATACTGCCGTTACCGAAGAATACGGTGCAGGTCAGATTCAGGTTCTCGAAGGTCTTGAAGCTGTGCGAAAAAGACCCGGTATGTATATCGGTTCAACAGGCCCCAGAGGTCTGCATCACCTCGTTTACGAAATCGTCGATAACTCCATCGACGAAGCTCTTGCAGGCTACTGCACCCACATCGAAGTTGAAATCGAAGAGGGTGACATAATCTCAGTTCGTGATAACGGACGAGGCATCCCCGTCGGTATGAACGAAAAAATGGGTATGCCCTCCGTTACCGTTGTTCTCACCGTTCTCCACGCAGGCGGTAAGTTTGGCGGCGGCGGATACAAAGTATCGGGCGGTCTCCATGGCGTCGGTTCATCCGTTGTTAACGCTCTTTCGGAGTGGTTTGAGGTTGAGGTTTCGCAGGCCGGTCACATTCACCGTCAGAGATTCGTCAAGGGCGGCAACATCGAAACAGACCTCGAAATCATAGGCGACACCGAAGAAACCGGTACATTCATCCGTTTCAAACCCGATCCGCTTATCTTCCAGGAAACAACCGTTTACGATTTCGAAACTCTCGAAAGACGTCTGCGTGAATCGGCATTCCTCAACGCAGGACTTTCGATTAAACTCACAGACAGCCGTGACCCCGAAAATATCATTGAGCGTGAATACTGCTTTGAGGGCGGTCTTTCGTCATTTGCGGCTCATATGACCGCTATCAAGGGTCTTACCCCTCTTCACGATGAACCCGTTCATTTCTCGGGCGCAAAGGGCGACAGATACGCCGAAGTTGCTCTTCTTTATAATGACAGCTACAACGAAACAATTCTTTCGTTTGCCAACAATGTCCGTACGGTTGACGGCGGTACCCACGAAACGGGCTTCAAGAACGCTCTCACCCGTGTGTTCAACGACTATGGCAAGAAATACAATATTCTCAAAGACGGCGACAAAAAGCTTTCGGGCGATGACGTAAGAGAAGGTCTTACAGCAATCATTTCCGTAAAGCTGACCGAAGCACAGTTTGAGGGTCAGACCAAAGGCAAACTCGGAAACACAGACATTCAGACTCTCGTAAACGCACTTGTTTATGACAAGCTGATGACATATTTTGAAGAGAATCCCTCTGTTGCAAAGGCTATTTTCTCAAAGGCACTCGATGCTGCAAGAGCAAGAGAAGCCGCAAGAAAAGCCCGTGAACTCGCAAGAAGAAAATCCGT
>JAZNRG010000132.1:0-17345 GCA_045590575.1 Acutalibacteraceae bacterium | reverse complement strand
ATTTCTACACTTTGCAAAATTGCTACCGTGTTTTGCTTGCTGTCTACGTACAGGTTGCGATGAAAAAACATTTCTTCTTTGTCTACTGCGGATCAATTTTTGATATAGAAAGAAAAAACAACCACCAGTGTTGAGAAAATTTAACGACTGCGAGGTTGTTTTTTGACCACAGTTTATCCCACATCTGCAACCGGAACATACGGACACAACGGAAATAAAAGCACCAAAGAGGATGTGATTTTGAGCAGAAAGGGTTAGGAATAACAGGAAATGTCTATAAAGTAGGGTTTTCCTATCATTTGGGATCGTGAAATAGAAGGTATTGTCGAAAACCTGAATTATTACAAAATAAACGAGTTTTCAATTTCAAGCAATTTCAGCGGACTCATCACAATTCTTGCAGCATTTGATAAGTACGGCTTTACAATGGCAGGCATAACGGATGCAAAGGAAACTTACATCGATTTGACAACAAACGAGAGACCTGTTTCAAAAGCAATAAGGATGGTGAGAAAATGAAAACAATATCAAAAGAAACGCTCGCAATGCTGCGTGAGAAATATCCTTCCGGAACAAGAGTCGAGCTGGTGTATATGGATGACCCGTACACAAGACTCACTGCAGGCGACAAAGGAACGGTCAGATGTGTTGATGATATGGGCACCATCCACATCAGTTGGGATTGCGGTTCATCCCTCGGTGCAGTGTACGGGGTGGATATTATAACGAAAATCATATAAATCAACGGTTATATATTGTATAACGATGGTTGTATAGGGTTTCGGAAACAGCCGAAGAAAACAACATGAAAAAGCGTTGCAGTGTGGATGAAACAGACCACGAATGCAACGCTTTATTTTTGAAATTATTGATATGCAAGGCTTTGAGATGGTTAAATAACAATACCGCAGTCGACACGATTGTATCAACTGCGGTATCTTTTCTGGCGGAGAGTTAGGGACTGCTGTAGTGTAATTTATCTGTATGCTCGTTGTGTGCTGCTTGTTTGTCCACTTCACAACGGAGTGTTCCCACGGGCTAAAAACATTTCCCCGAAATGTTTTCTTAACGCCCTTTCGACTCCACAACTCTTTATAAAAAAGAAGAGCTATACCTGACGGTATAACTCTTCTTTCCTGGCGGAGAGTTAGGGATTCGAACCCTAGGTGAGTTTCCCCACACAGCATTTCGAGTGCTGCACCTTCGACCACTCGGACAACTCTCCGTATATTGAGCTTTTTTCAAAGCTCAATTATTTTATCAAATAAAAAACTCTTTGTCAATCGGTTTTTGTTATTTTATCTTATAATAATCCAAAGCAAAAGATTCAGGCCAAGGTAAATAACATTGACCGCAGTGAATATGAGCAGATATTTACCTGTTGAGATTTTTTCCTTCACGATGAGCTTGAAGGAAATGAGGCTTGCCATAGAAGCAATCAGAGTTCCGAGTCCGCCTAAATTTACGCCTATCAGCACATTGTTAATGTTGTTTGTAAAACCCGAAAGAAGAAGAGCGGCGGGAACATTCGAGAAAATCTGACTGCAGGCAACACCTGCAAGAACCTCGTTGCCGTTGACAAAACCTTCAAGAAAGCGGCTGACAGATTCTATGTTTTTAAGGTTACCTATAAATATAAAAAGGAAAACGAAAGTAAATAGCAAAGAATAGTCAACCTTGAGAAGAGCTTTTCTGTCAAAAATCAGCAATGCGATAACCGTGACCGCAAGAGTTATTTCAAAGGGGATAACCTTGAATACGGTGAGAATTGATAAAAGAAAAAGAACAGCGTATATTCCGCATCGGAGAGTATCGGGTCTTTTCGTTGCGGAATTATCCGAAAAAGCGATTGTTTCTTTCTTTATCAGCAGAACAGAAATAACCGTAAGAGCGAGGGAAAGTGCCGCATAGGGAAATATTGTTGTAAAAAAATCTTTGCTTGTCATCCGGAAAGCAGAAAAAAGATAGAGATTCTGCGGATTGCCTATCGGAGTGAGCATACTGCCGAGGTTTGCGGCAACCGTTTCAAGAACAACGAGAGGTATCATCAGCTTTTCGCAGCGGCAAAGCCTGAGAGCGATTATTGTAAACGGCACGAAGGTTATGAGTGCGACATCATTTGTAATTATCATTGCAGAGAAAAAACAAAGAAGGCTCAGCCACAGACACAGCGAACGGGTTGTGCCCGCAAAAGACAGAAGCTTTGATGCAAGAAGCCTGAAAACGCCCATACTTCCGAGCCCTGCCATAACCGCCATAAGGCAAAGGAGAAGACCTATCGTGCGGAAGTCTATGTAATCAATATATCCTGCGTTCGGCGTTACAATGAATGCGGATGCGGCGGCAAGAATAAATGATATTATAAGAACGGCTTCGCTTTTTATGAATTCTTTTATTTTCGGCATATTATCACCTTTGCTTTTCAATTGTTTTTGACTTGTTTTTTGCCCGGAATCAAAACAGTTCAATAAACTGGAATTTATTGAACTGTTCGCTGTATTGAAATTCAAAAAACTCCCTTATTGTATTTCCTTTGCACTGCAACAATACAGCCCAAGCCAACACCCAATCCAATAATAAGTACAACAACGGAAAGTATAACAATTAAATCAGAATCACCCATTAGACCTATGATGCCACTGAGAAATAGTGTTATTGCGATAACAAATAAAGATTTTCCAAAGGCTTTTCCGTAAGCTGTTTTATCTGTGACGTATGTTTGATGATAATCGTGAATCAAGTTGGTTTTCCCAAAATATATTGCAATACTAATTCCTGTAAAAAGTGCCGCTACTAAAAACATAATAATAGAATACATCAACGTATAAGTACCTCCGCACAAATTCAAATTTATTGAACCGATTATATCACCATAAAACAAAAAGAACAAGCCCCAAGAACTTTCGTCCCTGGGGCTTTGGAGCTACCGGTCGGACTCGAACCGACGGCCTGCGCATTACGAATGCGCTGCTCTACCAACTGAGCCACGGTAGCATATATTGATTAGGTCTGTTGATTATTATATAGTATGTTATCCGAATTTTCAAGAGCTTTTTTGCGATTTTTGGGGCCGGATAACGGATTATCTGCAATTAGTTTACAATTTGGTTATTATTTATTATAAAACTATACTTGATTTCGCAGAAAAAATAAGTTATTCTATAGGAGTAACAGTAATCATACATATCAGCTGTTCACACGGAGGAGAACATATGAAAAGAAACATTATTGCCGTAATTCTTGTTTTTTCGCTGCTTATGAGCTTTGCAGCCTGCCGCAAACTTGAAGACAGCGATGCATTCGTTGTCGAAAGCAAGGTTTACGTTGTTGATGAAAACGGAAATGAACAGAATGTTCAAGCAGAGGTTAATGCAGAAGGCGAAACCGAATATTATTATATTGCTCCCGATACCGGCAATAAGGTGACGGTAAATCATAAGGATGTTATCGTAAAAACAACCAAGGTTCCCAGAACAACCGCCACAACCAACCCCATTCTTGCGGACCTCACTCCCGAAGAAGAATCCTTCCTCAATCAGTTCAACGACCCCGAAGCGTCTGATGAGCTTATTGATTCATCCGTAGTTACACCGGAAATGGATATTGCCGAGGGGCTTCTTCCTGAGGATGCTTTTGATGAAATCGAAGTTGAAGTGGATAGTGACGGTAAGCCCGTTCACGATGATATCAAGCAGACATATGAAGAAATCATCAAGGACAACAAATTCTCAATGGAGATTACTTTGAAGAACGTTCAGGACGGGAAAGAGGTTGTTGTTCCCCTGAAGGCGGCACGCGACGGAGACAAGGTGTTCTTCGAAACCGCAATGCCCGTTGACGGCCAGGAAGGTTCGATGCGATTCAATGTTGTTGTCAGCGATCAGAAATGCTATTTCATCATTCCCGCTATGAGAGCATATATGCAGGTTCCCGCAGAAACGATGGAAGAATTTGTGCCCGGGGATATCATTACCGAAGATGTCAACAGTAACCTTGAGTATGTTTCAAGCGGTGAGGTTCAGTATGAGGGCAAAACCTATATCTGCGATGTTTACAACGGCGAAGGTTTTACCGTGAAATACTATTATAAAGACGGGGAACTCAAGCGAATTGAAAATATTGTTGACGAAAACAATATGACAATTATGGAAATTCAGGAAGTTTCCAAGAGGGTTGATAACTCGAAGTTCAAGGTTCCCAACAACTATATGGATATGACAAAGCTTCTCGGTGAAAACACTGATTTTTCAAATCTCGGAAGATAAAAGATGAAAAAATGCGCTTTGATAACGGGAGCATCCGGCGGTATTGGCAGCGAAATTGCCCTGCGTCTTGCAAAAGACGGATTTAATATTGCCGCCTGCTATTGCTCTGATGAAGAAGGAATCCGTGAGCTCGAAAAAGGGCTTGCGCAGACAGAAGCGGAATATCGTTTATATAAAGCCGATGTTTCCGATTACAATTCAATCAAAGAAGTTTTTGCAGACGCCACCGATTTTTTCGGCGGCGTTTCTGTGCTTGTCAATAATGCGGGCATAGCTCAGCAAAAGCTCTTTACGGATATCACCGAAGAGGAGTTTGACAGAATAACCGCTGTTAATTTCAAGGGTGTGTTCAATTGCTGCAAATGTGCCGTGCCGTTTATGGTAAGCCGAAAATCAGGCAAGATAATCAACATTTCGTCTATGTGGGGTGTTTACGGAGCATCGTGCGAAACGATTTATTCCGCAACAAAGGCGGCGGTTATCGGGCTAACTAAATCCCTGGCAAGAGAGCTTGCACCGAGCAATGTTCAGGTTAACTGTGTTGCACCCGGAGCGATTGACACAAAGATGAACTCAAATCTTTCAGAAAGCGATAAGGCGGCGTTTGCCGAAGAAATTCCTATGGGAAGATTCGGAACCGCAAAGGAGATTGCGGGCGTTGTTTCGTTCCTAGCAAGCGGCGATTCAGATTATGTAACAGCTCAGGTGATTACTGCAGATGGCGGGCTGACTTGAATTTTAATGGTAATTATGCCGAAAAACTCAAAATCTTTTTAGTTATAGTTCACAATTGATTTAGTTGCCCGTGTATGGTAGAATAAATATATTATTAATGCAATTATTATGATTTGGAGGGAAGAATATGGCTAAATGTCCTAAGTGCGGCCGTAAGCTTACTTTGTTTGATTGGCGTCCCAACTGCCCCGGTTGCGGCGTTAATCTTGTTTATTACGGAATGGAAGAGAGACTTCTCCTTGAGGCTGATGCTGCCGAAGCGGAGCACGCAAAACTTCAGAAGAGAATCGACAGACTTAAGGCTTCCTTTGTAGGCTCAAAGCTTACTGTTCTCAGAATCGTTCTTTCTGTTATTCCCATTGCAGCTCTTCTTCTGCCTCTCTGCACGGTGACCTACAGCGGTCCGTTCATTGAGCAGACAACAACAAGCGTAAACGCAATCGAGATTTACAATCTTGTTTCTTCTCTTGACTTTGGCGCATTGATAACAATGCTCGGCTCAGGTGTTCTCGGAACAAGCTTCATCGGTTATGCAGGTGCGCTTGTATGTATTCTTCTTTCACTCGTTTTCATTATCGTAAGCCTTCTTCTGCTTATGCTTGCCTGCTCACCCAAGGGCAATCCCCGAAACATAACGATGAACTGCATCACAATCGTTCTTGCGGCTGCATCTGCAGTTTTCTTTACTGTATTCTCAAAAAACATCAATGCCGTTTTTCCCGATTTTATCAGCGGTAAGCTCGGCATCGGTATCTTTGTTTACATCGCTCTTCTCGCAGCTCTCCTTGTTCTTAACATTGTTATCGCCAAGAAAGGTGTTAATGTTAAGTATAAGCAGTGCTATGTAGGCGGTAT
Source organism: Acutalibacteraceae bacterium (assembly GCA_045590575.1). GTDB lineage: Bacteria > Bacillota > Clostridia > Oscillospirales > Acutalibacteraceae > CAG-177. The sequence continues at coordinate 11,490 of JAZNRG010000132.1, read as the reverse complement.
CCCCGCAGAAGAGTATTTTGAGCTTGTTGAAAAAGGAACAGATATCGACACCATCCACGAAATGATGGCAAAGGCTCTTGAAGAAAAGGCAGCGGAAAAGACTCAGGAAAAAGAACCTGCCGAAGCTGCAAACTGATTTACAAACCAAAAGGCGTACCGTTCGGTACGCCTTGTTTTTATATGTTGTTTTCGATGAATGTTCTGACCTTGAGGTCGTATTCTTCTTTTGCGTCGTAGTAGCAATATGCGTGGGCGGCATCGGGAACGGTAAAGATATCCTTTGCAACCGGGCAGGCCTCATACAGTTCTATGCACATCGGGAAGGGAACGAGTGCGTCTTTTTCGCCGTGAATGAAAAGTACCGGATTTTTTGCATTCACCATGGTGCCGAGAGGGTCTGCATCCTTTCGAAGGTCATATTTTGATATAGCCCTGCAGAAGATATTGGTTATGCCCGAGAAAAATCTCGCTGTGTGTTTAAGCTTGAAATCGTTCTGCATTGTTGATTTTATCTGATCAAGCGCATTTGTGAAGCCGCAGTCCTCAATGATGATTTTAACCTGGTCGCGCGGGAAGGTGTTGTTAACCATCATAACCGTTGCGGCACCCATTGAAATACCGTGGAGAATAATTTCAATATCCTCACCGAATCTTTCGATAAGATAATCAATCCAGAGTTTTATATCCTTATGGTCAAGAGCGCTGAATCCTATATATTTTCCTTCGCTTCTGCCGTGACCTCTGAGATCAGGTAAAAGATAATTGTAACCCATTGTGTAATGATAAAACGGAAAAAGATGACCGCACTCATCGGGACCGTTGCAGTTATGGCCGTGCACACAGATAACAAATCTTCGGCATTCGCTTTCTGCGGGAATAAACCACGCTTTAAGCCGAAGCCCGTCGGGGGTTGTTAATTCAAGGTCTTCCGGATTATGAGAATATAAAAATTCGTTGTTTTTCTTTCTGATTTCGGTGCGGAGCATTCTCTTTGGGTCTGTGGGCGGCTTTTTGTTTCTGTTTGCAACGCAGGCATTTATAAATCCACCCGCGCCGACAGCTGCCGCGCCCAGCGCACCTGCAATGCCGGCGCCGAGAACTATTTTTCGTTTTTTCATTTCTGCTCCTCCTTTTGGCATTATTTTATCACAGTTTAACCTTTGATTCAATCGCTGAACGGTAAAATAAAAATTTTAAAATTTTTTTGAAAAAAGTGTTGACAAAACGCAAACGATATAATATAATAAACAAGCTCTTTGGTGAGGGCAGTTAAATGGCGGCATAGCTCAGAGGCTAGAGCAACCGGTTCATACCCGGTAGGTCGTGGGTTCAAATCCAACTGCCGCTACCAATATTATGGCCCGGTGGTCAAGCGGTTAAGACACCGCCCTTTCACGGCGGTAACACGGGTTCGAGTCCCGTCCGGGTCACCACCCTGACTCCTTGTTGCAGAAGCGACGGGGAGTTTTTCTTTTTGTCTGCAGATAATTATTAAGAATATATTAAATTTCAGTCAGTTGCCATATATTTCTGAATAAGAATATTAAAGTGCAAAAAAGGTAATATAATAATATAAATAGTAAAAATTCAGGGGGAAATTATGAAAAAAAGCAGGTTTTTTGTTTTTACGGCAATAATACTTGCGCTTGGCATAATTCTGGGGGCTTGTGCCTTCCGCACGGATAATATAGAATCTCCAACGAACGGTGAGGGCGGTTCTGACATTGCCGTTGAAAGCGGTGAAATTGAAAATGAAACCGAAACAGTTAAAGAAACGAAGAAGCAGGCCGAGGCGATAAAGCCTTCTAAATATACTTCCGAAGACAAGTTGGTTGCGCTTACTTTTGATGATGGCCCCAGAAACTCAACAACCAACAGAATTCTTGATATTCTTGAAAAACATGGTGCTGCAGCAACCTTCTTTATTGTGGGCTATAATATTGATTCCAATGTCAAAACAATCAAAAGAGCCGTTGATATGGGTTGCGAGATCGCAAACCATTCCGACGGCCATAAGACTCTTACCAAGTGTACTCCCGAGGAGATAGCCGAGCAGGTCAGAAAACCGAACGAAGCAATAAAAAAATATACCGGCTTTGATGTCAGGCTTTTCAGAGCTCCCGGCGGCAATTTCAAGGGCATTGAAGGAACGATAGGCATGCCTCTTATTCAGTGGTCAATCGACACGGAGGACTGGAAATATAAGGATGCTTCCCATAAAGACCGCAGTGCAGAGCAGAGAAAAACAGATATTCAAAACATCGCTGACCGTGTTATGCTTGAGGTGAAGAAGGGCGACATAATCCTTATGCACGATATTTATGATTTCACCGCTGATCTTTGTGATGTGCTGATTCCGAGGCTTGTTGAGGAAGGCTACAGGCTCGCAACCGTAAGCGAAATGTACGAAGCCTACGGCAAGGAACTTGAGGACGGCAAGGTTTACCGCGGCATCAAGCACCCTAAGGCTGAAGTTCCTGCGCTTGCGACAGGCGCATACCTCATTGAAACGGGCGGAAGTGCGCTGAATATGCGTGCACAGGCGGATGTTGCTTCCGAGATTGTCGGCAAAATTGAAAACGGCACGGTTGTTCTTGTTAAAAAATCGGTTGCAGATTGGTCGCTTGTATCATATGATTCTGTCGACGGCTGGGTGAGTTCAAAGTATCTTATGAAGTTCTGAAACTGTGGAGATGCTGCAGATGCGGCGTCTCCATTTTGCGTTTTCTACAAAATTGCGAGAAATATTGTCAAAATTTTTTCAAACAATATTCGTAAAAGATGTTAACTTTTGTTTTAATATATGTTATAATATTCATCTAAATGTAAAAAAATAGGTTTTTATAAATAATTTTAAGTATTTGCAGGTGATTGTGTGAGCGGAAAAAGCAGACGCTCGGGCGGCTATGAAGATATTTCAAGTTACAGCACGCCCAAGGGCTTCAAAAACAAATGGAAGCATTTCTGGAATTTCAAAGTGAAAACTTTCTTTCTCAAAAATCAGAAAAGAAATCTCAAGGCGTTGCTGAGCATTTTTATTTGTCTCGTTATTGTTATGGGTGCGGCAGGCGGTGCCTACATCAGAAAGATGTTTTCGCTCATCAATATCAGTGACGGCAAATTCGGTAACCCCGATGCAACCTTTGCCGTTGAGGAATATGACGATGATGTGTCGTATAATACCATTTCGGATATTGCGAGTGCAGATTCAATCAAGGAGCTTCTTAAAGAGTGGGCAACCAACAACGGCGAAAAGCTCCATCACAAAAAGGTTATCAATGTTCTGCTTGTCGGCGAAGATGACGAAGACGGCTCACACCGTTCAGACTCAACAATGCTTGTTTCGGTGAACACCAAAACCAAGAAAATAACCATTACCTCTTTCCTGCGAGATTCATACACATATATGAATATCAACGGAAGTGATAGATACGACAAAACCAATCATTCCTATGCGTGGGGCGGTGCCGCTGCACTGATGGAGGTTTTGTCCAACAACTATAAAATCAGAATCGACCATTATGTTTCGATAAACTATCAGTCGTTCAAGGCTGCCGTTGATGCTCTCGGCGGAATTTCGGTTCCTATTACCGAGCAGGAAGCAAGATATATGAACCGCACAACCAGAGTCAAAGGTTTCGAAAGCGGTGATAATGTTCTTCTCAACGGTGAACGTGCTCTGATTTATGCAAGAATCAGAAAGCTTGACAGCGAGGTTGAAAGAACAAGAAGGCAGAGAGAGCTTATCAGCTCGCTCATCAGAAACGTGAAGGCATCGTCACTCAGCGATATCGACCGGGCAATCGAAACTTTCCTTCCTTATGTTACAACCAACTATAAAACGACTGAAATTCTCAGTCTTGCTTCGCAGGCACTTACCGAAGGCTGGCTTCAGTATGAAATTGTGAGTATGGTTCAGCCCTCGGAAGAGGTGAGATACGGCGTTGATTATTTCCAGACATATTCGGGCAAGCTCTTTGTTTGGATTATTGATTATATCAAAGCCGCAAGAGAGCTTCAGCTTGCACTTTACAATCAGACCAATATTGAAATAAATCCGCTCACTCATATTTCCGCAATTGACCTTGCAAGAGGCACTGTGTCTTCCTCCTCGGAAAGTGATTATGATTATACCGATGAAGAATCAACGCAGGATTATGAAACTCATTATTATACCGAATCCGAATCAACAACAAGAAAAGGTATCTTTGGCTGGCTGAATAACGAAGATTTTACAAACCGCTATGAAATCCCCGAAAACCTTTTCCCCTACGGAGAAACAACAACGGAAACAGAGCTCTACAGCTATTGGTATGAACCTGAAACGGATTACACTTATGAACCCGAAACCGACTATTATGAAGAAACTCCGATTGAAGGAGCTTTACCTGAAGAAGAGATTATTTTTTAAGGGAGAATAAAAATGTCAAAGATTATCGGCGCATCAATTCCCAACATCCCCTGGCAGGAGAAACCCGAGGGCTACAGATACCCCGTGTGGAGATACGATGCAAATCCCATTATCACCCGCGACAATCTTTTTATGGCAAACAGCATTTTTAACTCTGCGGTTGTTCCCTACGGCGACGGCTTTGCAGGTGTATTCAGAGCTGATATGATGACCAGAGACCATACTCTTGTTGTCGGATACAGCAAGGATGCCATTAACTGGGAACTTGAAGAAAAAACAATTTTCAGAGGCTACGATCCCCGACTTTGTCTGATTGAAGATAAATATTATCTTTCGTGGGTTAACCTGACCCCACACGGCACAACAATCGGCATTGCATACACAGAGGATTTCAAAGAATGGACTCAGCTTGAGGATGCTTGTTATCCCGTTGCAAGAAACGGTGTGCTCTTCCCCAGAAAGATAAACGACGAATATGTTCTCTTCATCCGCCCCTGCGACAGAGGACATACTCCCTACGGAGATATCTTCCTCAGCCACAGCAAGGACCTCACATATTGGGGCAAGCACAGATTTGTTATGTCACCCGTAAAGAACTGGGAAATGACTAAGGTAGGTGCAGGCCCTACTCCCATTGAGCTTGATGAAGGCTGGCTTGTTTTCTACCACGGTGTTCTCACAAGCTGTAACGGTTTTACATACGCTATGGGTGCCGCAATCCTTGATAAGGATGAACCGTGGAAGGTGCTCCACAGAGCAGACAGCTTCCTCCTTGCTCCCCACGAGCTTTATGAGTGCGTCGGCGATGTGCCCAATGTTGTTTTCCCCTGTGCTGCTCTCGCTGATGCGGATACAGGCAGAATTGCAATTTATTACGGTGCCGCAGATACAAGTGTTGCTCTTGCTTTTACAACTGTTGATGAAACCGTTGATTTCATTAAGAAGCACGATTTGATTAAATAATAAAAATGGTATGCAGAATGAATAAAACTGCATACCATTTTTTTATTTGCCGTTTTTGCGAAGAAGTCCCTGCTTCAAATCCCAGAGAGGCTGAGAAAGGTCAACATAATAGTTGTGAGGATTTTCAAATCGGGTAACTTCATCCCAGAGTGTATCAACCTGCTCTTTGCAGTAATCGCGGATTTCGTTGATGCTCTTTTTCTCGAATACGCATTTGCCGCCTGCAAAGATGGGCTCAAGAAGTTCTCTTACCTCAAAGTCAACAATAGTTTTGCGCTTCCAGGTGTAGTCGGGGTCGAAAAGTTCATAGGGCCGGGAGCTGTCAATAACTTCGTCTGCAAGAGTGATAAGGTCTGCTATCGCCTTGCCCGTTTCCTTGTCGTAAAGACGGTAAACTCTTTTGTTGCCGGGTGTTGTGATTTTCTGAACATTTTCGCTCAGCTTGATTTTGGGGATATCCTCGTCACCTTTTTTAACAGCAACAATTTTATAAACGCCGCCGAGCATCGGGCTTGATGCGGAGGTTATGAGTCTTTCGCCAACGCCGAACGAATCAACTTTTGCTCCCTGAATAAGCATATCTCTGATGATATATTCATCGAGTGAGTTTGATGCAACGATTCCGCAGTCCGGATAACCTGCATCGTCGAGCATCTTTCTTGCCTTGCGTGAAAGATAGGTGATATCGCCGCTGTCGATTCTTATTCCCTTAGGTCTCTTACCCTGCGGTTTAAGAACTTCGTTAAACACTTTTATTGCGTTGGGAATGCCCGATTTGAGAACATTGTAGGTATCAACAAGAAGCGTACAGCTGTCGGGGTATTCTTCGGCATAAGCCTTGAAGGCTTCGTATTCGGAATCGAAAAGCTGAATCCAGCTGTGAGCCATTGTGCCGAGTGCGGGCACTCCGAACATCTCGTCCGATATTGTGCAGGCTGTACCTGCGCAGCCGCCGATGTATGCCGCTCTTGCACCGTAGATTGCGCCGTCGGCACCCTGAGCGCGTCTTGAGCCGAATTCCATAACGGTTCTGCCTTCGGCTGCTCTTGAAATTCTGTTTGCTTTAGTTGCAATAAGGCTTTGATGATTGATGCATAGAAGCACCATTGTTTCGATAAACTGAGCCTGAATAACAGGACCCTTTACCTTAACAATGGGTTCGCCGGGGAATATGGGAGTTCCTTCGGGAATTGCCCACACATCGCATTCGAATTTGAAGTTTGCAAGGTATTCAAGGAAATCCTCGCCGAAGCCTCTTGCACGAAGATATTCTATATCGTCATCTGTGAATTTAAGGTTTGCAAGGTATTCAACAAGCTGTTCAACGCCTGCCATAATAACGTAACCGCCGCTGTCCGGGACTTTTCTGTAGAACATATCAAAATATGCAACGGTATCTTTGAAGTTGTTTTTGAAGTAACCGTTTGCCATGGTGATTTCGTAAAAGTCGGTCAGCATAGTCAGATTGCGCTGAGATGCAATGTTTTTCATTATTATTCCTCTTTTACAGTTTTTGTTATATTATGAAACATTTATGATTCTTTTACAATATACATTTCAACCAAAAATCGGCGATAGTTTTGTATATATAGTGAAAAAACAATTCAGTTGTTAAATAAAAGTTAATTTTCTATAAATAAACAGAAAAGTGTTGATTTTTTGAAACGGATGTGATAAAATCACCAATATGAACAATAATTGTGTCAATTTTGACAATGTTCGTCTGGAATATTACAGATTGTATAATTCCGGCGAAGCTATATTTTCAGGAGGAAAAACAAATGAGAATCAGAAAACAGGCTCTTGGCGACAGAAACATTATCGGTGCCAAGGTTGAAGCAAGACGCAAGGCAATCAATATGAAGCAGAAGGATCTTCTTACTCAGCTCCAGATCAAGGGCATTGACCTCAACGCATCGGGTCTTTCAAAACTTGAGGGTCAGCTTCGTTTTGTTACTGATTTTGAGCTTAAGGCTCTCGCAGAAGTTCTCGGTATGAGTGTTAACGAGCTTCTCGGCATAGAATGATAACCACTACTTACCCTCTTATATACAACTCCTCACGAAGCCGTGTCCGTAAGGATGCGGCTTCACTCATTTTTTGCTTGCAAATCCGATAATATATGGTAAAATTAAAATGTAATGTTAGATACGGGAGGTATTTCCGATGGTAAAAGAGTTTATGGGCAAGGATTTTTTGCTTGATAATGAACCTGCGGCAAAAATGTTTGAAGCAGCAGATAAAATGCCGATTTTTGATTGGCACTGCCACCTTTCACCCAAAGAGATATACGAAAACAAACAGCCTGATGATATCGCGTGGCTCTGGCTTGCGGGCGACCACTATAAATGGAGAGCAATGCGTTCCTGTGGGGTTGAAGAAAAATATATAACAGGTGATGCAAGCGGCTATGAGAAGTTCAGGGCTTTTGCATCGATTATGCCTTATCTTATCGGCAATCCGATGTATCATTGGTGCCATCTTGAGCTTCAGAGATATTTCGGAATATATGATATTCTCAATGCGGATTCGGCAGACGACATCTGGAACAGAGCAAACGCCGCAATAAAGGCGGGCGGGTTTACTCCCCGTGAACTTATCGAAAAATCAAATGTTTCCCATCTTTGCACAACGGACGACCCTGCCGATTCTCTTGAATATCATAAACTTATTGCGGAAACCGATTTCAAGTGCAAAGTGCTTCCTGCTTTCAGACCCGATAAGGCTCTCGGCATCGACCTTCCTTCGTGGAAGCCGTGGCTTTCGGATATGGAGAAAACTGCAGACAGAAAGATAGATTCGTTTGCAGAACTTTGCGAAGTGCTCAGAGAAAGAATTGATTTCTTTGCATCAATGGGATGCCGTGCAAGTGACCACGCATTTGCGTATGTTCCCTATGAAGAAGCAACTGCAGAGGAACTCGAAAATATTTTTGCATCCGCAAAGAACGGTAATGCTGTTTCTGTTGCAGATGCCGATAAATTCAAAACAGCCCTTCTCGGATTCCTCGCAGAGGAATATGCCGACAGAGGCTGGGGTATGGAGCTTCATATCGGTCCTATGAGAAACAACAACACTCTTATGTTCAACAAAATCGGTCCCGATGCAGGCTTCGATTCAATAGACGACAAAGAAATCGCACAGAAGCTTTCAAAATTCCTCAACAGTCTTGCGATTAAAGAAAAACTCCCGAGAACGGTTCTTTTCACTCTCAATCCAAAGGATAATTATGTGCTCGGAACAATGCTCGGTAACTTCCAGAACAGCGATGCGGAGAGCAAGATTCAGTTCGGCTCCGCATGGTGGTTCAATGATAACATCGACGGTATGAGAGAGCAGATGAAAGCTCTTGCCAATCTTGGTGCTCTCGGCAAATTCGTCGGAATGGTAACGGATTCCCGCTCATTCCTTTCATATCCCCGTCACGAATATTTCCGCAGAATAATGTGCGGTCTTATGGGTGATATGGTTGAGGGTGGTCTTTATCCCTATGACGAAAAAACTCTCTGTATGCTTGCAGAGGATATATCATATAATAATGCAATCAAATATTTCGGTATCAAATAAATAACGGAGGGATTGTAGCATATGGCAAAATATGTTCTTGCCCTTGACCAGGGCACAACAAGCTCAAGAGCGATTATCTTTGATAAAAAGGGTAATATAGTAAGCAAGGCTCAGAATGAATTTGAGCAGATTTATCCTCAGGCAGGATGGGTAGAACACGACCCGCTTTCAATCCTTTACAGTCAGTTCCAGGCGGTTTCGTCTTGTATAATGCAGGGTGGTATCAATCCTGCTGATATTGCAGGTATCGGTATCACAAATCAGCGCGAAACAACCATTCTCTGGGACAGACAGACGGGTAAGCCTGTTTATAACGCAATCGTCTGGCAGTGCCGCAGAACAGCCGGAATTTGTGAAGAGCTCAAGGCAAAGGGTCTTGAGAACTATGTTAAAGATAAAACGGGACTTCTTATTGACGCCTATTTCTCGGGCACAAAAATCAAGTGGATTCTTGATAATGTTCCCAATGCGAGAGAGCTTGCAAATCAGGGCAGACTTCTTTTCGGCACGGTTGAAACCTGGCTTATCTGGAATCTGACGGGCGGCAGTGTTCACGTTACCGACTATTCGAACGCATCAAGAACAATGCTGTTTGATGTTGATAACCTCTGCTGGGATAAGTATCTCTGCGACGAGCTCGGAATTCCGATGTCCATTCTTCCCGAACCCGTTCCTTCAAGTAAGCTTTACGGCAGAGTTTCCAAGGGCATCCTTGGTCTTGAATTCCTTGAGGGTATCCCCATCTGCGGTGCAATCGGCGACCAGCCCGCCGCTCTTTTCGGTCAGGGCTGCTTCAAGGCAGGTCAGGCAAAGAATACCTACGGTACGGGTTGCTTCCTGCTTATGAATACGGGTGAAACCCGAGTTAAATCAAAGAACAATCTTCTTACAGGCGTTGCGTGGGGTATAGGCGATAAGGTTGAGTATGCAATAGAAGGCTCGGCATTCAATGCAGGCTCCGTTATCAAATGGCTCCGCGATGAGCTTCATATGATTGATACGGCAAAACGCTGCGATGAGCTTGCCGAAAGCGTGCCGGATTCAAACGGAATTTACTTTGTTCCTGCTTTCACGGGTCTCGGCGCGCCCTATTGGGATATGTATGCAAGAGGAACTCTTGTAGGCATAACAAGAGGCGTTAACCGTGCGCATATCGCAAGAAGCGTGCTTGAAGCGATTACATATCAGGTAACCGATTTGCTTGAAGCGATGAAGGCGGATTCGGGCATTGATTTTACCGAACTGCGTGTTGACGGCGGTGCAAGTGTCAGCAACATTATGCTTCAGATTCAGGCGGATATGATGAGATGCAACGTAAACAGACCCAAGAATGTTGAAACAACGGCTCTCGGCGCGGCTTACCTTGCGGGTCTTGCTGTCGGTCTTTGGAAAGATACAAATGAAATTCAGAATAACCGTGCGGTTGAAAGAGTGTTTGAACCGCAGATGGACGAAGCAAAACGAAACGAAATTTATAAAGGCTGGAAGAAAGCTGTTCAGTGCTCAATGGGCTGGGCAAAATAATAATTATGTGATAATGTAGGGCGGGGGCTTGCTCCCGCCGACATATTATATACGGAGATGTTAAAATGGATTATTTAAAGGAGTCACTAAGACTTCATTATGAATGGAAGGGTAAGCTTGAAACAAAGACAAGGGCAAGTGCCGACTGTAAGCAGGATTTGTCGCTTGCCTACACTCCTGGTGTTGCCGCACCCTGCCTTGAAATTCAGAAGGATATGAATAAAAGCTATGAGCTCACAAGAAGATGGAACACCGTTGCCGTTATTACCGACGGCACTGCGGTTCTCGGACTCGGCGATATTGGTCCCGAGGCGGGTATGCCTGTTATGGAGGGTAAGTGTCTCCTTTTCAAATCCTTCGCTGATATCGATGCAATTCCTCTTTGCATCCGTTCGAAGGATACTGACGAAATCGTAAAAGCGGTTTCGCTTTTTGCGGGCAGTTTTGGCGGCATAAATCTTGAGGATATTGCTGCTCCACGTTGTTTTGAAATAGAGAGAAAACTCAAGGAAATCTGCGATATTCCCGTTTTTCACGATGACCAGCACGGAACGGCTGTTGTTGTGCTTGCGGCTGTGCTCAACGCACTCAGATGCGTGGGCAAAAAACTTGAGGATTGCACTGTTGCAATGAGCGGTGCAGGTTCGGCAGGTTCGGCAATCGCAAAGCTCCTCAATGCCTGCGGTGCGGGTAATATCATTATGAGTGACAAATCGGGAATTATCTGTGACGGCGATGATCTTTCTCCTGCGTTTCAGGAGCTTGCAGACTTCACCAATAAAAACAAAATCCGCGGCTCTCTTGCCGATGCAATGAAGGGAGCCGATGTTTTTGTCGGCGTTTCGGCAGGCGGAATAGTCAGCAAGGAGATGGTTTCTTCAATGGCGGATAATGCTGTTGTTATGGCAATGGCGAATCCTTCACCTGAAATTATGCCGGATGAAGCTCTTGCGGCAGGTGCGGCAGTAGTCGGTACGGGCAGAAGCGATTTCCCCAATCAGATAAACAACGTGCTTGTTTTTCCC
>JAZNRG010000131.1:0-5913 GCA_045590575.1 Acutalibacteraceae bacterium | reverse complement strand
TTTTGTTGATTTACCAAGGTCTGCTGTGAGAGCAACAACCTCAGGATGCTTTTCGCCGAGCTCACAGAGAGCCTTACCGTAAATTTCAGCTGTTGAGAAAGCTGTTGATTCGGTAGCGGTATATGTAAGTCCTCCTGCCATAATCAGATGCCCTCCTTTTCTGCACGAGCAACACGCTGTGCATAGTGTTTTTCAAGGCTTGCCTTAGCCTGCTCATATTTTTCTTCGTTAAGTGCACCGTAGTGCCACTTGTAGTCGCCTTCCATATAGTCAACACCGCAGCCCTTGATTGTGTCTGCAATAATCATACAGGGCTTGCCCTTTGTTGCAAGAGCAGTATCGATAGCATCTGCAAGAGCGTTCATATTGTGACCGTCAACTTCAATAACTTCGAAGCCGAATGAACGCCACTTGTCTGCGAGGGGTTCGAGCTTCATAACCTCTTCTGTGGGGCCGTCAATCATACACTTGTTGCGGTCAACGAAAGAAATAAGGTTATCTGCCTTGAAGTGAGCGGCAGCCATACCTGCTTCCCAGTTTGAACCTTCGTCGCATTCGCCGTCGCCGAGGATACAGAAGGTCTTGTAGTCCTTACCGAGAACCTTTGCTGCGAGAGCGGTGCCAAGGGCGATTGAAAGGCCGTGGCCGAGTGAACCTGTTGAAGCGTCAACGCCCTTAACCTTGTTGGAGTCAAGATGGATACCCATTGTTGAGTTTGAAAGGTTGAAGGTCTTGAGTTTTTCTTTATCGTCAAAACCTACATGGCAAACAAGGCTTGCAAGAGCAACGCCTGCGTGACCCTTACTGAGGATGAAGCGGTCTCTGTCCTCCCACTGAGGGTTCTGAACATCGTATTTCATATACTTGTAGTAGAGAATGGCGAGCATATCCATAACACTCATACCGCCGCCGATATGTGCGCTGCCTGCCCAGAAAGTTGTGTCAAGGCAGAGTTTACGGAGTTCGTAAGCCTGTTTTTCAAGCTCGAGCCATTCCTGTTTGGTTAATGCCATGGGAATTCCTCCTTTAATATATGTAAGCGTATCATCACGCTTTGAGTACGGTAGTAATTAATGAATATTGAATAATTTCGGAAGGGCTCTGCCCTTAGCCGGATATATTGGGTACGGGTGAAACCCGTCCTTAATTATTCATTCTTCACTTTTTATTTTTCATTTATTATCAGCCGAGTTCGGGGTGATTCTTGCGAAGAGCCTTGAATGCATCTTCTGCAACCTCGATTGTGTGCTTGACATCTTCATCGGTGAGCGATGCGTTGATGAAGTGGTTGTGGTGGTTGGTCATATAAACGCCTCTCTTCACAACCTCTGCTATCCATTCCTGATGAAGCATAAGTGAATCGTCATCTTTAAGCATAAGGTAGAAGAGTGCGGGTTCACCGGAAACCTTGAGGTTGAAGCCGTTGTTTGCTGCAGCAGCAACAAGACCGTCGCAGAGCATTGTGCCCTTTTCGAGGCAAATCTTGGGAAGGTCGATTTCCTTCATCTTGTTGATACAAGCGATAGCCGCTGCAAAGGGAACTGCGCTCATCCAATAGCTGCCTGTGTATGAAAGGCCGCTGATTGAGCTCTTGAGCCAATCCTTACCGCAGAGAGCGGAAACGTTCCAGCCGTTTGCAAGTGCTTTACAGAAGCAGATAAGGTCTGCCTCAAAGCCGTAATGATGGTCGGAACCTGCAAGGTCAAGTCTGAAGCCGCAGCGAACGTCGTCCACGATAAGAACGATGCCCTTGTCTGTGCAGAGCTTGCGAACCTTCTGCCAATAACCTTCTGCGGGGAGAATGTTATCAACAAAGTTGCCGTGCATATAGGGAGTTGAAATGAATGCGGCGATTTCGCCTTCGTTTTCTGCAACAACTCTTTCAAGCTGCTCGAAATCGTTCCAGTCAACATAGAGGTTATTTGAAACATCCTCGGGAATAACGCCGGGATAGTCAACCTTCTGGCACCAGGGAGCAACGCCGTGATAATAACCCTTAACGAAGATAATTTTCTTCTTATGGGTTGCTGCTCTTGCGGTCATGATAGCCGCTGTGGTGGTGTCGCCGCCGTTCTTTGCAAAGAATGCCCAGTCAGCGGAAGCAACGGTGTCTACCATAAGCTCTGCGAACTCGATAATCTTTGTTGAAGGAGCTGTAACGCAGTTTTCAATCTTCATCTGCTCCATAACAGCCTTGTCAACGTCGGGGTCATTATAACCGAGAACGTTGGGACCGTATGCGCACATATAGTCTATGTATTTGTTGCCGTCAACATCCCAGAAATATGACCCTTCAGCCTTCTGGCTGAAAAGAGGATAAGCCGATACGGGGATGCAGCAGCCTTCTGCGGGACCCTGATGGCCGTAAAGACCTGAGGGAATTACTTTTGCGGCTCTCTGAAAGAGCTCTGCGCTTTTTGCGTGTGTGTTAATCTTCATACTCATTTCAGAAACCTCCTTATGCAAGATACAGAGCAACTCTGTCAAGAATTCTGTTAAGATTATCGAGCATCGAAATCATGCCCTTCATAACGATATCGCCTGTACCGATGCAAGCAATAGCGTTAACCTTGCCGTCAAACAAATCTCTGGCAAGTCTGATATTTGCAAACTCCATAACAGCTCTGGGGGATTCGCTGGGCTTCTTGAGAGCAAGAAGTCTGTGATCCTTAACTCTTACTGTTGCGGAAGGACCGTTCTTGATGCTGAAAGCGATTTCGCCGTCAACCATGTTGCTTGCGGAGAACTTACCGATTTCGTCGTTGTTACCGATCTGTGCAATGGCAACAGCAATTGTATAAGTCATAAGAGTTGTGCTGATTCTGAAGAAATCCTCGTCTTCGAGGTCAGCAGGGTCGGGTCTCATGTACTTGTTGAGCAGGTCTGTGAGCTTTGTGAAATCCTTGAGAAGGAAGCCGATGTGGTGGAAGCCCTTTGAGGGGATGGGTGTTACGGTGCCGTCAATAAGACCGTTAAACTTCTCGCATGAGCTGAAGGGAAGCTTAACATCGCACTTTGCGCAGCCCTGCTCCATTCTGCATCTGCCTTTATAGAAAGTAATGGTGGCACTGGGACCGCCCTTTACTTCAAAGCCGATGGAGATGGGCTTTTTGTTTGTGAGGATACTCTCTGCCTCGGGAGCAAGCTCGCAAAGGTTCTCAAGAGTACCGAGCACGGCGTAAAGATTGATATACGCCAGCGTTCTCTGGTCAATCATTTTGATTTCCTCCTTAGAAGATATATGTAAAAGGCAATCTTTCACATATTAAAGTTAGTCAACAATATTCTAACAAATCCATTGTTGATTGTCAACAAAATGTAATATTTATTTTTAAAAATATATGAAAAACTCTACAAAAAAGAATAACGGCGGAAAAACCCGCCGTTAAAATCTGTTATTTGTTTGCAACAAAATATTCAATCAGCTTTGCCGCATTAGCCGCCGCAACCGGAAGAAATTCGCCGTAATCCATATGGGATGAGCCGTCCGCGCAGTCGGAAACCGCACGCACAACGCCGAAGGGCACGCCGTTTGTATAGCACACCTGGGCGATGCTCGCTCCCTCCATTTCGCACACAATTGCGCTGAAATTATCTGTTATGAATTTCTTCTTTTCTTCGCTTGCGATAAACTGGTCGCCCGATGCGATGATACCTCTCAGACCCTTAACATTTTCAAGGGTTTCAATGCCTTTTGAAAGAAGGTCGATAACCTTTTTATCAGCAGGAATATTAACGATATTTATACCCGAAATAAGACCGATAGGGTCGCCGAGAGGAGAGGTGTCCATGTCATGCTGAACAAGGCTTTCGGCAACGGCAATATCGCCTATTGCAAGCTTTGTTGAAAGGCTTCCGCCGACACCCGTGTTGATGATGCATTCGGGAGCATATTTCAGAATCATTGTCTGGGTACACATCGCCGCCGCAACCTTGCCGATTCCGCAAACCGCAATAACGATTTCCTTGCCGTGAAGAGTGCCCTTTACATATTCAACACCGCTGATTTTCTCTGCGGTTTTGTTTTCCATAAGAGATTTTATTGTTTCAACCTCAATGTGCATTGCGCCGATAATACCTACCATAAAAACACCTCGTGACATCAAATTATATCGGTTATTTTAGCACACAGAAAATATTTTTTCAATATTCAGATTATGTTTTTGAATTTCTTGATAATTTATCTGCGGACTATTGCCTTTGATATTTTTTTATGTTATTATATACCATATATAGTAAAATGGAGGAAAACGCGTTGGAATCCTACATAATAATTGCTTTGCTCATTGCGGTTATTGTTCTCCTGATTGTCCTTCTTTCAAAGCAGAGCAAGAACAAAAACACCGGGCTTGAAACAAAGCTTGACTCGACGGCAGAAAAGCTTGTCGGCACTCTCGGCTCGGAGTTCGAAAGAAACCGCAGAGAAACTCAGAACAGCCAGCAGGCTATGCGCCTCGAAACCTCAAAAAATCTCGCCGAAATGAGCGAAAAGATTGAAAAGCTCAGGCTTGATAATACCGAATATCAGGGCAGAACCGAAAAAGCTCTTTCCGAATCGCTCAACTCAATAAGGCTCAACAATATCGAGCAGAACGAAAAGCAGGGCAAGGTGCTTGCCGAAGCGGTTGACAGAATGCGCGAAAGCAACGAAAAGAAGCTTGAGCAGATGCGTCTGACCGTTGACGAAAAGCTCAATGAAACCCTCACTCAAAGGCTTGACAGCTCGTTCAAAACCGTTTCGGACAGACTTGAAAATGTATATAAGTCTCACGGCGAAATGAAAGAGCTTTCAAACGGAGCTACAGCAAACGTAACAAGCCTCAACAGAGTTCTTACCAACGTTAAGGCAAGAGGTACCTGGGCTGAGGTTCAGCTCGGTGCAATCCTCGACCAGACGATTCCCGGAATGTACGAAACCAACTTCGTTTGTGTTCCCGGTTCAAAAGACCGAGTTGAGTTTGCGGTTCACATTCCCTCGAGTGACGGTGGCGAAATGACCTATCTTCCCATTGACTCAAAGTTCCCGATGGAAGATTATGTCCGCCTGTGCGATGCCGCCGATTCGGCAGACCCCGATGCACTTGCCGCCGCAAGGAAAGCACTTGAGGCAAGGGTTCTCGGCGAAGCTAAAACAATAACGAAATATATCAATGTTCCGCTCACAACCCCGTTTGCAATTATGTACCTCGCAACAGAAGGTCTTTATGCGGAAATCACCTCGTCACGCACGGGAATAGCGGAAAAAATTCAAAGCGAATTCAATGTTATGATTGCAGGCCCGTCAACTATAACCGCTCTTCTCAATTCGCTTTCGCTCGGCTTCAGAGCGGTTGCAATCAACGAGAAGGCAAATGAAGTTCGTATTCTTCTTGCCGCCCCAAAGGTGCAGTATGATAAATTCGGCACCGTGCTCCAGAAAGCAAGGCAGAAGATTGACGAAGCGGGCAAATCCCTTGATGAAGCGGACAAGCGAAACGAAATTATCCGTAAAAAGCTCCGCAATGTTGAAGAAATCGACGGCGTGAAAGCCGAAGAGATATTAAGTTTGGATGAAAATACCGATATATAAGGAGGACACATCATTATGAAAGACCCCAGAGAAATTCTTGCCCTTATGACTCTTGAAGAGAAGGCTGCTATCTGCGACGGCGCGGATTTCTGGCATCTCAAGGGCATGGAAAAGTACGGCTTCCCCTCAATTATGGTTTGCGACGGCCCTCACGGACTCCGTAAAAAGGACTACAGCAAGACAGGCGACAGCCTTTCAAACAGCGTGCCCGCAATCAGCTATCCCACAGCGGCAACAACCGCCGCATGATGGGAGGCGGACGTTCAGTATAAAATGGGCGTTGCGCTCGGCAAGAAGTGCCTTAAGGAAGAAGTCGGCGTGCTTCTCGGCCCCGGCATCAATAT
>JAZNRG010000130.1:0-4249 GCA_045590575.1 Acutalibacteraceae bacterium | reverse complement strand
CATGCTGCTCAGAGAAGCTTCAAGTGCTGCGGAAAAATCCATATCGTCTGCTGTCATAGCTGCTTCAGAAGGCACCTCCTCTACCTGAATATTTGCGGTTTCTTTTACGATTTCGGACATTGCTAAAAGTACCTCCTTAATTATTGCGGAAGGGGTGGATGCCCCTGCCGTCACGCCGATTTCGGCGCATTGGGAAAAATTTATGGTTCTGAGCTCTTCGGCTCTTTCCACCAGATATGTTTCACAGTTTTCCTCACACACAAGCCTGAGCTTGACTGTGTTTGAACTGTGGCGGCCGCCTATGATTATCATCATATCGCTCTTCTTTGAAAGCTCGGCAGCTTCTTCCTGCCTTTGACGCGTCGCAAAGCATATTGTATCAAATATTTTTGAATTTGTACAGTATATTTTTATTTTTTCTTTACATTTTTTCCATTCATTTTGAGAAAATGTCGTCTGAGAGACAGTTATTATTCTTTCTCGGCATAATTCTTCGTTTTCTCTGAAGATATTTTGAAGTTCGTCAGCATTCCTGAAAACGAAAACTCTGCCCTTACAGTGACCGACTATTCCGATAACTTCAGGGTGAGCGGGGTCACCCGCAATAAGAACCGGAACATCCTTTGAAGAATTTTCACTTACAACCGTATGTATCTTTTTAACAAACGGGCAGGTTGCATCGCAGATTTCGGCACCCGCTTCTTTGAGTTCATCGTATACGTTTTCTGCAATACCGTGAGCTCTTATGATAACGGTCTGCCCGGCCTTCGCCTGGGAGGGTGAATCTATTATTCCGACGCCCTTTTCTTCAAGCTCGTTGGTCACATAAGTGTTGTGGATAAGCTGACCGAGAGTAACTGCATCAACGCCTTTTGATGCAATTTCATAAGCAGCTTTGACCGCTCTGTCAACGCCGAAGCAAAAACCCGCTGTTTTGGCAAGTGTTATTCGCAATGTCCCATCTCCCAGAGTTTTGTGATTTCGTCCATTACAAATTTTGCACAATTTTTAAGTTCTTCTTTTGAGCCTTCTTCCGTAAATCCGAGACTCTCGTAAGGAATAAGCTCACCGAATCTGATTGTGAGCTTTGTGCCTTTTTTCATCTGGTCGGCTGAATAGATTGACACGGGAAGGATATCTGCCTTTGCTTCTTTGGCAATAAGAGCAACGCCCCTTTTGGCTCTTGCGGGTTTGAAATCCTTTGAACGGGTTCCTTCGGGGAAAATACCGAGAATATGACCTTCTTTAGGGATTCTGATCGCATAATCGAGAGCCTCGGTATCTGCTCCGCCTCTCACAATAGGGAACCCGTTAACCTTTGAAAGTGCCCACTTTATAATGGGATTTTCAAAAAGCTCTTTTTTACCCATAAAATGAAGCTGTCTGTCTTTTATAGCGATAGCGATAAAAAGAGGATCAAGTGCTTTCATATGATTCGAGGCAAGAATAAAGCCTCCCTCTTTGGGAACATTTTCAAGACCTACATATTCAACTTTATAGAGCATATTGGTAATACGCTCACCGAGCGGTCTGAGAGAATCATAAGTTTTGCTGTCTTTGATTTCTGAATAGTCGAAGCCTTTCATTTATACCTTCTCCTTTACAATCTGAATAATTGCATTGATTGACTCCTCAAGATTCATTCCGGTTGTGTCCAGAATAACGCCGTCTTCCGCGGGTTTGAGCGGAGCAATTTCTCTGTGCGAATCGTTATAATCCCTCTGAACCAAATCATCAAGAACTTCTTTATATTCAACCTTGCTGCCTTTTTCGATAAGCTCCTTATATCTGCGCATTGCACGTTCTTCGGGAGATGCTGTAAGGAAGATTTTCACCTGAGCATCGGGAAGCACAACGGTGCCGATATCCCTGCCGTCCATAATGCAGTTGTTTCTCTTTGCGATATCTCTCTGCAAATCAAAAAGGAATGCTCTGACTTCGGGCACGGCTGAAACATCCGATGCCGCCATCGATGCGGGGGGAGTTCTGATTTCAACCGAAACATTCTCGCCGTTAAGAAGAACCTTCTGTTCACCGTTTTCAAAAACAAGGTCAACCGTTATTTCGGAAAGAGTGGAAGCAACCGCAGGCTTATCCTTGGTATCGATGCCTTTTCTGAGGGCATTGACGCCGACTGCTCTGTAAAGAGCGCCGGTATCAACATAAATATATCCCATTGCTTTTGCTGCGGCACGGGAAACCGTGCTTTTGCCTGCACCCGCAGGACCGTCAATGGCAACGTTGATAATATTATTCGCCATAATCATAACTCCGTTCATTTATTATTTCTTCGGCTGAGCTGAGAGCAGCAAGCCTGCCTGTTGAAAACGCTATCTGAAGATTGAATCCGCCCGTATATGCATCGGCATCGATAACCTCACCCGCAAAATACAAACCGCTTACAAGCTTCGACTCCATTGTTTTGGGGTTTATCTGAGAAATATCAATACCGCCCGAGGTTATTATAGCCTCTGCCACGGGACGGAATCCTGTTACGGTAATGCACATCCCTTTAAGAAGCTGAACAAGGGATTTGCGCTGTTCCTTGGTAATCTGATTAACCTTTGTGGAAAGATTTATTCCGCTGAGTTTCACGATAACCGGCACAAGTTTTTTGGGCAGAAGAGAATTGAGAGCATTGATGAAGTTTTTATTTGTATTTTCTGAAAAATCACGGAGAATTCTTGCATCAAGCTGTTCTTCAGTCAATGCCGGCTTCAAATCAATGTATATTCTATATTTTCCGCTTTTCATATTCCTCATATGCGACGATGCGCTGAGAATCATCGGGCCCGATACTCCAAAATGAGTAAAAAGCATTTCACCAAAATCGGTGTAAACGGTTTTACCGTTTTCAGTATCGATAACCTTGATTGCGGTATTTCTGAGAGAAAGGCCCATAAGGCTTGAACAGAAGCCTTCATGGATTTCAAGAGGCACAAGCGAGGGTACAAGGTCAGTAATCTTATGTCCCGCCTGCTTGGCAAGCTCATAGCCGTCGCCCGTTGAACCCGTGCCCGGATATGAAAGTCCGCCGGTTGCAACTATAATCTTATCTGCAAATATTTTATCTCCGTTTTCGGTTTCAACGCCGATAACCTTTGAACCATCGGTCAGAAGCTTAACCGCTCTGCCGTTTATAAATCTAGCTCTCTCCTTTGCATAAGAAACAAGAGCATCAACAATATCAACCGCATTATCCGAAACGGGAAAAACTCTGTTGCCTCTCTCAGTTTTGAGTTCAACTCCCCTGTCCTCAAAAAATGCAATTACATCTGAGGGCATAAATCTCGAGAATGCACCGTAAAGAAATCTGCCGTTTCTCGGCACGTTCGAAATAAGTTCCTGAAGAGATGCACAGTTGTTTGTGACATTGCATCTGCCCTTACCCGTTATCATAAGTTTGCGGGCGGCGCGTTCGTTGCGCTCAAGCACAAGGGTTTCAATCCCTTCGTGTGATGCGGTTCCTGCCGCCATAAGGCCTGCAGCTCCGCCTCCTATCACCAATAACGAGGTTTTCATTTTCTGTCCTCCGCATCGGTTTTGTAAACGTGGTATTCATCCCAGATTTCTTCAAGTGCTCTGAAATCGTTATACACATCGTCTATCTTTTCTCTTGAACACGCCGCAATAAGAGCGTTGATAACACTCAGCGGAGCAACAAGAGAATCCACAAACGAAACCATACTGCTCTTTGCAACAAGAAGATGGCTTGCATAGGGAGCTATGGGTGACATTTCACCGTCTGTTATCGAAATAACCGTTGCACCTCTGTCCTTTGCAAAAGACAAGGCTTTTACGGTCTGGCTCGAATATCTCGGAAAACTGATTGCTATGCAGACATCTTCGCTGCCGATTCTGAACATCTGCTCAAAAAGTTCGCTTGATGCGGAGGTGTCAACAAGAACAACATTTTCATATAAAAGGCGAAGATAGAATGCCGCAAAACTTGCAGGCGCCGCAGAACTGCGGATGCCGAGAATATAAATCTTTCTTGCGTTGTTGATAGCTTCCGCACTTTTTGCAACGGCATCTCTCGAAATGCTGTCTCTGGTTGCCTTGAGCATTTCAATATCTGTCATAAATGCTTTGTCAACATAATCGTCATCAACAAAACGGCTTGCGGCAACATCCATGCGCTGAACACTTGTGAGATGGCTTTTAACCATTTCCTGCAGGTGTTTCTGAAGCTCGGGATAACCGTCAAATCCGATATTCGATGCAAATCTGACAACCGTTGATTCACTCA
>JAZNRG010000129.1:0-3330 GCA_045590575.1 Acutalibacteraceae bacterium | reverse complement strand
TGGCTACGATCCGACTTTTGATTACCATGGCGCTGATACTGTTCAACCGGAGCAAACCCCTGCTTGAGAACAACAGAAAATCCTTCTCCGCCATTTGCCAATGTACTCCGTGCAGCTCCGAAATCTATCAGCTTAACCTGTCCGTCTTTTGTTATAAAAATATTATCCGGTGCAACATCCCTGTGAAGAAGCCCCTTTGTATGAACCGTTTCAAGTGCTTCTGCGACGCAGGCAACAATCGGCATAAGAGCATCTTCGCTTATTGTTCCGTTGTTTTGAGCAATATAATATCTCAGGTCGCATCCGTCGAGATATTCCATTGTATAAAAAGCTGTTCCGTTTTCGTAATACAGATTGTAAACATTGACTATGTTCGGGTGGCGAAGCTCTGATATCATTTTTGCTTCCTCATAAAACCTCTGCACACTTATTTTAAACATATCAACATTATCCGGAGAATTAATGCGAACTTGCGACTCCCCTGAATTTCGCGATACAATCATATCCGGAAAAAACTCTTTAATTGCAACAACGCGATCAAGCTTACTGTCATAAGCAATATAGGTTATACTGAAACCACCTTTACCGAGAACCTTACCAATAACATATCTTCCATGCAAAATAGAATTAAGAGAAAGTGCCGAAGACACTCTTGGTTGTGGTAAACCTCCGCAACACGGACAATTTGCATTTTTATCAATAACAGAAAAACAGTTTTCACACATGTTTTTGCCATTTAAATTAAGCAAAGTATCACATCCCTGAACTGAAAAATTTTAACCTATACCGGTAAATTTAGGGTTTCTAATGTTTTTCCAATCTGAAACATCGCAAACATCATTTGAATCAAATCCGGTTGCAACAAGTGTTCCGTCAGATTTAAGTCCAAGCGTATGATTTTGTCCTGCAGCAATTGCTACGATGTTTTTCCAGCCCGAAACATCACACTCATTATAAGAATTTGAACCTGTTGCAATAACGGTTCCGTCAGATTTTAGACCTATTGTATTAGTATCTGCAGCAATAGCCACAATGTTTCTCCAACCGGAAACACTGCATTCACCGTTACTGTTAATACCTGCCGCAACAACAGTTCCATCGGATTTAATACCAAACGAAGTATATTGTCCGGCAGCAACCGCAACAATATTTTCCCAACCAGATACATTACATTGACCATAAGTGTTGTCGCCTGTTGCAACAACAGTTCCGTCGGATTTAAGACCTACCGTGTGATAGTCTCCGGCGTCAACAGCAATAATATTACGCCATCCCGAAACATCACAACAACCGCCTTTAATCCATAGAGAACCATCGTTTTTTCCTGTAGCAACAACCGTTCCGTCGGATTTAAGACCTACGGTATGAGAATCTCCGGCTGAAACAGATACAATATTTTTCCAACCTGAAACATTACACTCGCCATCGGTATTCTGACCCGTTGCAACAACGGTTCCGTCAGATTTAAGACCTACAACATAATATGAGCCTGCATCGATATCTATAATGTTCTTCCATCCCGAAACATTTTCACCGCTGTATCTGTAGCCTATCCAATAAACAGTACCATCTGTTTTTATAGCTGCTGAGTTAGCTGTACCCGCCGCAATTGTCTTATATTTATTTGAGAATGAAAGCTTAGGCGGTTTGGTTGTTGTCGGTTTCCTTGTTGTAGGCTTCTTGGTTGTCGGTTTCTTTGTTGTGGGTGCCTTGGTTGTTGCTGTTGTCGTTTCTGAAGCAACAGTTTCTATCGCTTGTGTCAAAGAGGTTTTCATTGCTTCTGTCAAGCTTTCAAAAGGTCCTACAGTATGTGCGTATGTGCCTGTTTGTGAATACTTGCCTCCGCTATCTTCATCAACCTTAATGTCTTCTTTTCCCGAAAACGCAACTACTGCGATTATCACAACAAGAATCAGTACTGCTACTGATGAAATTGGGATAAGTGTTTTCTTATCTTTGAAATCAATGCTTGTCTTTACCTTTTCCAGTATTGCTCTTACATCAAATTCTTTTTTCTTTTCTTCTGCAATTTTATTATCGTCTTTTACTATTACCGTTACCTTGACATCGTCTGATTCTTCGGTAACAGCCACAGACTCAGCTGTTTTTTCCAAAGACTTTATTTCAATCGGTTTCGGTGTTATCGGTAACTCTGAAAGTGCCGTTTTAAGTTCAAATGTATTCTGATATCTTTCCTCGATTTTAATCTCGAGCATCTTTTGGAGAATTGCAGCAAATCCGGGAGTGATACTCTCCAGATTCAGCTCATCATCTGCTATTCTTGACATGGCATCATCAAGAACTTCTCCCGTCAATGCATAATAAAGAGATGCACCGAGGGCATAGATATCCGTCCACGGACCCTGCTTTCCCCTCTTCTGATACTGTTCAAGAGGCGCAAAGCCTTGTTTGAGAATTACGGAAAGACTCTTTGATGCTTCACCCACAACCTGCCTTGCAGCACCGAAGTCGATTAACTTCACTTTTCCGTCGCTGCAAAGAAATATGTTATCGGGAGATATATCACGGTGCAGAACATCCGTGCTGTGAACTATCATCAGAGCTTCTGCAACTTTTTGAGCTATATACAGCGTTTCTTCCTCGCTTATCTTTCCGCCTTTTTCCTTTATGTAATGCTTGAGGTCTGTTCCGTCAAGATATTCCATTACGAAATAAGTGGTATTATTCTCATAAAAGAATTCATAAACGCTGATTATGTTGGGATTGCCGTTGAAGCGTGAAACAAGCTTTGCTTCATCATAGAATTTCTGCGCACCTGTTTTGAAATATTCTTCGCTTTCTCCTCCGTAGGTTGAAACCTGAG
Source organism: Acutalibacteraceae bacterium (assembly GCA_045590575.1). Classification (GTDB taxonomy): domain Bacteria; phylum Bacillota; class Clostridia; order Oscillospirales; family Acutalibacteraceae; genus CAG-177. The sequence goes on along the minus strand of JAZNRG010000129.1, from coordinate 506 downwards.
TTTCACCCGTGTTTCTGTGAGTAAGTGAATCTGGAAGATATTCTTTTATTGCAACTCTTGTTCTGTCTTTTGAATCATAGCAAAGATAGGTTACACCGAATCCGCCTTTACCGAGAACTCTGCCAACAACATATCTTCCCGCAAGAATCGTTCCTTCGGTTAATGCGGTGGGATATTTTTCATTATTCTTAGGATATGTGCAGAAAGGGCATTTGCCTGCGTTGCTGTTCAGCTCCGCAAAACAGTGCTCACAATAATTCCTGCCGTTTATTTCTAACATTTTATCAACTCCAACACTGTCCTTTTTTGAGTTTTAAACAATATTAACAATTAATATTCAATGTTTGAGTAAACAGCATTTGTACTACTTGCGCATATAACTTCAAAACTCGTTAATACTTTGACAGTAAGTTCAAAATCTAAATCATAGGAATACTTGATATTTGTGATCTTATCATCGGAAACAGTAACTTCTACATTGATGTTCTTATAATTGAATGTTGTGT
>JAZNRG010000128.1:0-2313 GCA_045590575.1 Acutalibacteraceae bacterium | reverse complement strand
TAACGAAGAAAACGGATACATTTATTTCCACAGCGGCAAAAATGGACACAAAACCGACGCCATATCATCCGACAACAAAGTTTCGTTTTGCGTGTATGATGAAGGGTATAAAAAAGACGGTGAATGGTCGCTGAATATCAGAAGTGTAATTGTTTTCGGCAGGATGCATACTGTTGAAGATTCGGAAAAAGCCAACCAAATATACCGCAGTATGAGCCTTAAATACACTTCCGACATTGAATATATTGATTCTGAAATCCGGAAGTTTGCAAAAGATACAGTCTGTTATGAATTACAGCCTGAACATATAACAGGCAAAATCGTTAACGAATCATAATTTGTTTGAATTAAATAACATAAGGGAACAAACCGTATTTTACAGTTTGTTCCCTCTTTTTATGCCTCTATAAAAAGTTCAACTTAAATGCAGGTATTTATGAATTAGATAAATCTATGAAATATTTGCAAAGCAAGTTAGAACAAGCAATCGCGTGTATTGCTGATGATAAAGATGTTGACATATCATTCTAATTGAATCGCATTAGTGTTAATTTGGCACAACAACTTGCAAACCAACATAAGAACACCCTATGGCCTTTCCGGTCATAGGGTGTTCTTTATATAACAAAACTCCCTCAGCCGTTTCCGACAGAGGGAGTCAAATTTTTAGATATAAAGGTTTATTTTGACATCATGCCAGTGGTTAACACGGCGTTTTTCCGGGTAATGCATCATGACAAACCGCAATGCATACTCATATCCGATTGTTAACTCGGCAATCTTCAAAGAACCTTTCTCCATCAACCTTTTATAGCTGCCTGTGTAGAGTCCTGATCCGGTCAGGTGTTTGCGTCTTCCTGAGTTCATTTATTGATATCACCGAGCCGTAGCCCGGTAGGTTATCAGCAACTTCATCGAATGTTACAACCGCTCTGTTCTTTCTTCCTTCAACCTCGGCATCGACCTCATAATCTTCATCATCACGAAGGTTCAGATACCACCTGAATTTGTTTTTGCCGTCGGGAACAATCCTTGAAACGAATTTCTCATAAACCTCCCGGTCAAGCTCGGGTTTTGAAAAATCAATCATTTCATTGAGTGCCGCTATGATTTTATCCCAGCAAGGTTCATCTGCTTTTGATTCTTCGGCAAGTTTGCTTTTTTCGTAGTATTCCGTTTCAAGATCAAGAATTTCACGGTCAAGTTTATCCTTCTGCTGAACAAATTCCTCTTTGGTGATTTCGCCTTCTGTTCTCATATCAAACAGAGTTTCTTTCTTTTTCTTCAGCCGTTCAATTGCCGATTTCAGAAGCGAGAGATTGACTTCAGCTTTCTTCTCGGTTTCGAAATTCTTCTTTATGATTTCACAAATGTTTTCAATGAGGGATTTGCGTTCTTTCCAGATGGCTTCCATAATTTTGTGACCCATTACTTCGAACTTCCATCCCGCAATCATCGGCTGATCACAGTAACCTGTATCGTCTTCGCCCGCTTCACGCCTTTTCTTCGCAGAGCCGTTGTTACGGATGTTGTAGCACTGATATCCGTAGGCATCGGGGGAATTCTTATTTTTATGCCATATATTTTTGCGGAACGATGAACCGCAGGAACATCGGAGCTTTCTTGCCCACACATCACTGCTGAGCTGACGCCCGTGTTTGTGGTTACTTTTCCTTGTCTGTATTGCTGTTTGAAGCGACTGGGTTGTGCGCTGACTTTTGAGCTTCTGAACCGCTTCCCAATCCTCTTTGCTGATTATCGGTTCAAAATTGCCCTCGACACACATATATGTTGACGAATCAAAATTCTTGAAGCGTTTCTGGTCGAGATAATTGTTTGTGTAGGATTTACCGTATGCCATAACGCCCATATAAGTCTGATTTGCAAGTATTCTCAGAACATTATCAGCGGTCCACTTAACCTTACCCGAAGCATTGAGCCTGCCGAGTCTTGTCAGCTCGTTTGCAATTTTCATTGAACCCATTTCACCTTTGAGATAAAGCTCATAAATCAGTCTGACCGTTTCCGCCTGTTCGGGATTGATAACGTAAGTGTCACCGTCACCGTCCATAGTCCATATGTTGTCCTCAACAAAGAAAACTCCAACGCCGATGTTTTTCAGTTCTCTCGTTGTAACAAGAGTGTCAACCGTGTTTCTTGCGAATCGGCAGACTTCTCTGGTAACGATAAGGTCGAATTTTCCGAGCTTTGCATCTTCAATCATCTGAAGAAATGCAGGTCTCTTTTTCGGCTGCGTACCCGTTATGCCCTCATCAATATAGCGGTCAACAACGGTCCAGTTCGGGTGATATT
>JAZNRG010000127.1:0-2247 GCA_045590575.1 Acutalibacteraceae bacterium | reverse complement strand
TTTGATTATCTTTCAACCTTTCGGGCTTGCTTTGTGCTCGCCCGTTTTGGCTTTGCTGAAGCCGTCTTTAACCCCTGGTAGAACCAGGGGTTTATTTCCACACCTGAAGGCACCAAAAAAAGACGGCAGATTGCTCCGCCGTCAAAAATCCTATTATCTCAATTTGTTGCTACAAGATATCTGAATTTATTTTTTCTTGCAAGCAGAATATTTTTCACTCGGTTACGGATTGCTTCATCATAGTATTCCTTGCATTCTTCAACAGAATTTATAATATCGTTTTCCGTAAACCCGATTGTAAGCTGAATGCCGTAGAGTTCCTCTGCAGAATCCATCTGCAAATCGAAATCTGTATCAAACGGTTTTGCTTTTACTTTTGAAATGCATTCATAAATATCCGCATCAATCGGATAATCGTTTGTGTCGGATAAAAGTGAAAGTCCGAAATCAAAATAGGGGCAGAAGCTGAATTCTTCCGTATCATCGTTTCTGATGAATGCAATGTTGTTTGTGTGTCTGTCCTCATTGAGGAAAAACGCATCGAGTTCAAGCATCGCCGTCAGATAAGCACCAACGTTTTCAAGATTGGTATGCTTTTCGATAAAATCAACTGTGAACTTTATTCTGTCTTTTATTTCAGGATAGTCAAGCAAACCCTTTGCCAGAGACTGACCCGTATATGCTCGGAAAAGCTTTTCAAGGGTGTAAATTGTTTCGTTATCTTTCTTAAAATTCTCAGAATAACAACCGACAAGTTTTTTGCCTTCGTATTCAATAAAGGTCGGATGATACGTCACAGAATTCTGAATGTTCGTTTTCGCAAGAAGCTTTGAAATAACAATCTCACTCAGGCCTTCATATCCCATATGGTCTGCCTTAAACCAAAAGCCGTCACCATACCATTTAGGCTGATTCCCTTTTGAAGATGAATCCGTAATCATCTTCACGGGTTTAGTTTTGATTATTTTGTTGTTCATAAATCAACACCTGCTTTCATAAACAAAGTTGATATATTGGTTATCCTCTGCCATTCTGCCCTTGGTAGCCTCAACAATCTGAAGCGGGTCAAAGTGGTCGATACCGAGATAATTGAGGATTTCTTTTTTGTTTCCTCGCTCTTCGGGGAAACATCTTTCACGCAGGAAATACTGAAAATCTTCCCACGTCGGATTTTCGATAACACCGAATGCACGGCGGAGAACGTCGTTTGTGCGGTTGATGATTGAAATTTTCTCGTTGAGGAAATCAACGTAGATTTCCGTGCAGACCTTCTGACGGAACATATAATTCATACGCATTGTGTAGTTGCCCTTGGGAAATGCGTTTAGATATTTTGAGATTGTCTGACGGCTGACACCGAAGCTTTCTGCAATCTCCTGAGTTGTTATTCCCTGCTGCTGCATTTCAATTATTTTCTGAATGTCGGTGTCTGTCAAAGCTTTCTTTCGACCTGTTTTTTGCTTGCCTGCAATTTTACGAAGCTCTGAAACATTGTCTGTTCCGAACAGTTCAATGCAAAGCTTGCGGTAATCCGTTGCCATAATCTCACCTCACGATATAGTGTAAACAATCATTTCTTTACGCTTATTATATTATGAAGCAAACAAATTGTCAATATACAGATTTGTCAGCTCTTTTGCGAGTAAGATAATAAGCAAGATAATAAGTAAGAACTTCTGAATAAATCAAGAGCTATACAGCTAATCAAATCAGCTGATATAGCTCTTGATGTTATTATCTCATATCCGATAACGGTGTGTAATCTGTACTGTTTCGCAGATATTCTTCCATCTCACCGCTGAGCAGTAATCTGACATAACTCATCGGTTCGTTGTAGATAAGATAATCGAGTTCAGATACCTCATACATATTGTCAGCATATTCATTCTCAACTGCATCGCAGTCGATTGACACCATAGAGCCATTGATGAGTTTGACTTCTACGCAGGCAGTGTCGATGTTGAATTCACAGGTTTTGATTTGATTTGTCATTGATAATTCCTCCCTTAATAAATTGTCAAATCCGTTGATATATAAGGCTTATACCGCAAGAGCCACTTCGTATGTAATCTCTTTGCTGTGACCGTCAAGCCAACGGTAATTGCGGGTAAATTTCATAGTTCGTACGGGACAGATGTTCTTGACCATCTGACCGCCGACTGAGCCTGCTTCCTTGGAAGTGAGGTCGCCGTTGTAACCCTGCTTAAGGTTAACGCCAACTTCTCTTGCAGCTTCCATCTTGAACTG
>JAZNRG010000126.1:0-14574 GCA_045590575.1 Acutalibacteraceae bacterium | reverse complement strand
AAGAATAAGCACGGGAGGGTCGGCAACGGCGGCTCTTGCGATTGCAAGAAGCTGACGCTGACCCTGAGAAAGATTTGCTCCGTCGCCCGTAATCATTGTGTCATAGCCGTCAGGCAGCCTTGTTATGAATGAATGAGCGTTTGCAAGCTTTGCGGCAGCAATAATTTCCTCGTCTGTCGCATCAAGTCTGCCGTAGGCGATGTTATCTCTGACCGTTCCGGTGAAAAGGTGTGTATCCTGAAGCACCATTGCCATCGAACGGCGAAGCGCACCTTTTTTGATTTTTTTGATATTTATTCCGTCATAGGTTATCTTACCCTCATCAACATCGTAAAAACGGTTGATAAGATTGGTTATTGTTGTTTTTCCCGCACCCGTCGAGCCTACAAAAGCGATTTTCTGACCCGGCATTGCATAGAGCGAAATATTTTTGAGAACAGTCTTTTTGCCGTCATAACTGAAGGTTACATCGTGGAAACGAACATCGCCCTTCCATTCGGTGTAGGTGAGAGTGCCGTCGCCGTGGGGATGTTTCCACGCCCAGATGCCCGTTCTTTCTTCACATTCGGTGATGCTGCCGTCGGGATTCTTCTTTGCGTTAACGAGGGTAACATAGCCGTTATCCTCTTCGGGAGGAGTGTCAATGATTTCAAAAATTCTTTCGGCACCCGCAAGAGCGGCAATGATATTGTTGAACTGCTGCGAAATCTGAGTTATCGGTTGGAAGAACTGCCTTGTATAGAGAAGGAAAGTCATAAGCGCACCGACGGTAAGACCCCAGAAGGATTCTTCGGGAACGGTCATAATAACAATTGAGCCGATGGTTGCCGATGCGGCATAGGTGAGATACGAGATGTTACCCATAATCGGCATCAGAATGCTTGCGTAGGTGTGAGCGTTGGTTGCGGCATTTCGGAGATTTTCATTGATTTGAGCAAAATCTTTTTTTGCTGCGGGTTCGTGGCAAAAAACTTTAACAACCTTTTGACCTTCAATAAATTCTTCGATATAGCCATTGACTTCGCCAACGCATTTCTGCTGAGCCCTGAAATAATGAGCACTCTTTTTTCCGAGGGTTTTGATGATGAAAAATGCAACTATGAGAAGAAGGATAACAAGCACGGTCAGCAGGGGGCTGTAATATGCCATCATTGCAAATGTGCCGATAACCGTTACCGATGAAGAAACAAGCTGAACAAAGCTCTGGCTGATGCATTCACGAAGCACATCGGCATCGTTTGTGTAGCGGCTCATAAGCTCGCCGTGGGTGTGGGAATCAAAAAAGCTGATGGGCAAATCCATCATATGATTAAAGAGGTCGCGTCTGATAAGGTTAAGAGTTTTCTGTGCAACCTGAATCATAATTCTTGAGTATGCATAGGAAGAAATAACGCCGAAAGTGTAAATAAACGCAAGGAAAATCAGAATTTTAACAAGCGGAGCAAGAACTTCGGCGGTGATTTCCGAACCGATAATCGGCATAAGGATATCGTCTGTTATTGTTTCAACAAACGCCGTGCCGATGATACCAGCAAGGGAGCTTGTGATAACAAAAATAAAAACGAGGAAAAGAAGAACCTTGGATTTGCCGAGATAGCCGAGAAGTCTTGAAAAAGTTGCCTTGGTATTCTTCGGCTTCTGGTGTTTGTTGCCTTGGGGAGGAGGAGATGATTTGCGTGCCATTATTCTTTTCCTCCTTCCTGCTGAGACTTATAAACTTCTGTGTAGATTTCGTTTGAGCCGAGAAGCTCTTCGTGAGTGCCGATTGCGTTGATTTTACCGTCATCAAGAACGATGATTTTGTCGGCGTGTTCAACGGAGCTTATTCTCTGTGCAACGATGAGAGTTGTTACATCGCCGTGATTGCATTTGAAGCCTTCGCGGATTTTTGCATCAGTTGCGGTATCAACGGCACTTGTGCTGTCGTCAAGAATAAGCACCTTCGGGGATTTTAGAAGCGCTCTTGCGATACAGAGACGCTGCTTCTGACCGCCCGAAAGGTTAACGCCGCCCTGGCCGAGCTCTGTTTTGTAGCCGTCGGGGAAGGAGGCTACGAAATCGTGAGCCTGAGCGATTTTGCAGGCATTGATTATTTCTTCTTCGGTTGCATTTTCGTTACCCCAGCGGAGGTTATCTTCAATTGTGCCCGAGAAAAGAAGGTTAACCTGAAGCACCATCGCAACCGCATCACGGAGATTCTTGAGTGTGTAATCCGCAACGGGTCTGCCGCCGACCTTAACAACGCCTTCCGTTACGTCGTAAAGTCTGGGAATCATCTGAACAAGGGTTGTTTTTGCCGAACCCGTACCGCCGATAATGCCAACGGTTTCGCCGGATTTTATATGGAGATTGATGTTATCAATAACATTCTTCTGACCGTTTTTCTTGTATTTGAAACAGACATTTTCCATATCGATATCGCCGTTTTCAACGATGAGAGAGGGGGCTGCAAGGCTGTCGTTGATTTCAGGAACTTCCGCAATAACTTCACCGATTCTTGTGAAAGATGCCCTTGCCATTGTTGCCATAACAAAAATCATGGAAATCATCATCAGAGACATAAGAATCATATTGACATAGGTGAGGAATGCGGTCAGCTCGGAAACAGCCATAGTGCCTTTGATAACAAGGTTGCTGCCGAACCAGAGAATTGAAATAATGCAGCCGTAAACAGTCATCTGCATAATCGGACCTGAAAGAATAACGAGTTTTTCCGCAAAGATTGATGCATCACGGAGTTCATCGTTTGATGCGGCGAATTTATCTTTTTCGTGCTTTGCTCTTACGAATGCCTTAACAACTCTTGCACCGATGAGTGTTTCCTGAATGGAAGCGTTAAGACCGTCATATTTTTTCATAAGGCTGTTGAATCTCGGGAGAGCCAGTGCACCGATAACACCGAGAAGAATCAGCATAACGGGAGCCGCAACCGCAAAAACAACTGCAAGGTCTGTGTTGATTGTTTTTGCTTTTGAAAATGCCATAACGAGCATAATCGGTGAACGCACAAACATTCTGATAACCATTGTGTAGCCCATCTGAAGAGTGTTGACATCGGTTGTCATTCGGGTAATGAGCGAGGGCGTGCTGAAACGGTCTGTGTTTGCAAATGAGAAATCCTGAATTTTTGCAAAAATTGAGTTTCTCAGGTTTGAACCGAAGCCCATACCGGCTTTTGCCGCAACTCTTGCCGCACCTGCACCTGCGATAAGAGAAGCGAGTGCCATAAGCACCATTTTTCCGCCTTCAAGCAAAATGTATTCCGTGCCCGCACCGCCGAGAATGCCCTTATCAACCATATCGGACATAACAAACGGAATCTGTGTTTCCATATATACTTCAATTATTATGAGCAGCGGACAGAGTATTGAAAGCAGACGGTAACCCTTTGTCTGCTGCAGGAGTGTTTTGAACACTTTTATCCTCTCCTTTACTTCGCTATTGTGAAACCTCTTGGTGAGGTCAGAAATTTACGGCTATTGTTTCCGGATGAACAAAGATTCCTTCAAGCTCCGCCCAGGGGATAACGCAGGTATAGCTTCCGCTTTGGGTGTCGTCAAGAAGGTTTCTGTCAAAATAGAATCCCATTCCATCTTTGGAAAGAAAGAAGCTGTAAAGGTCAAACATCTTGATGAGCTTTTCCATCTGAAGATTTGCAAGGCCTGCTCCGTTGGGATTGAAATCATAAAGAGCTTTTTGACTTACAAGCTCTGCCATCTTCTTTTTTGTTTCAACAAAATTCTGCTCGGGGTCTGCAAAGAAATACATAACATCGCAGGGAATACCCTTCGCAATATCAAAGCACTGAGCCGAAACACTCGGTTCGGAAACGGCTGATGCTCCCGCCGAGAAAACCTCTTTTGTAAAGAAGCAGATGTATCTGCCGCTCATATAGGTTGGTTCAAAGGTTATTTTCTTTGACCACGGAGTGGTTGAGCCCGATGAATCCATAAATGAGGCGGCATTGTCAGTGTTGTTTTCTGCAAATTTGCAGGCATCGGTGAAAACTTCCGAAGCAACTCGGTTAACATATTCAAGCGTTGATTCTTTTGCGTTTTTTGAAAATTCGGGATATGTTACCTCAACCGTAAAAACAACTCTGCCGTTTTCATCCTTGAATTCGGCAGCTTTTGTAATATCCTTGACCTCGGGGGCTTTGGCAGTGGTGGTGAGATTTTCGGCTTCGCCGTTATCCTCGCCGAGCTTTTGGCAGGAAGCAAAACTGAAAATCATTGTTAATGCTGCAAGCAGGCATAAAAATCTTTTCATTTAAATCATCCTTAATTTTATTATACCTTATATTTTACCAATAAATGACTTATCAATCAAGAGAGTAAATATAAATTTTTATTGCATTTTTATTTGTAATATTATAGTATTTATATATAAGAAACGAAAGGAGTTTTTTATGAAAAATATTCTTAATGCTCAGTGGATAAAAAGCCCAAAGGCTGTCAGGGACAGCGAAGTGGTTTTCACAAAGGAATTCAATATAAAGAAAGAGATTGTTTCCGCAAGTTTTGAAGTAACATCACTCGGCGTTTACCTTGCAAGAATCAACGGCGAAAGAGTGGGCGACTTTATTCTTGCCCCCGGATGGACTTCATACAGAAAGCGTCTGCAGGTTGACACATACGATGTTACCGCAATGCTTAAGGAGAATAAAAACACAATTTACCTCGGCGTTGCACCCGGCTGGAAGGCAAGCACCTATTTCGGTATGCATTTCGGTGATATGCAGCTCGGATTCAATGAAACAGCCGCACTCTGTGCTCTTACCGTTGAATATGCGGACGGCGAAACAGAAATTATTACAAGCGGCGGAGATTGGAAATGCGAAAACGGCAAAACGGTTTATTCCACAATCTATAACGGCTATATCTATAACCCTGCTTTTGTTGATATCAACCCGATGCAGGCTCTTGTTTTCTCGAAGAACAAAAATATTCTTCTTGACCGTCAGGGTGAAAAGGTTGTTGAGCAGGAAAGACTTTCGCCGATTGAAATCATCATTACTCCCAAGGGCGAAACCGTACTTGATTTCGGTCAGAACATGACGGGTTATGTTGAGTTTAAAATAAAAGGCAACAAGGGCGAAAGAGCCGTTATCAGCCATGCGGAAGTACTTGATGCAGAAGGTAATTTCTACACCGACAACCTCAGAAGCGCAAAGGCTCAGGCAGTATTTATTTGTGACGGTAAGGAGCATACCTATAAAGCGGAATATAATTTCTTCGGCTTCAGATATATCAGGCTCGAAAATTGGAGCGACGAGGTGAAAAAGGAAAACTTCACCGCAATCGTTGTTCATTCCGATATGAAGCGCACGGGTCATTTTGAGTGCTCTGACGAAAGAGTGAACAAGCTTTTCTCCAATATCATCTGGGGTCAGAAGAGCAACTTCCTTGATGTGCCTACCGACTGCCCGCAGAGAGATGAGCGTCTCGGCTGGACGGGCGATGCGCAGGTATTCATCAAAACCGCATCATATAACTTTGATGTTGAAAGATTCTTTATAAAATGGCTTGCCGATCTTCGTGCAGATCAGACAGATTGGGGCAGCATTCCCCATATTATTCCCGGCGTTTTCAGTCCTGACGATAACTGCTCTGCCGCCTGGGCAGATGCAGCAACAATCTGTCCGTGGCAGATTTATCAGACCTACGGCAACACCGATATTCTCAAGGATTCTCTTGAATCAATGAAAAAATACATTGAATTCATCGAAGAGCACAGCTTTGACGGAATCTGGTGCAGAAGCTGGCATTTCGGCGATTGGCTCAACCTCGACGGCAGCAGCCCCGAAGACTGTTCAAAGGGCACGGAAAAGAATCTTATCGCAACCGCATATTATATCTATTCGTCAAATATTCTTGCAAAGTCAATGGCTCTCTGCGGCGAGGATAACGCAGAGGTACTCGAAAAGAGAGAAAAATCGATTCTCGCATTCAGACGAGAATATATGGAAAACGGCAGAATCAAGGGAGAATACGCAACGCAGACAGCCTGCGTGCTTGCCGTTCACTTCGGCATCAGCGATAACATTGCCGAAACCGCAAAGCAGCTCAACGAGCTTGTTGCCGAATGCGGCCACCTCAAAACGGGTTTCGTAGGCACTCCGTATCTTCTCCACGCACTCAGCGATAACGGATACACCGAAACGGCATACAGCCTTCTTCTCCGTGAGGAATATCCTTCGTGGCTCTTCTCGGTCAAGATGGGAGCAACAACAATCTGGGAGCATTGGGACAGCGTTCGTGAGGACGGCACAATGTGGAGCACCTCGATGAATTCCTTTAACCATTATGCTTACGGCTCGGTTGCCGACTGGCTCTACGGCGATGCGGCGGGTATCAAGATTGACGAAGACCGCCCCGGATTCGAGAGCATCACCTTTGCTCCGATTACAGATTCAAGACTGACCTATGTCAAAGCATCAATTGACAGCAGAAAGGGACTTGTCAAATCCGAATGGAGAACAGAAGGCGGCAAGACGGTATATACGTTCACCGTTCCCGAGGGTGTTGACGCAATCGTTATTCTCGGCGGAGAAACAACAAAAATCGGCGCAGGCGTAACAGAAATAGTTAAATAAAAAATGAAGGGGCTGAAAAAAAACAGCCCCTTATTGCTTGCATATACAATTTTTACTTTTAAAAAGAATTTTACAAATAAAGGCTCCCTCTGACGAGGGAGCTGGGTCATAGACCCTGAGGGAGAGATTGATTTTGCGAAAATCCATTGATATATAAGGCTTTTTGCAGTTCTCTCCCTCCGTTTTTTGCTTCGCAAAATCCACCTCCCTCTTCAGAGGGAGGCAAATGTTATACGAACCTTTTCTGTTTATTTATACCTTTACAAAATTTTTGGGGCTGTTTTTTACAGCCCCTTTTTATGTTGCCGATTAATATATTTGCCATGCAGGGCGGGATGCCCACGTCCCGCCGAGGACAGCCGCAAGGGCTGTCCCTACGGTTTACTTATTGATTAAATAATCAATACCCTTCAGATATCCCTCAAAGCCGAGACCGATGAAGGATTTTTCGCAAGCCATTCCCGCATAGGAAATCTGCCTGAAATCCTCTCTTGCCGAAACGTCGGAAATATGGATTTCAACTGCGGGCAGGGCAACGGATTTGAGTGCATCGAGAATTGCAATGCTTGTGTGGGTATATGCGGCGGGGTTGATGACTATCCCGTCAAATTCGCCGTAAGCCGCCTGAATTTCGTCAACGATTGCCCCCTCGTGGTTTGACTGAAAGAGCTTCACTTCAACGCCGTTTTCTGCGGCATAATTCTTTATCAGTTCGCAAAGGTCGGCATAGGTGTTTTTGCCGTAGATACCGGGCTCTCTTATGCCGAGCATATTGATATTCGGACCGTTTATTACAAGGATACGCATTGGAGAATCCTCCTTATTGTTTCTTCTGGGTCGGTGCTGACCTCAACGGTGTAATCCGCCGTTTCGAGATATAAAGGCAACCTTTCGGTAAGCATTTTTTCAAGAGCTTCGGCGTTCTTTGAAAGAGGTCTGCCGTCGGTTGCAAGAGCATCGGTTGATGTGTTGAGAAGAATTACGGTTGAGTTTTCTCTGAGTGCAATTCTGTTTTCTTCCTTAAGAATTGCACCGCCGCCCGTAGCGATTATTTTGCCTGCACCCTTGCCTGCAAGGAGCACGGCTTCGGTTTCTCTTCTTCGGAATTCGGATTCGCCGTATTTTGCAAAGATATCGGGAATGGATTCGCCCGAAGCCTCAACAATCATTGCATCGGTATCAATGCATTCTCTGCCTGTTTTTTCGCAGAGAAGCCGTGCACAGGTTGATTTGCCGCAGCCGGGCATACCGATAAGCACAATATTTTTCTGATTATTTATAATGGTTTCGTATACCTCATCGATTTTTTCAAAAGGAATGCTTTTGCCCGAGAATTTTTCCGCCGCAGGCAAAGCCTGAGCCGCGAGCATATAAAGACCGTTGATGCAGTCGATACCGAGCTTTTCGGCATCGAGCAGAAAGACAGTGCGTGCGGGGTTATAGATAAGGTCAAGAGCCTTTTTGCATTTTGTGAATTTCGAAAGGTCAATCAGCCTTTCGCCGTTATTCGGATACATTCCCACGGGGGTGGTGTTGACTATGATATCCGCATCGTAATGGCGGCTGATGTTTTCGTAGTTGTTTTCTCCCGAGCGTGAAACAACGATAATTTCTCTTGCACCCGAATCCGAGGCAACCTGTTTTACAGTCAGGCTTGCACCGCCAGTGCCGAGGATGAGAACCTTTTTATCTCTGAAATCGCATCCGCATTTCTTTGCCATATAAGAAAAGCCGAAGTAGTCGGTGTTGTCGCCGTAAAGCGAGCCGTCTGCCCTGCGGATAACGGTGTTTACGCTGCCGACCTTTTTTGCCGTTTCGCTCAGCTCATCGCATCGATTATATGCTTCAACTTTATAAGGTATCGTTACATTGAATCCCTTGAGCGATTTATCCGCAAAGAACTCATCGAGCTTTTCCGGTTCGGTGGGGTAAAGTCTATATTCATAATCCGCAAGAAGCGAATGAATTTCGGGCGACAGCGAATGACCGAGCTTTCTGCCCAGAAGTCCAAACATAAAATCACCTTTTAAAAATGAAAAGTTAAAAATGAATAATTAAAAGTGCAGGATAGGCTCCGCCTATGACCGATTATATAAAGGGTACGGGTGAAACCCGCCCTCAATTTTTCATTCTTAATTATTCATTATTAATTAAAGAAAATTGTTTTTGTGTTATTCTTCGGTATAGCTGCCGAGATAGCTGAATTGCTCCGCATCGTTTTCAAGCTCGCTGAAAAGTGCCTTCAGGCTGTCCGAATAAACTGATGCGTCGATATCGAAATAAAACATAAATTCAAAGTTGCTGCCGGGAATGGGTCTGCTTTCGAGTTTAGTCATGTTCAGACCGAGGGCGGCAAATCTTGAAAGAATATTATAGAGTGAGCCGGGTTCGTGAGGAATTGTCATCATGAAGCTGGTCTTTTTTGCGCCGGGATAGATTTCGGGCTTCTTCGATATGCAGATGAAACGGGTGTAGTTGTTGTCTGTGTTCTGAATTCCCGCTCTGAGAGCGTTAAGACCGTACTGAGCCGCACCCTCTTTTGAGCCGATGGATGCGCAGTCTTTTCTGCCGCTTTCGGCAACCATTTTTGCCGCAACCGCCGTGTTTTCGCAGGGAGTAACCTTAACTCCGAGCTTTGCAAGGAATTCGGAGCACTGGTTGAGTGCCTGCTCGTGGGAGAAAACTTCTTTGATATCCTCAAGTTTTACTCCTTCGGGAGCAAGAAGGGAATGTCGGATGAAAAGCTTGAGCGAATGAACGATATAGAATTTGTGCTCTTTCATCAGGTCATAAACCTTGTTGACAGTGCCCGCCGTGCTGTTTTCAACGGGAAGCACGCCGTATCGGCAAAGACCGCTGTCAACAGCCTTGAAAACATCTTCAAAGCCTCTGCAGTAAACGATTGATGGATATGCAAACATCTTGTCGCAGGCAAACTGCGAATATGCGCCCTCAACACCCTGGCAGGCAACAACGGCTCTGTCAGGTCTTTGGCAAGGGGTCTGGGAAGTAACGTCTTCAATCATTTTTGAAACGGGAGATTGGGGTTTTGTGATTTTTTTCTGATATGAACGGCTTACGTTGAAAAGAGTTTCATAGAGCGTTTTTGCGTAGCCCTCAAGCTCGGGCTTTACGCTTGAAGTGACCGAGTTGAGAACTTCTCTTTCACGCTCCTTGTTGAATACGGGGAGGTTGTTTTCCTGCTTATATTTGCCGACCTTTGCGGCAAGCTCCATTCTTTCTTCGAAAAGTCTGATAAGCTGAGAATCAATTTTATCTATATCGTTTCTGAGTTCTTTTAAATCCACGGTAATCACCTTTTATAAAATATAATCCGCTATCGCAACAGCCGCCGCCGCTTCAACGCACGGTACCGCTCTGGGCACAATGCAGGGGTCGTGTCTGCCGCCGATAACGAGCTTTTCGGCTTCTTTTGTTTTGGTATTCACCGAATTCTGCTCAATTCCGATTGACGGAGTAGGTTTGACGGCACAGCGGAAAACTATCGGCATACCCGATGAAATACCGCCGAGAATACCGCCGTGGTTATTGGTAACGGTTTTTATGTCGCCGTTTTCGACGGTAAAGGCATCGTTGTTTTCGCTTCCGTGCATCTTTGCACTTTCGAATCCTGCGCCGAATTCAATGCCCTTTATTGCGGGAATACCGAAAACAGCCATACTGATTCGGTTTTCGATTCCGTCAAAAATCGGGTCGCCGATGCCTGCAGGCATTCCGACGATTGCGCATTCGATTGTGCCGCCGACCGAGTCGCCGCTTGCTTTTGCATCATATATCTCTTTTCTCATCAATTCGCCTTTTTCGTTGCTGATAACGGGGAAGGGTTTTGAAAGAATATTTTTAAAATCGTTGTTATTTACGTTTACGGCATCGATTTTTTCATCGTTAACTTTTCCGATTGATGAAATATGAGCACCGATATGAATTCCTTTTTCTTCAAGCATCTGAATGCATACCGCACCCGCAAAGCACAGGGGAGCGGTCAGCCTGCCGCTGAAGTTGCCGCCGCCTCGGATGTCGTTGAAGCCGCCGTGCTTCATCATTGCGGCAAAATCGCTGTGGGAGGGGCGGGGAATAAATCGGAGCTTATCGTAATCGCCCGAGCGGGTGTTTGTGTTTTCAATTATCGCACAGAGGGGGGCGCCGCAGGTAACGTTATCAACAACACCCGAAATAATTTTAACCGCATCCGCTTCCTTTCTCGGAGTTGCAAGGTCGCTGTTGCCGGGAGCACGCCTTGACATAAATGCCGCAACTTTCTCCGTATCAATCTTAAAGCCTGCGGGCAAGCCGTCAATCACAACGCCGATTGCCTCGGAATGCGACTGACCGAATATTGTTATTTTTATTTTGTTTCCGAAATTACAGGACATCTGCTTTGCCTCCAAGCTTGTTAAAATCATTGAAAAATCGGGGGTATGATTTGTTGACCGCCTCAGCGTTGCGGATTATGACATTGCCCTTGCATCTGCAAGCCGCAACCGCCGCCGCCATTGCAATTCTGTGGTCATTGAACGAATCCGTTTCGCCGCCCGAAAGAAATTTTTTGCCTTTGATAATCATTCCGTCGTCAGTTTCGGTTATATCCGCACCGAGCGAGCGGAGCATTGAGCAGGTGGTCTGAATTCTGTCGCTTTCCTTTATGCGCAGGCGTTCGCCGTTATATATAACGGTTTCGCCGTTTGCCGTTGCCGCAACCGCCGCAATAACGGGCACGGCATCGGGAATATCCGCCGCATCGATTCTGCAGCCGTGAAGTGACGAAACATCCGCTTTGAAACTGCCGCCGTTCTGAGTGATAACCGCACCCATATTCTTCAGAACATCAAGTATCGCTTTATCGCCCTGAACGGAATCGGGATTAAGACCCGTTACCTCAGCTCCCATACAAAGAGGAAAAGCTGCATTTGACCAGTCTGCCTCAACGGTGAATTCTCTGCCGATGAGCGGTGATTTATTTATGTAAAAAGTGTTGTTTTCTTCTTTGATATCCGCACCGAATGACCTGAGAACCTCGAGGGTTATATCGATATAAGGTCTTGACTGCACGGGAGGAAGCAGGTTGATTCTGCCGCCGATAAGAGTGAGTGCCATCAAAAGACCTGTCACAAACTGTGAGCTGACATCACCTTTTATTGTGAACTCACCCGACTGAATCTTTCCCGAAACGGAAAGGGGGAAAGATTCGGAGATTTCGGCACCCATACGAATCAGTTCTTCTTTCAGCGGAGAAAGAGGTCTTTCGGGAAGCCTGCCGTGGGCGTGAATTTTTGTGTTTATACCCAAAGAGCAAATTACGGGAAGCAAAAATCTGATTGTTGAGCCGCTTTCGCCGCAGTCAATCTCAGCGTTTTTGCGTGAGAAATCAAACGGGGTAACGGTGTAAACCGAGCCGTTTATTTCAATCCCCGCACCGAGTGAGCGAAGGCAGGAAACCGTTGCTTCGATGTCGGCAGAGGTTGTGTTTATTCTGATTTCACTTTTACCTTCCGCAAGGCAGGCGCAAATCAACGCACGGTGTGCAAATGATTTTGAGGCGATACCCTCAATGCCGCCCGATATCGGGGATGGGGTGATGATGATATCCATTATTTACACTCCGCAACTCTGTATAAATCCTCAACGGGGATTTTCTTCAAAACACATTTGCCCATAACTTCGGGAACAACAAAATTTATAGTGCCGCCCGAACGTTTTTTATCGGAAAGAGCCGCCTTTGCAAGGCTTTCGGGTGAATATCCGCATTCGCAGGGCAGATTGTTGTTTTTGTTTGCTTCAATAATTGCTGCCGTGCAGTCCTCTTTGCTCCATCCGAGGGCATAAGCAGCCCTTGATGCAATGACCATTCCGATTGCAACAGCAGAGCCGTGGGGGATTTCGAAATTACTGCATTTTTCGATGGAGTGAGCCATTGTGTGACCGAAGTTGAGAAGCTGTCTTTCGCCGTTGTCGAATTCATCCTTTGCAACAACGTCTCTTTTAAGCTCAACACAGCGTGCGATAATATCTTCTATATCGGATTTTACATCACCCGACTTTGCTTTGTCAAATAAATCCTTATCAAAGATAACGCCGTATTTGATTATTTCCGCCATACCGTTTGCAAACTCCTCCTCGGGCAGGGTGGAAAGAGTGTCTGTGTCGCAAAGCACGAGTGAAGGCTGGCAGAATGCACCCATCAGGTTTTTGCCCGACGAAAGATTAACTGCCGTTTTGCCGCCGACGGATGAATCGACTGCCGCAAGAAGGGTTGTCGGCACCTGAACGAAATCGATTCCCCTCAGATAGAGAGAAGCCGCAAGACCCGTCATATCTCCCGTTACGCCGCCGCCGAGTGCAACGGCAAAATCGCTTCGGGTGAGATTGCATTCCGCCATAAACTCAATCAGTTCGCAGAGGGTTTTGGCGCTCTTGGATTCTTCTCCTGCAGGGAAAACGAATTCAACAGTTCCGATTCCCGCATTCTCGAGGCTTGATTTTGCCTTTCCAAGCCATAAGGGAGCAACGTTGCTGTCGGTTACGATAACCGCCTTGCTTTTGCCGAAAAGTGAAACGCATTTTTCGCCGAGAGAGGAAAGCACTCCCTTGCCGATAACAACATCATATTTTTTTGAGGCATTAATTCTGATAGTTTCCATTTATAACCCTACTTTGCCTGTTTTTTGCTGTCTGTACCTTCTTTAAGAAGGGCAACGAGAGTTTCTTTGTCGTCCGCTTTGAGGGCGGCGCTGTATTCCCGGAGCCTTTCAACAAGAAAATCGATTTCGTTGCAAAGATTATCTTTATTTTCAAAGAAAAGTTCTGTCCACATCTTTTCGTTGAGCTTTGAAACTCTTGTTAAATCTCTGTAGCTGCCTGCCGAAAAGCCTTTCTGTTTAACCGCCGTATGGCTCTTGACATAGGCGTTTGAAATGATATGCGGTAATTGAGAAGTGAACGCTATTACTTTATCATGTTCTTCGGGAGTTGTAAAGTTAATTGCGCCAAAACCTGCATCGATGAGCACATTTCTGAGCTTTTCGAGGATGCGGATATCGGTGTTTTCCTTCGGAGTGACAATCATCGTTGCATTTTTATAAAGATTTGCTCTCGAGGAGTTGAAACCCGAAAACTGAGTGCCCGCCATCGGATGAGCGCCGATGAAGATGAATCCGTTTTCCTCGGCGAGCTTTTCACATACACCGCAAATCTTTCTTTTAACACCGCCGCAGTCCGAAACTATTGCGTTCTTTCTGATTTTTGAGGCGTACTGCTCAACGAATTCAACCGTTGCTTCGGGATAAAGAGCAATGAGAATCATTTCACATTCGCCGATGTTTTCTTCCGTCAGCTCACCGCTGATTGCCCCCACCATTTTTGCCGCAAGAAGCGAGCTTCTGTTGCGGTCAAGACCGAAAACCTCGTGCTTACCGCTTTCGGCAAGAGCTCTCGCCATTGAGCCGCCGATAAGACCGAGTCCTGCTATTCCGATTTTCATAATATCACCTTAAATCTGAAATGTTAAAACTTCATTACTATTTCTCTGATTGCGTTTGCTTCACGAACAACTTCTGCGAATTCCTCGGGACGGAGTGCCTGAGGTCCGTCGCAAAGAGCGTGGGCAGGGTCGTTATGAACTTCAATCATAAGCCCGTCTGCACCTGCCGCAACAGCCGCAAGGGCAAGGGGGCGAACCATTCTTGCGATGCCTGCTGCGTGGCTCGGGTCTGCGATGACGGGAAGATGGGTTTTTTCTTTGAGCAGAGCAATTGCAGAAATATCCATTGTGTTTCTTGTGTAGTGTTCAAAGGTGCGGATACCTCTTTCGCAGAGCATAACCTTGTTGTTGCCGCCTGCCATAATGTATTCCGCACTCATAAGAAGCTCTTCCATCGTTGCGGCAAGACCTCTCTTGAGTAGGATGGGCTTGTCGGTTTTGCCCAGCTCCTTGAGAAGCTCGAAATTCTGCATATTTCTTG
>JAZNRG010000125.1:0-8375 GCA_045590575.1 Acutalibacteraceae bacterium | reverse complement strand
CATCATAGCAAATAACTTTGAAAAAAGCAAGAAAAAAGAAAGAGAGTGAATTTACTCCCTCCGTCGCTGCGGCGACACCTCCCTCCCGAGGGAGGCGGGGAGAAACAGGAGGTATTTAAAATGAGCGTTGGCGAAAACATCAAGAGACTTCGTATTGACAAGGGACTTTCTCAGCTTGAGATTGCAGAGGCAACGGGAGTTTCAAGACCTGCGATTGCGCAGTACGAAAGAGGAACAAAAATTCCGAACATTCTCACCGGCAAGGCGATAGCAGAGGTTCTCGGATGCACGCTTGATGAACTTACCGAAGGAGTGTGAATAATGGACAAAATCCGAGTTTTAATTAAGGAACCTGCAGGCAAATTGAAGTTTGCAGAGATTGAGAACACACTCGAAGCGCTTCAGAAAACAGTCGGAGGCTACATCGAAACGGTTACGGTTGCATCGAATCTTGTTATTATCTGTGACGAGGAAGGCAGAATCAAAAACAAGCCTTATAACTGCAGCTGTTTCGGAGTGGGCTTCTGCGGAACGATAGCATTTGTCGGAGTTGACGGAGAAGAATTCACGGACGTGCCGATTGACGAAGAGGATATCGGCGTTCTCAGGTTCGTTGATGAAGCGTAGATAACTCCCTCCAGAGGGAGGCGATAAAGAGTGTGAGGACAGGCAAGGGAAAACAACATAACGAATAGATTTTAATGAAAGGGGATGGGCGAATGGCAAGGGCCTCGGGTCAGCTTACATACAGATTTTCTGTTAAGACGGAAGACGGCAGCATTATTCCGTGGGACAGCATGACGGAAGAACGCAAAGCAGAATGCAGAAACATTATGCTTGACAATCTGAGCAGACACATGAGCGATTACTATTCTGCGCATCCGGACGAATACGAAAAGCTAAGGAGTTTGTGAAATGGGAATCAAGATAAGATTTGAAGTTGAGCTTATGACCGAGGATGAGGACGAGGTTATAGGAATCAAGGAAGCGATGGCGAATCTTGTTGAGCCGTGGCAGGACATCAGAAAACCGATACATATTGAAGTTGTTGACCCGAAGGCGGAGCAAAAAGAAATTGAAGCGATGTTTGACGAGTTCTGGGCGGTATATCCGAGGAAGGTTAACAAGGTTAATGCTTTCAAGGCGTTCAAGAAGGCCTGCAAGGACAGAAAGATGCTTGAAACACTGATTGATGCGGTGATGAAGCACAGAAAGACCGAGCAATGGCAGACGGCGGAGCTTATTCCTCACGCATCGACGTGGCTGAACGGCTGCAGGTGGGAGGATGACCTGAACACCGTTACGGACAAGCCCGTGAGCACGGCGAGTTATGATCTGGAGAAATTCAGGCAGGATTCGTTGCATTCGGAACTCAAATATCAAAGGAAGGCAGAGAGAAAAAATGACGTTTCTTGAAATCATAGGTTTTATTTTGCTGTTTTGCGCAGTTGTTGCGCTGATAATCGGATTCTGTTTTGAACCCGAGGTTGTGAAGGTTGAGGTTGCCCTCCGGAGAAGGTTCAGATGCTGGCTTGCAAGGAAGCTGCGTTCATCGAAGAAGTTTATGATGTGGCTCAACGGCGAGAAGGAAATCAAAGACACCTATATTCTGAAAGTCAGAATAATTGACGGCTGGCAGAATTACAGATATTGAAAATAAGGGTCGATGAGGGCATCGACCCCTACGGGAATGATTTGATGACACCTCATCCGTCACTTCGTGACACCTTCTCCTCAAGGAGAAGGCATTTACTCCCTCAGTCGCTGCGGCGACAGCTCCCTCACGAGGGATATGAAACAAATGAAATGCAGGAATGCATTCAAATATAAAAACAAAGGAGAAACAAACATGAGACACGAAACAGCGATTGCGGTAATTGAGGCTTTGGGTGATACCCTTATTGCAAAAGATGCTTTTACCGACACTCTGAAGGAACACATTTCATTCCTTTCAGATGCTAACGAACGCCTGAGAAAAGATATGGGCGAGCTTATCGGCAGAGACGATGAGAAAATCAAGGCGGAATGCGAAGAGATTGCAAAGGGCGAATGTGCTTGCGGTTGCACGCCTTGCTCTGAACCCACCGAAAGGTTTTATTACTACGGTGATTATGAGACCGTTCCCGAAGAAGGACTGACGGCGCAGCTACTTACCGATACTTTGCATAAGGCAGCTGAGGTGATTGGCGAAATCAACGCAGATACAAAGGTTAAAAACTTTGAAGTGTTTGTTACAAAAGAAACGATTGCCTGGCAGCTCACAACAAAGGAACCTATTGAAGAGTGGGGCGAGAAGGAGTTTGGAAAAGAGGCTGAGGTCTGATGGCTGAATACGGTGTTTGCCGTTTCTGCGGGCAGATTCAGCAGAGGGATTATGAAGGTTTGACCGAGGCGGAAGCGAACGAAAGAGCCACGCAGGGGTGCAGATGCCCCGATGCGGTGGCATACCGTGCGAAAGAGGTTCAGAAGCGGGAAGCCAAGAGCAACATCAGAATTCTTTTCACCGAGCCGGGCGAAGGTTGGGAGACCGTTAACGATGAGAGAATCATCAGCCTTATGGAGAGTGCAGTTGACCTGATAGCGGAAAATAAACTGCGCTCGGTTACGATGAACATCCCCGGAGTGGGAACGGCAAAAATTTCGGTTAATGCCAAAGACGGCATCGTTACCGACAGAAGAAAGACCGACAGTGAAACTCTGACGGCGGGCAGATAAATAAAAGGACATCGGATTTTGCGGGCGATTCGTGAATCGCCCCTACGGAAACTCCCTCAGTCGCTGCGGCGACAGCTCCCTCACGAGGGAGCCGAGGGGGTACAAATAAAGGACAGCTTCGGCTGTTCTCCTGCGTTAAGTACACAGCGAGTCTGAATTCCTTCCATTATAGTTTCGGACGCCCCCTTTTGCCGCTGTGTGCTTAACGGAGGAACGAAGATGATTGCGCATATGTCTGAGAGAAAGATAGTTTTGTTTGCGGTTACGGAGAAGGGTCGATGAGGGCATCGACCCCTACGGAAACTCCCTCCGTCACGGCAAAGCCGTGCCACCTCCCTCGAGAGGGAGGCTGAAGAACGCAGGGAGCCGAAGTCGGGCGGCAAGCCAAACATCTGACGGGCGAAAGCCTTCCTCCGCAATATTTTTATTAAAAGGAGATATTTGAAATGGCAAAGAGATATCTTGTTATTATTCCGGTTAACAAAGAGGCATATATGAAGAGCCTCAATTCACCCGAAAAGGCGGCATCCATAATCAGGGACAAGCTCGGCAGTCTGATTAAAGAGGATGCGGTTGAAGGTTTTGATACACAGATGACGATGTTTTCGACTCACGGCAGAAAGAAAACCGAGCTCGGAGTTAATGACCGAGCTTCATATTATGCTGCTTTGCCGTCGGCAGAGGATGACATTTACGGCCCTGCGGTTATAATCGGCAAGAACGAGAACGGAATTATCGGCCTTACCGAGGAGAAGGCGGTTGAGGTTAAGAATGCGGTTAACGGACTCAGGGTGTGACGGTTACTCCCTCAGTCGCTGCGGCGACAGCTCCCTCACGAGGGAGCCGAGGGAAAATAAAAGGAGTGTGAACGATGCTTGATTTTAATGAGATTTACAAAATGGCGAGGAGCGACAGAGCTTTGCCTGAGAATGCAGCACCCGAGGAGCAGATGGCATACTATGAGCTTGCGGGAATCACGGTGAAGTTTGAGAGAAGTGTTATTACAAAAAGCACGGCAACTAAGCAGAAGGCTGCAGCTCTTAAACGTTTCAACGACGTGCGCAAGGCGAGGCTTCTGAACCTTGAGGCTTACTCTGCCTGGCAGAAGAACATCAAGGCGGGAGAAGAAAAACTCTCGGAGCTTATAAAAGCGATAATGCCCGGTGCGGATTTTGAGAAACTTCTGAAGGATGCGCTCGGAATCATCGCTCTATATGAGGGCGTAAACCCGAACGTGTATGCTGCAACGGCAGAAAGAAAATTTAAGGAGAGTGCGTGATGAAGAACACATTAACAGACTTGAACAATTATCTTTTTGAAAGTATCGAGAGGCTGAATGACGATGACCTCGATGATGCACAGCTTGAAAAGGAAATCAAAAGGAGCGAGGCTGTTCAGAAAATCGCAAAAACAATTATCGATAACAGTTCGCTTGCGCTTCAGGCGAAGAAACATTTTGATGAATATAATCCCGAAAATAACATTGAGGTTTCTCTGCTCGGACAGACAGGTAAATGATTGACGGAGGAAAACATAAGGCTCAAACAAGAAAATCAATCTCTGAGAGAAAGGATTAAAAAGTTTGAACAATGGTAGGTCACAGATACACACAGGAAGAACATGAGTTTCTTCGAAGTTATATTCCCGGTCATACATATGCGGAGATTGTTGAAGCATACAACCAAAAATTTGAAGAGCCAATAACCCTTATGAGAGTGAAGGGATATATGGCAAATCACAAAATCAACAACGGTCTGACCGGAAGATTCAAGAAAGGCCATGTGCCCGCAAACAAAGGCACACACCCTCCGACTGTTGGGAGAATGGCCGAAACACAGTACAAGGTCGGAAATTTGCCTCACAACACAAAGCCGATAGGCTATGAAAGAATCACAAAAGACGGTTATATAGAAGTGAAGGTCAGAATGAGACCGTCACCCGGCAATAAGAATTTTGTTCCGAAGCACCGCCTTGTGTGGGAAGAAGCTCACGGACCGATTCCGAAAGGATATAACATTCGTTTTCTTGACGGCGACAAACTGAATTGCAGCCTTGATAACCTCGCTCTTGTGAACAAAGCTGAAAACCTTGAAATGACACGGCAGGGTCTTCAGTATGAAGATCCGAGACTGACGGAAACGGGTGTTTTGATTGCGAGAGCAACGGTTAAGGCAAAAGAAAGAAGCAAAGAAAGAGGTTGAGAAAAAGAAATGCCGAACATAAGAAACGATGAGCTGATTGCTCTCAAAGAGAAAAAGGCACACGAATGCATTATGACACTTAACGATTACACGGCGATTCAGAGAAAGCTCGGCTTTATAGAAGGACTTATTCTTGACGATGACAGCGATACCGTCGCAAACGGAGTTATGGATGCGGTTGCTGTTATTGACGAGATACTTGACAGAGTTATGGGGAAGGACGGCGAGGCGGAGTGAAATACAGAAAAAAGCCGGTTGTAATTGAAGCTGTTCGATTCACAGAAAACAATTTTCCGGAGATAAAAGACTTTACAAACGGTCTTGCACACAGTTTCGGGATCAGAGATAGCCGAACAATGATAGCTACTTGTATAATCCCAACACTTGAGGGCGACCATATTGCAACCGAAGGAGATTATATTATCAAAGGAATTGAAGGCGAATTTTATCCTTGCAAACCTGATATCTTTGAAAAGACTTATGAAATGGTGGGTGAGGTGGAATGAAAGTCTATCAATGTGATGCTTGCGAAAAAGCAATTAAAGACCCATACAAAGAAAAAATGAAAGAATTCTTTGTAGGCTGTCATTTTGATTATTGCGGTGTGTTTCCCGAAAACAGCAAAAGAAAGATAAAAGTGCATCTGTGTGATGATTGCTTTAAAGGACTGCATCTGATTGCGGAGAAGAAACAGCAAAGCGGTCAATATGCTCTGCATCAGGTATGGAAAAAAGCTGACAGAAAGAGAGGCAGACCGAGAAATGACAGATAACGAGATTGTTAAGGCTTTGGAGTGTTGTAATTCGGAGAAAGAATCATTGTGTTTTGAATGCCCTTATCACCTATGCAGCCCAGCTTGTCTTACAAAACGCAACGAAGATGTTATTGACCTTATCAACCGCCAACAAGCAGAGATTGAGAGGTTGCAGAAAGAACTCTCTGCAAAGATGCCGAGCGAAGAATATCCGTTTAAGGTAAAGGTTGGCAACAATTCAGAGATACACTCGAAATCCATAGAGGATTATGACCGTTTGCTGTTTGACATTTCAGCAGAAACAATCAAAGAGTTTGCAAAAGAGTTGAAATCTGAAATAGTAAACAAGCCTTCTGAGTTTTCAGCGGAAAAAGGAACGGTTGATTTTCTGAACGGATTGGCACACCGTCAACACGAGATTTTAAACGATATTGACCGTGTTATAAACAGAAAGGCGGGTGAAGGTTGATGAGATTTCTTGAAAGAATCAAAGAAAAGAGCCTTGCAAAAAGAGAGGTTGATGAGAGGGAGATTGCTGTTTCTGTTCCTGATATCAAGGCATATCTTGTGAAGGAATACGAAAAGGTCAATGAACTCAAGCTGATTAACCAGAGCCTGGAGCAGCAGATTGAGGAAGCAAGAGAAACAAAGCTGAAATATGATGCCGCTATGGTGACTCTTGATGAATACGACAAAAGACTCAGGCAAGCCGAATCGGAGATTGAAAGATGGAAAATCAGCTATCAGAATGCAAAGGAGAGCCTTGCCGCAGAAAGAGACAAGGTTAATTCATACGCAATCAAATTCAACAATGCTGCGATAACAAAAAAAGAAATCGCAGAGGAAATCACCGAAGAAATCAAAGCTGAGCTTATTTCTCTGCTGAACGAACAAAAAGGAAATCTGAGCAAGAAAACCGTGTGTGAAATTATAAGCGCATACAAAAGGAGTGAGAGCTGATGCAGTCTGACTTCGGAAGGTGTTTAGGGTACAGCGGTACACCTTGCCCGAATTGCGGCAGAGTGAGACTCGAGAACTACGAAAACGGCAAGCAGGTCTGTGAGAAATGCCAGTGGTGTCCGCAGGATGAGGAATACGTTGACGTTTTCGCTGTTCAGAACAGAATCGAAGAAAATGATTATTTCTTGTTTTGCAGGAAGGCTGAATGGTGGATAAACGAAGACGGTGGTTTACTTTGCAGCAAGTGCGGATACTTCTTCGATGACGCATTCGGTGAAAGTTTGCCCGATACCTGCCCGAAATGCAAGGCGGAAATGAACGGAGTTAACGAAGAATCTGAAGTTGACAGAAACGGAAGACTTTCGTTCAACGGCAGATATACAGAAGAAAAATATGTTCCGAGTTGGTTGAAAGGAGGTGCTGATAGTGAATGAATATATAAAGAGAAGCTCTTTGCTCAAAGAAATCGAACCGCTGGGCGTAATGGTTCACGGGGAACGTTCAGGAAAGATGTGGTTTGTAAAAGTCTTGAATTCTTATCACGATAAGGTTCTTGAAAAAATCAAAGAAGCTCCGGCTGAAAGCGTTGTTGAGGTTGTGCGGTGCAAGGATTGCAAACATTTTTCTTGGGCGGAAAATCAAAATGTAAATCACAAGTGCGGAATGGGGTTTGACAGAGCGCAATGGATTTCCCTGAATGGCTTTTGCAGTTATGGCGAAAGGAGAGGTGACGATGCAGGAAAATGACATTCTGCTTCACGTGAAGGATGCGGTGAGGGAGGAGCTCTCGAAGGCTGCGAATGAGGAAATTGAGAAGCTCGTTCATAAATTCCGCTGTGAAATCGGCAAGCATAAGGCGGAGGTTGTGAATGGTCTTATCAGCCGTGTTGACCTTCTGGTGAACAATGATGTTGAGAGAGACCGCATTGTTATTCAGATTAATATAAGGAACGGTGAGAGATGATGCGGGATAAGGTCAGTAAAGAAATTGCTGATTTGTTTGAACAAGATAACAAACGGTTCTTGAAACGTTTTACAGATCTGAAAGAAGCGAACCCTCAAAAGCCTTGCGTACGGGCTGCGCTTTACGGCTCCCGGCAAGGCACTGAAGATAAAAACAACTCTGCTGTTAAATTTGCACCGTTCAAATCTCTGCCGAAAATCAATACAGACAAGGAGCTGATGATGGGAATGTATGAATCGCCGATTGAACTTATAACAGATAAGGTTTTGACACAGATAAGAAAGGGTCAGGAAGATTATGTTTACGAAGTTGTTCAGAATATGGGCGTCAACGTTAACAAAGAGGAGCTTCTGAAGGCTCTTGAATATGACCGACAACAATATTGCAAGGGATTTGAGGACGGCATAAGAGAATTTGTGAAAAACATTGTTGAAAAATATTGTTGTGACGGTTCTGTTACGATTAGTAATCTTGTTGATCATGCAAAGGAATTGTGTGAAGAAAGAGGTGTGAATAATGCCTGAATACATAGAGCGTTTTGATGCTGCAGTTTTTTTCGAGAACAGCAAACAGACAATGTGGCATAAAGATGATATTGTTGCAACGATATCTTCAAAGAAAAACATGCCTGCCGCCGATGTGGTTGAAATTCCGAAAAGCGGTATCGGAGATTTATCGGACGGATATCATACGTTCAACGAGCTTTACCATCACAGGGCGGTTCTGTTTTCTGTTATCTGCAATCTAAGTCGGAGGCCAAGCGGTCTTAGGAAGACAATCC
>JAZNRG010000124.1:0-2537 GCA_045590575.1 Acutalibacteraceae bacterium | reverse complement strand
ATCAGTCTCAAACGCAGAGGCAAAAATCTCGTCGGTCTTTGCCCGTTTCATAACGAAAAGACTCCGTCTTTTACCGTTTATCCCGAAAGCCGTTCTTTTTATTGCTTCGGCTGCGGCGCGGGCGGCGACGTTATCAGCTTCGTCCGACGGATGGACAACCTCGATTACGTTGAGGCCGTAAAATCCGTTGCCCAGATGGCGGGAATGTCGATGCCCGAGGACGGCTATGACGATACCCTCTCAAAGCAGAGAAGGCGTCTGCTTGAAGCCAACAGAGAAGCGGCAAGATTCTATAATTCCTGCCTTATGGACCCAAAAAACAAGCATGCTCTTGATTATTTCCTGAGCCGAGGTCTGTCGATAAACACAGTTACCCGTTTCGGGCTCGGCTATGCTCCGAATGACTGGCGAGAGCTTATCAATCATCTTAAGACAAAAGGCTTCACGGAGCACGAGCTTGTGCTCGCTAACCTTGCAAGGCGTTCGGATAAAAACGGCAGGGCGAATTATTACGATAACTTCAGAAACAGAGTTATGTTCCCCATAATCGACCTTCGGGGCAATGTTATTGCCTTCGGCGGCAGAGTTATGGATGATTCAAAACCGAAATACATAAACACTTCGGATACACTCGTTTATAAAAAGAGCAACGGCGTTTTTGCTCTCAATTTTGCAAAGAACAATAACGATAACAAGCTGATTCTCGTTGAGGGATATATGGATGTTATTGCTCTTCATCAGGCGGGCTTCACCAACGCCATTGCGTGCCTCGGCACCGCATTCACAAACGAGCAGGCAAATCTGCTTTCGAGGTATGCCGATGAAATAATTATCTGTTATGATAATGATGAAGCGGGCAGAACGGCAACGCAGAGAGCGCTCGGAGTGCTCGGCAAAACGGGGCTCAAGCTCCGCGTTGTGAGAATGGAAGGCGGCAAGGATGCCGATGAAATAATCCGTAAACACGGCAAAGAGAGATTTGCCGATTTGCTCAAGGAAGCATCAAACAAAACCGAATACAAGCTCCTCGAAGAAAGAGGAAAATATAATCTTGCAACCGATGACGGCAAGCTCCGTTTTCTTATGGCGGCAACGCAGGTGCTTGCAGCCTGCGGCAGTATTGAACAGGATATTTACGCAACCCGCCTTTCAAACGAGCTCGGAGTCAGTGTTGACAGCATCAAGGCTCAGATAAAGAGCGCGGCGGCAAAGCAAAGGCGTCTTGAAGAATCAAGAAGGCGCACCGAAACGGCAGAAATGCTCACGAAGAGCAACGAAGATAAAAATAACCCCGAAAGGTCAAAAAACCTCAGGGCGGCAAAGGCGGAAGAAACACTGATTGCTTCGCTTATGCGAAACCCCGATTTTTATAATAAACTGAAAGAGAAAATCTCTCCCGATGATTTTGTTACCTCGTTCAACCGCAGAGTGTTCGAGTGTCTTGTAAAAAGCCTTGAAAACGGAATTGAGCCTAATCTGAGTGCTTTTTCCGCGGATTTCACTCCCGAGGAAATGGATTCGGTAACAAGAATATCGCTGATTTCTTCTTCGCTCAGTAACACACTCAGGGAATGCGAGGACTGCATAAAGGTTCTCAAAGAAAGCGTGTCTTCAAGACCTGAAGATGCATCAACCATGAGTGATGAGGAATTTTTGAAATTGTTTAAGAAAAAATAATTTATAGGATGTGATTGTATGGAAGCAAACGAAAAGAAGACCCCGTTCAAGGCGCTGGTAGAAAAAGGTAAGGCGTCGGGTAAGCTGACAACTCAGGAGATTGATGCGGCGATTATCGAAATGGATCTCGATATCGAAGAACTTGACAAGCTCTATGAAACTCTTGAAGGACAGAACATTGAAATCGTTGACGACCTTTCAAGTGCGGCGATTGAGAATTTTGATGTTGATCTCCCCAAATCGCTTGATATCGGCGGCGGAGACGATAAGGGTATGACCGTTGACGATCCCGTCAAGGTTTATCTTAAGGAAATCGGTCGTGTTCCTCTGCTTACGGCAGAAGAAGAAATCGAGCTTGCTATCAGAATTTCCGATGATGATCAGCACGCAAAGCAGAGACTTGCAGAGGCTAACCTCCGCCTTGTTGTAAGCATTGCAAAGAGATATGTTGGCAGAGGTATGCAGTTCCTTGACCTCATTCAGGAAGGCAACCTCGGTCTTATCAAGGCTGTTGATAAGTTTGATTACACAAAGGGCTTTAAGTTCTCAACCTATGCAACATGGTGGATCAGACAGGCTATCACAAGAGCTATTGCCGACCAGGCAAGAACAATCCGTATCCCCGTTCACATGGTTGAAACCATCAACAAGGTTAAAAAGACAAACAGCCAGCTTCTCCACAAGAACGGCAGAGACCCCAGCGCAGAAGAAATTGCCGCTGAACTCGATATGCCCGTTGAAAAGGTTCGCGAAATTATGAGAGTTGCTCAGGAGCCCGTTTCTCTCGAAACACCCATCGGCGAAGAGGAAGACAGCCATCTTGGTGATTTCATCCCCGACGACGACGCTCCCGCACCCGC
>JAZNRG010000123.1:0-34512 GCA_045590575.1 Acutalibacteraceae bacterium | reverse complement strand
CTTCCTGCAAATATTCAGCAGAATTCAGACACTGAAATAACCTCGTTCCTTGTTCTCACCCTTGCTTTAAACAAAGAAGAAATAGCAAAGATTATGACAATTGACAAACCGGGCAGCCCTGCAGGACAAAACGACGATATGTTCAGAGCAGTGCTTGTTTCTCACATTGAAGCATACGAGCTTGCTGATGACATTGAAAAAGCCAATATTCCCGAAGACCAACGACCCGAACCGCAGACTAACTACGGAATGGGCGAAATAGTCCCTGCACCACCGACAACCCAGAGTAACTGATACCGATTGGAGATGAAACGGCTATGGAAAAAACGAATGTACTTATTTTGTCAGAAGACCTTGATTTAAGGATAGAGATAAAAAATCTTGTAGCCGATAAAGATTTTGCAATCAGCGGCTATTCCGGATTCTCGGCAGAAGGCAAAACAAAAACAATAAACAAATACCCGGAAATTGTTATCTGCGCTGTCAGAGGAACTGTTCCCGATTCGGTATTCAACTTTATTCAGGACTTGCAGACGGTTGCCAGAGGAACAACGGTAATACTCGTTAATGACGGAATAAATGTTGACCTCGTCAACAAAGCGGCTCAATTCGGCATAAAAAAAGTTTTGCCGATTGACGGAATATCAACGGAAGAATTTTCAGAAAATCTCAGAACGGTCTATACTCTTGAAAAACAACGTATTCTTGACACAAACGAAGGCAAGAAAGTACGCTGCAAAGCAATCGGATTTTTCTCAGGAAAAGGCGGCACAGGTAAAACAACGCTTGCTATCGGAGTTGCCGCTCAGCTCGCAAAAGCGGGGAAAAGAGTTATGCTTCTTGACCTTGACCTTCAGTTCGGTGATATTCTTATGGCGCTCGATCTTGACACAAAGAACTCAATTGTTGACCTTGTTCAGGACAGAGGGGGCATAACAATCGAAAACATTAACGGTTTTTCAGTTGAACACAGCACGGGAATGAGTATTCTCTGCGCTCCGAAAAGCTCGGAATATGCAGAATTCGTAACAGCTGCTCACGTTGAAAAAATAATAGATACAATGCGACCCTACTATGAATACATAATCATCGATCTTCCGTCATCGTTCAATGACACAACGATAACAGCCTGCGAAAACTGCGAAGAACTTTTTTTGATTTATAACAACGAAATGCTCTCTCTCAACAACGCAAAGATTTGCTTCACAATTCTTGAGCAGCTTCACCAGAGAGAAAAAATCAGATTTATTCTCAATAAAACTGAAAAGAGCCTTGTTAAAGCAGCAGACTTTGAAGAAATGTTTATGATTCCTATTTTTGCTTCAATCCCCGCTGATTATCCTGCAGCACTGATGAGCGTTAACAAAGGTATGGCGATAACAGTAGCTCAACCAAAATCTGAAGTTTCAAAAGGTATTTCGGATATGGCAGATAAAATAATCAGCATTCACACGGGAATCGAACCGATAAAAGAAAAACACTCAAAGAAAAAAATATTTTCTTCAGGCAAAATAAAATCTTAAGTTTAACGGAACGATACAAGCCTTAAACACAGAGAGGTGCGGTTATGGGACTTTTAGACAGAATAGACAGCCGAAAAAATCTTCAGACACAAAAAACCGATGCCGTTGCCGCTACGGAAGAAATATCAGAAAACAAAATTCCTCAGGAAATTGCCGAAGACCCATATATTGAAGTTAAGCGGAATATTCACTCGGCAATCATTGATGAAATGAACCGAACCGGTCAGACAATAAGCGACCGTGAAGCAATGTATAAAATCGTTGATGACAAAGTCAATGAGGATGAATTTATGATTCCGAGAATGGACCGTGAAAAAGTTGCTTTTGAACTTTTCAACGATATCATGGGTTACGGTCCAATAGAAGTTCTTGTTCAGGATCCGAACTACAGCGAAATAATGGTAAACGGGCCGGATAAAATATACGTTGAAGACAAAGGTAAGCTTAAACTCACTGACCTCAAATTCAGAGACGAAGAACACCTGATGAACATAATAAACCGCATTGTTTCAAACGTCGGCAGACACGTTGACGAAGCAAGCCCGATGGTTGATGCCCGACTCGCAGACGGCTCCCGCGTAAACGCAATAATCCCTCCCCTGTCGCTTGTCGGGCCTGTTCTTACAATCCGTAAGTTTGGCAAAAAACCGATAACGGCGCAACAGCTTCTCAAATTCGGTTCACTGACTCCGCAGATGCTTCAGTTTCTTGAAGCGTGCGTTAAAGGCAAACTCAACATAGTTGTTGCGGGCGGTACGGGCAGCGGTAAAACAACGCTTCTTAATGTTCTTTCGTCATATATCCCCGAAGATGAGCGAATAGTCACAATCGAGGATGCGGCTGAAGTTCAGCTCAAGCAGGAGCACGTTATAACCCTTGAGGCAAGACCCGCTAACCTTGAAGGCAAGGGTGCGGTAACAATACGAAATCTTGTAAAAAATGCTCTGCGTATGCGACCTGACCGCATAATTGTCGGTGAAGTACGTTCAGAAGAAACGCTCGATATGCTTCAGGCAATGAACACGGGTCATGACGGTTCTCTGACAACAACCCACGCAAATTCGCCGAGAGATACCGTTGCAAGACTTGAAACGATGGTGCTTATGAGCGGCATGGAACTTCCGCTTCGTGCAATAAGAGATCAGATTTCTTCGGCAATTGATATTATTGTTCAGCAGAGCCGTTTGCGTGACGGCACAAGAAAAATAACCTCCATAACCGAAATAATCGGTATGGAAGGCGATATAGTAAGTATGCAGGATATCTTTGTTTACGAAACCGACGGCACAGTTGATGCTTCGGGTAAATTCGTCGGCAAATTCGTTGCAACGGGAGTCAGACCGAATTGCCTTGAGAAAATCAAAGGAAACGGAGTGACGGTCAATAATGAATGGTTTGCAAATTAGTATAGTTATTCTTTCTGTTACCTTCGGATTATTCAGTTTCTTTCTTATGGTCGGTATTATGGGCACTGCAACACAAAACAAGCGTCAGGTTGAAAAGCGAATAAGCAAAATATCCGGCAAAAAAAGTGGGCTTACGCTGCAGATTCAGGAGAAGAAGAAAAGCAGAAAGTCTTCGCTCATAAACCGTGCAATGAACGGCGGCAAGCAATCTGTTAAAAGAAAAAAACTTATGGAAACAATTTTCAACGAACTGATTCTTGCTGATATTATGATGAAACCCGAGGAATTCAGCCTGATATGGGTAATACTGACATTTGTACCCGCAGGTCTTGCGGCACTATTTCAGCTCGGCATGATGCCCTCAGTCACTCTTGCGGTAATCGGTGCATTTTTGCCAATAGTATATATAAAAATCAAAAAAGGCAAACGCACAAAAGCATTTGAAGCACAGCTCGGTGACACGCTGATAATGATGTGTAACGGACTGCGCTCGGGTTTTTCGTTTCAGCAGGCAATGGAAAACGTTGCAAACGATATGCCGGCACCGATTGGAATGGAATTCGGCAGAGTATGCAACGAAATCCGTTACGGCGCAACGCTCGAAGAAGCACTCAATAATATGGTAGACAGAATCAAAAGCCCCGACCTTATGTTGGTTGTTTCAGCCGTTCTTATTCAGCGTACAACGGGCGGCAACCTCTCCGAAATTCTTTCAACAATCTCAAACACGATTCGTGAAAGAATAAAAATTAAAGGCGAAATCAGCTCAATCACCGCTCAGGGCAGAACCTCGGGGCTGATAATCGGTGCCCTGCCCGTCGGCATTGCGGCAATACTTATGGTCATCAATCCCGATTATATGTCAACCTTCTTTACAACAACTGCAGGCAACATTATGCTGATTGTTTCGGTTATTATGGAAATCATCGGTTTCTTCGCAATAAGAAAGGTTGTTACAATAGAATACTGATGGAGGTGAGCTTTTTGGAATTTTTAGTTATTGCTTATTCATTTCTTGCGTTCATACTTGTTGTACTGATTGCCTCTCCATGGGGCAAAAGAGCTGATAAAAAGCAAAACAGAATAGATAAAATCAATAATTCCGTCGGTCAGCCTGCATTTCAGGAGCTTGAGCTTTCGTTCTATGACAGATTCATTGCCAAGGGCGTTAAATCCGTTTCCGAAAAGCTCGGACGGTTTGCACCAAAAAAGAAAAAAGCAAATCAGACAAAAACACTTGAAGTTATCCGCAAGCAACTTCGGTATGCGGGAATATTTATGGAAGCCTCAGATTTTCAGTTTATCAAAACGGCATTCCTTATAGCTTCAGTTTTTCTGACCGCCATGTTTCTGATTATATTAAAACCCGAAGCTATTATCTCACTCCTTATTCTTACTGTAGGTTTGTTGATAGGAATTATGGGGCCTACGATGTATCTTCGTTCAAGGGTTTCAAGCCACCAGGCAGGCATAAAAAAACAGCTTCCGGATGCAATGGATCTTCTTTGCGTGTGCATTGAAGCCGGTCTCGGATTTGACGCGGCTTTGCTCAAAGTTTCGCATAAGCTAAGCGGACCTTTCATTGATGAACTTCTGATAGTCTACAGAGAAATACAGATGGGCAGAACACGCAGAGAAGCTTTGCAGAATCTTTGCGATGCGACCAATCTCGATGAACTCAAAACCTTCGCTTCTGCTCTCGTTCAAGCCGAACAACTCGGTATTCCCATCAACAATGTTATGCGTGCTCAGTCTGAACAGCTGCGTGTTGAACGAAGCCAGCAAGCAAAAGAAAAAGGGATGAAGGCTTCAATAAAAATGCTTCTGCCGATGCTTCTGTTTATATTCCCAGTTGTTTTTATAATTCTTATGGGACCGACAGTTATGAATATAATTGAAGCTTTTTGAAATTATTATGAAAAAGATAAAGCTGATAAAAAATGATATTGTTATCACAGGCAACGCAGAAATTGCCGACGGATTTTTCAGTCGATTCAGAGGTCTGATGTTCCGCAAATCAATTGCAGAAGACTATGCACTTTTTATTACCCCATGCAACCAGATTCATATGCTTAACATGAAATTTGCGATAGATGCGGTTTACCTTTCCGAATCGGGAGAAGTTGTAAAAATAGAAGAAAATCTGCAACCCGGAATAATCTGCAAAGCAGTAAAAAACGCCGCAAGCGTAGTTGAGCTTAAAGGTTTTTCAGCATCAAAGCTTGACATATCAATCGGCGATATTATTGTCAGAGTGAGGGATTAATATGAAAAAGAATAAAAATGAAGATAAAAAATCCGAATGCACAAAAGAAAAAAACATCCCCCCAAAAATAACACACGAAGTTTCCCGAAACAGCGAAACCGATGAAAGATATCTTCCGTTCAAGAAAGTACTTTACGGCTATAACCCCGAAGAAGTAGCTTCACTCATCAAAGAGCTCAACGACACCTGTGAGGCATCTCTCCGGCTCCAGGAATCAAAAATTTCTTCACTAAAGGAAGAACTTTCTCAAGCAATCAGAGAACGGGATTATTATATCAGAAAATGCAAAGAATTTCAGATAAAAAGCGATACTCCCTCCCACTCTGCAGAAAACACAGAAGAATACAAAGCAATCATCCAAAACCTGACAGATAACCTAAAAACCTTAAAAGAAGAAAACGAAATTCTGAAAAACAGGCCTGAGGTTATAACTGTTGATTCCGGCGATAAATATATCAAAAAAATCGAAGATCTTGAAAAAAAACTTGCTTTGACAGAAAAAGAAAAAAATGATATTTCAGAAAAATATGACGAGTCAAAAAATCTTCTTGATACCAAAGAAAAAGAACTGAAATCAAAAATCGATGAAGTTACTGCATTGACAGATAAAACAGACTCACTCACTGCAGAAAAAGAAAACGCGGAAAAGAATGCTTCGGAGCTGGAGCTTAAGAATGCAATGCTGACAAAACGCATCGCAGAATGTGAAGATGAAATATCCGCTCTGAACGAAACAAACAAAAGAATTATTCTTGAAAATGCAGAAAAACTCAATCAGCTTGAAAGCGAATATACCCAAAACAGATTTGCAATACAAAAAGACCTTAAGCTTTACGGTTATTACATTGACAGAGCGGAGTTAACCATTTCTGAGCTTTCAAAGCAACTCAGTCAGATAAAACAGTCAATCGAAAAAACAGATGTTTAACACGCACTACCCTTCGTAAAGGCGGTGTAATATAAATGTTTAAATATATACAGAAAAATAACAGAGGTTTATTAAAAAAGGAAGACGGTGCAGTAATGATTATTGCAGCATTAAGCCTTGTTGTATTTCTTTCTGTTGTTTCTCTTGTAACTGATATGGGTCTCAGACATCACCAAAAAAGCAAGTTGCAGAGTGCAATGGATTCAGCGGCACTAGCTGCAGTCAGATATATGCCCGATGAAGAAACCGCAAAATCGGTTGCTCTTGAATATGTTCAAAAAAACGGATTTTCACCTGAAAGTGTAGTTGTCGAATTCCCGTCAAACGAAATAATAAGAGTCAGCGATTCAGTTAAATGCAAGACTGTTTTTGCAAGCCTTTTTAAAGTCGATTCAATGCAAATCAGTGCAAAAGCCGCAGCAAAACATGTTGACAAAAAAATGGCATTGGACTTCGATTATCTGATGTTTCATGGAGATAATTCGCAGTTTACCCTCAACGGTCACTATAATATAGGCGGCAGTATTTTTGGAAACGGCAACGTTTTTGCAAACGGCGGCGGATGTACGATAAACGGCGCTGTGGCATCTGCAAAAGAAGCCTCTTTCAATTCAAGCAGCGTTACCGTGAACAGAGTTGAAAGCAACTTACCTAACCAGAAGATGCCTGATTTTGATGAAACGATAATGTCAATTGCTCCGACAGCAGATGAAAATATGTTTGTCAAATCGTATTCACCGATAAAACAGAATGCTTTTTATCTGAACAAATATGCTGCAGGCACAACAATAACATCTTCCGTTTCCATTAACGGCAACACATACTGTGGAGGTAGTCTTTCAACCGGATACACATCCGATGTTCTTATTATTTACGGCGATTTATACGTGGTCGGAGATTTCAATCCGCAATGCCCCGTTTATGTTAAAGGCAGTGTTTATATCGGCGGCAACCTCACAACAACCTGGGATAAAGCACTGACGGTTGGCGGAAACTTATATGTGGAAGGTAACACAACTTTTCAGGGGCATACGAATGTCAACGGCAATTATTTCTACACCGGGGGTACTCTCACAAGGGGTTCAAACTATACTCTTCAATGCGACTGCGAAACATATGCAGGCTCAGATATAATTCTGAACGGCACAACAAATTTCAACGGTCCCGTTTACTGCATGGGAAACTTTGATAAAAAGGGCAGCGTACAGTTAAAAGTTAACGGTAACCTATATGCTTACAACACGCTGAAACTTCAGAGCGGCGGTACAACGGTTAACGGAGATATTTACACTTGGGGTAAAAACTCATTGAACGGAGATACTGTAACCGATATTGCGGGCCCTATGACCCTTAACGGCGATATATATAACCGTAAAGGTAATCTTTCTCTTTCGGGTCAGGGAACTTACAATATAAACGGTATTGTATACAGCGGAGGCTCTCTTTCGACAAATCAGGGTTCAAGCGGCATCATACTGAGCGGATGCATGATTGCCGAAAACGACATTACGATAGGCGGCAGCACGCACACCTACAACGAAGCGGGCGCTACCATGTCAATTTATTCAAGAAACGGAAGTATTACGCTGTATTCACAACAAGGCGGTTTCGATTTGTGGGGAATGATTTATGCACCTAAAGGCAATATCAGCCTTGCATCCGGCGATTTTGACATTCACGGAAGTATTATCGGTAACACGATATCCTGTAACCCCGGCGGACTGAATATGTCTTATAATGACCGTGCTCTTCCGTACTCAAAAACAATTAAAACTGCTGTACTCATTGAATGATGAACACACCGGTTATTCCCACAAAAGGAAATAATCGGTGTTGTTTTATATGAAGAACCGTGTTACAATGAGAAAAAACTGACAAGGCGGGGTGCATATGAAAAAAGCAAAGGTATTCCTCGGCATAATTGTTTCAATTGCGCTGATAGTAGCATTGGGAGTAACAAACATTGTTCCCCATTTTGCGGTGATTCCCGATATGGTAAGGGTCGGTATTGATTACATTTCTTTAAAGAAAGACCGTAACGCAATTACCGAAGCGGAAATTTTTGATATTCTCGAAAAAAAGGAAAACACCTCTCATCCGTTTGTACTTGCAGACAAATCGGCTTTTGAGGCTGTTATAACAGAAAACAAAAACGGTACACATACCGATTACACAAAGAGTCTTTATGAATCGGTTATCGCAAACGCCGACGCTCTTCTTGATAAAAATATTTATCCTGTGCTTGAATATGTTCTCGATGAAGAAGACAGCATTCTGCCGATTTCACGCGAAGTAATAAACCGAATGATTATTCTCGGCTATGCTTACAGGGTTACGGAGAACGAAAAATATGCCGACAGAGCGTGGGAAGAGCTTGAAAAGGTCTGCTCCTACGATGATTGGTGCCCCTCTCATTTTCTCGCAACTGCCGAAATGGCACTTGCTGTTTCAATAGGATATGACTGGTTTTTTGATTATCTTACCGATGAACAGAAAGACCTGCTTGCTGAAACAACATTTGAATATGCAATCAACCGCGCACTCAGCGATAACCATTGGTTCACCTGGTCCAAAAACAACTGGAACAGCATTTGCTACAGCGGAATCGGAATTGCGTCAATGGTGTTTTCTGACCGCAATCCTGAAGAAACTGCGGAATTCCTGGCAATGTGCTATAAGAATATGCCCATTGCATTCGAGAATTTCACTCCCGACGGCGTTTATGCAGAAGGTCCGGGATATTGCCAATCGGGAATGAATTCAATTGTTTTCTTCATAGCATCATCGAAAAATTTCTTCGGCACGGATTTCGGTATGTCCGAAATTGCGGGATTCAAAGAGCTCGGATATTTCCCCGTTTATATAACAACTCCCGTCGGTATGTTCAACTTCGGCGACAACAAGGCGGAGCAATGCTACTCCCCCGTTCTTCATTGGTATGCATCCGAATATAACGCACCGCTTCTCAGTGCATATCAGATGCAGGATGCACCCGAAACGTTCACTATAAACACAGATACCGTAACCGAGAGAAACGGCAGCGGAAAAGAGAAAGCCCTCAGTTCACTCTGGTATAACAGAAGCTTTTCGCAGACCGATGCCGATTTTAGCAATGAACCGCTTTGTAGATATCTCAAATCGGATGTGGGTCAGCCCCTTGTTCTAATGAGAAGCGCATATCTCGATAAAAACGCCGCATTTGCGGGAATCAAGGGCGGTTATAATTTTACAAATCACGGCGACCTCGATATCGGCACTTTTGTTTTTGATGCCCTCGGCGAACGCTGGGCAGAAGAGCTCGGACCCGGCAGATACGATGCCCCGAATTACTTTCTGAACACTCCTGCAGGCGGCAGATGGAAAAACTACTGCAAGCGTGCCGAAGGTCAGAACACTCTTGTTATAAATCCGAAGGCAACGCTTGATGATCAATATGTTCTTGCCGAATGCGATTTTACTCATTTTGAAGAAACCGCAGACGGCGGCAAGGCTGTTCTTGATATGACCGATGCCTACAGAATGAACGGCGCAACAGATGTTACAAGAGAATTTGAGCTGTTTGACGGTTCCTCTCTGAAAATAACGGACAACATAAAATGCATCGTTCCGAGCGAAATTTATTGGTTTATGCACACAAAAGCGGATATTGATATTGCCGAAGACGGCAAAACTGCTGTTCTCACAATAAACGAAAAACAGATGAAAGCCACCCTTTCGGGCGACGGAAAATTCTCTGTTATGAAGGCTCAGGCACTCAGAGGCAAATATGAATACGATGACGAATACTCAGATATATGCAAGCTGACAGTTCTTCTTGAAGATGTCAAATCCGCCTGCATAACAGTTACATTAGAGCCTATGGCATAAAAAATCACCCTGCGTTTTGAAACGCAGGGTGTAATTGTTTTTTAAAGAGTTTCAACGTCAATTCCGAGGATTACAACGTCTTCAACTGGCTTGTCTGCATAGCCTGTCTTAACTCCTGCAATAGCGTCAACAACATCCATACCTTCAACAACCTGACCAAACACGGTGTGCTTGAAATCAAGCCAGGGTGTGCCGCCGAGAGCCTTATAGTCTTCAACGCACTCTGTGGGGAAGCCTCTGTCGGAAAGCTGCTCCATCTGAGAAATAAGACCGCTGTCTACTTCCTTTGCCTGAACGATGAAGAACTGGCTGCCGTTTGTGCAGGGACCTGCATTTGCCATTGAAAGAGCGCCTCTGATATTATGATAATCAACGCTGAATTCATCTTCAAAGCTCTTGCCCCAGATGCTTTCGCCGCCCCTGCCGCTTGCTGTGGGGTCGCCGCCCTGAATCATAAAATCGGGAATTACTCTGTGGAACACAACGCCTGTGTAATAACCGTTCTTTGCGTGAGTTGTAAAATTCTCAACAGCCTTGGGTGCTGCATCGGGAAAAAGGAGAATTCTGATATCTCCCATATTTGTTTTCATAAGAGCAACTGTGTCGCCCTGCTGAGGATTTCTTATCTGCTTGCTCATTTTAACTTATCCTTTCTTATGCCTTGGGATCGTATTTATCCGAAAGCTCCATAAAGTCTATTTTTGCCATCTTTGTTCTCGGGAAAGCTTCGAAGATTTCAATCTTTCTCGGGCATGAGAACTTTGCAAGGTTCTTTTTGCAATATGCCTGGATTTCGCTGATTGCATCGTCATGGTTCATCGGCTGCTTGAGGGTTATGCAAAGCTTTACGCAGGGTTTGTTTTTCTGATATCCCTGAACTGCGCAGGCTTCGTTGACAAAGGGAATCTGAAGCACGGCATTCTCGATATCGATGGGATATACATTGTAACCCGAAATAACAATCATACGCTTCTTTCTGCCCGTAAAATACACAAAGCCGTCTGAATCCTTATAGCCGAGGTCACCGCTGAGAACCCATCTGTCGCCGTTTGAATCAACATAAACGCCGTCATCACGAACGGTATTATCGCCGTTGTAATAGCCGAGCATAGCAGTGTCGCCCTTGATAACAAGTTCACCTGTTTCACCGTCAGGAAGCTTGTTTTTCATTTCATCCCATACTTCAACAACAATATCACCGAGAGGCTTACCGATTGAGTCTTCTCTGCAATTTTCATAGGTGTTAACGGTGCAAACGGATGAAACTTCCGTTAAACCGTAGCCTCTGAAAAGCTTACCTTTACCGCCGTTTTTGGCAACGGTTTTATTAAAATCTTTAACCATTCGCTCGGGGAGAAAGTCGCCGCCACAGAAAACAAGACGGAGATTCTTGAGGTGGGGGCCATCGAAGTTCTTGTCCTCCATCATCTTCTTATACATATTGGGAACGCCGAGAAGGAAAGTAACGTTATGCTTTCTGAGATATTTGTTTGCTGACTCGGCATCAAACTGAGGCATCGGAATAGTGGTAAATCCGTGGGTAATGGGGAAATGCATTGCGATTCCGAGACCGAATGCGTGGAACATAGGAAGAACCTGAAGGGAATATTCGTCACCGGGTTCGTGCGGAATATCAAGAGTATTTAACTTTTCGGAAAGGTTATTGAGGTTGTTGCTTGAAAGCATAATTGTTTTGCTTTTACCGGTTGTGCCGCCGCCGTGAAGATATACGGCAATTTTTGAGCCGTCGTGATTATCTTCGGTAGGCTTATTCATACCGAGAGAAACAACCTTTGAATATCTGATTGAATGCCTGAATTTTTCAATGCCTTTACCCTTGACCTTCTCAAACACCTTGATTCCGAGCGAAACGGGAGCTGAAACATAATCTGAGTTTGAGCAAAGAATGCAGGGAATACCCTTGCTGTTAATCATATCAACATATTTCGGAGCAAGAATATCAAGCATAAATATTGCCTTGGATTTTGTTTGATCAAGAATCTCCTCAAGACCTTCGGGAGAAGTAAGCGGGTGAATGATATTGGCGATAACGCCAATCTTATTCAATGCATAGAAGGTCGGAAAAGAATGAACAACATTAGGCAGAAAAATGCTTACAACATCTCCGCCCTTGATTCCTATTGAATTGATATAAGCGGCTACGGCATCCGTATCACGGATAATCCTTGACAGCTTTGTTCTGCTGCCGAAGGCAAGAACCGCATCATAATCGCCGAGTTTTTTTGCACAAGCCTTCAAATAATCATAACAAGTTAAATTCATTATTATTTACCATTCCGTTAAAAATCTGTATAAGGCACAAACTCATACATTATAATACTATCAGCAAAGATGGATTTTGTCAATTTAATAAACACCGAATTAATAAAACCTTAATAATTAATGTATATTATTTATAAGTTTTATTTCGCCCGTATCGGTAAAAGCCGCAATAATTCCGTTGTTATCATAGGTTGCATAAACAGGCA
Source organism: Acutalibacteraceae bacterium (assembly GCA_045590575.1). Lineage (GTDB taxonomy): Bacteria > Bacillota > Clostridia > Oscillospirales > Acutalibacteraceae > CAG-177. The sequence continues at coordinate 22,033 of JAZNRG010000123.1, read as the reverse complement.
CTTTGGCTTTCATAGTCAGGTTCCATTTTACATTCGGATAAATCTTACCGAGCTGATTTGTAACAACAGCAATTTCGGGGGAAAGTTTTTTGAGAAATTCGGCAGACGATGAACCGTAATAACCGTGGTGACCGATTTTCAGAAGGTCAACATCTCCTATTTCATCGCCGAGAATATCCTCAAGACCGCAGGATTTTGTTATATCCGCCGCAAGAAAAGCAATCTTATCCCCTTTTGTCACTTTAACTCCGACACTTGATGCGTTTTCACCTTCTCCTGCAAGCTCAGACGGAGTGACGGTGTTGAAGAACTGAACGGTAAAATCTCCGAATTCAAACGGTTCTTCAGGTAAATTGCTTATAATTTCAACATTCCTGTGCTCAAGTGCATCGATTATTTCGCCGTAGGTTACGTCAATATGCCATTTTTCGGTTTCATAATCCTTGGGAATCTCATAATTGAACTCTTTGAAATATGCCTTACCTATCGTTATTTCGGGATCTGTTATAACGGCTTCAAATCCGCCGATATGGTCATAGTGATAATGAGTTGCAAGCACGAAATCAAGATAAGCGTTTTGTGACGCACTATCCCCTGCAACCCTTTTAATATAATCCGCAACCTCTTTTTCATATCCTTTATACGGTGTTTTTCTTCTTGGGTTATTATTGCCCTCGCCTGCATCAATCAGAGCGAAGCTGCCGTTGCTTTCAAGCAGGATTGAATCTGAGTTGGCGGTGTTGAGAAAATGAATTCTGTCATCGCCGAATTCATAAGCATAAGATTCTTTCTGAGGATAATACTTTCTTGCATATCTGTTACTGATAACAACGGTTGCTATGTCGAGAATAAATATAGCCGCCATCAAGGGCACAATAATCCAGGTTGCAATTTTCTTGGCTTTATTCTTATTCATTTTAATCTCCTGAGCGTTAATACCGATTATTTTAACATAATATTATGTTTTTTTCTATAGTAAATAAATAATATTTTTTAAAATCGCTTGTATAGTTTGTTTTTTTAATGTAAAATAACTTCATATGCCCGTAAAGTGACGGAAGCAATCCGAACTATGCCTGAAAGCAAATCTTTTCAACGCTTTTCGGCGTTTCGGGATTGAAAGGCTTGACGGATTTGCGAGTATTTTAACGAAGAAAAGGCGGAAATCATCCGATATAAAACACCGTTCGGATTACTCCCGCCACTCTGGAATGGAGTTATTATTTTGAACAAACAAAAACTTATTTCTTATTTTGCTGATACAATTCATTACTTAACGGCATTCTTCCCGATTGCTTTCGGTATGGCCGTATGCTTCGGTCTGACCGAAATAATCGGAATAATGTTTGCCTGCGTTATGATTCTTTTTGCGCCGAAAACCAACGGCGAAAAAGTTATGACGGTTTATCTTTCGTTTATGCTTATCGGCTATGCACTGACAGCATTTCACGGAGGAGTTGCTTTCACGGCAAGCCTCATTTGCGGCATTCTGCTGATTGTTTCTTCATTTTTCTTTGAGAAGCTGAAAAAACTTGCGGATTCCCCCGCCGCTTCGGGCATTATGCTTGCGACGGCACTGACTGTAACCGTGCTGTTTACAACGCATTATTTCGGAATCGGTGCAAAGGGCGACACAGTTACGGAAATGATGAAGGCTTATGTTTCACTCGGCTTTCATCCTAACTGGCGCGGAGTTCTTTACGGAACAATCGTTATGGTTATTATGATAACTTTCCCCAGAAAATTCAAAAAGTTTTCAAAAACCGTTTCCGCACCGTTTGTTGCATTAATTGTTACTCTTATCCTCAATCTTTTCCTTAATCCCCCGGATATGGCAAGCGCAATAAATGAAATACCCGACGGAGCTTTATCAGACCTTTACATTTCAATTTCACACGTTTCAAAGCTAATTCTTTTTCTGACACCCTATGCGCATGATATAATAGCGGCAATTTCAATCGGCATTGCACTTTTTATTACATCCTTCTATGCAATTTCAAAAAACAATTCCGATAAAAACGATTTCATTGCGGGCGGTATTGCAAATGCAATCGGCGGCGGAATTTTTTCCGTGCCTCTCCCCTGCGGAATCAATAAGGATAAATCAAGCCTTATCTCCCGCATTTCTGCGGTTGCTGTTATGCTTCTTGTCTTTTACTTTTGCGAAGAATTCATTCTGCGCATTCCTTTGCATTCTTGCGCAGTTGTGATTATAGTCGGTGCGTGGCAGAATGTTAAATGGAGCGAGCTGAAAAAAGCATTCGGCGGAATAATTCCTTTTGCCGTTTTCATTATCAGCATCGTTGCCTGCCTTGCACTTGACCTTGCATACGGAGTTATCATTGCGGCTGCAGTTTCGGCTGTTTATTCCCTCAGAAAAGCATCATAAATTTCTGAAATAGGCTTCATTTATCCTGCCTAGCAAAAATTTAATCTGAACATTTATTTTCTCTTCATTCAGGGTTCCCGCTCTGAAATCCGAATTGAGCGCAATTAACCTGCGGACATTTTCTCCGCAGGTTTTCTTTTTATTTAACAGTTCTTCAATTACCATTGCAGTTAACTCAATCTGTTTTTTTATTCCGTCACCAAGTTTTTCTTTCCTGCAATTTCTGCTTATTTCAAAAAGATTCAGGGATATTGAGGCGATATCTTCTCTCTCAATCGGCGGCAGAAAGTCTTTTTCAAGCTTTCGGCAGACTTCATCAAAGAGCGTTGCGGAATTGCTCCCGCCCGAGCAAATGCAGTCGCACTGCTTTTTAATCAAGGGCAAATAATCATTTCTGTTCTTCAAAAAATCACCTGCAAAGAATAGATGTTATTATGTAGCTGAGTATTGCACAACCGGGGAAAGTCAGTATCCAGGCGGTAAGCATATCAAATGCAACACTCCAGTTGACCGATTTCACGCCGTTATGTGCACCCACGCCGAGAACGGCAGAGGTTTTGGTGTGAGTTGTGCTGACGGGGAAACCGAGAACAGTTGAAAGAAACAGGCAGAAAGCTCCTGCCATATCGGCGGAAAAGCCCATATCCCGCCGCATTTTTATCATATCCATTCCTACTGATTTAATTATTCTTGCCCCTCCGCTTGCAGTACCGAGAGCTATGGCTAAAGGCGAAAGCAAAAGCATCCATAAGGGAGCATCCCCCGCACCCTTTCTATTCATTGACATCGAAATGACAAGCATCAGAATACCCGTGAATTTCTGCGAATCCTGAGCGCCGTGCATAAAAGCCATAAGAGCACTTGACGCTATCTGCGAACGGGCAAAAAACTTATCGGACTTCGATTTATCCTTTTGGGAAAACATATTAACCGTTAACAGCGATGATATAAAGCCCGAGGCAAAACCGAGAAATAAAGATAGCCCCAGACCATAAATAACCTTTATCCATTCGGCGGAATCAAAGCAGGACAGATTTCTGCTCACCGCAACACCCGAGCCGAAAAGAGCCGCCATAAGAGCGTGACTCTCGCTTGTAGGTATTCCGAAATACCAGGCAGAAACCGCCCAGATAACAACCGATATCATCGCCGCACACATTGCGGGCATCCCTTCCGAACCGAAATTTGCGAGATTTACGATGGTCTGCGTTACCTTTCCGCTGAAAATGCCCATTACAACCGAACCGAGAAAATCACAAGCCGCTGCAAGAACAACCGCTTTTTTCAAGCTCAGACATCTTGTGACAACGCAGGAAGATATTGCATTCGGCGCATCAGTCCAGCCGCTTACGAAAGCAACTCCGAGCGTCACTGCGACGGTTATAAAAATAAACCATTCGGAAAATATCAGCTTTAAAAACTCTGCAATACTCATAAACACTCCAAAAAATAAAACGCCTTCCGAAGAAAGCGTTTTAATAATCCGATACTTTTTTGAAACAGTAAATTATTTAAACAGGTTTCCGCCCGACGCATCGATTCCGACAACAACGGGGAACTCGGCAAGTTCAAGCTCTTTTACACTTTCACAGCCGAGGTCGTGAAATGCAATCTCACGGCAGGCTTTGATCTGCCTTGCACAAAGAGCACCCGCTCCGCCGACTGCACAAAAATAAACAGCCTTGTTTCTAACTATAGCATCGCAGACGGCCTTGTTTCTTTCGCCCTTGCCTATCATTGCGGCAAGACCGAGATCAAGCAGCCTCGGCGAATAAACATCCATTCTGCCCGAGGTAGTTGGGCCGCAGCTTCCGATAACCATACCTTCGGGAGTCGGAGTAGGACCCGCAAAATATATGCAGGCACCGTCAAGCTCAAAAGGAAGTTTTTCTCCCTTATCGAGCAATTCGAAAATTCTTTTGTGGGCGGCATCCCTTGATGTGTAGACTCTTCCGCTGAGAAGAACACTGTCACCCGCTTTAAGGATATCCGCATACTCTTTGATTTCACTTATGTTTATGCTGTATTTCGCCATATTATTCGCCTTCATTTCCGAAAGCATCCATTCTTGCCGAAATCGACGAAAGAACGTCAAGAAGGCTTTCTGCACTTGATTTGAGAGAAGATACCGAGCTTTCGAAATTGACGCAAGCGGTTTTAATTCGCTCATTTGCGTTTGAAATTTCAACCTTTGCCGCATTGACTGCTTTATCGGCTTCGCCCGTTATTTCCGCAGCAGCTGCCTTTGCATTAAAAATAATCTTTTCGGAATAGCTCATTGCATCGGCAACCATTTCCTTAACTTTGTTTTCTGTTATATTATATTCTGCATTCTGCTTTTCTATTTCTGAAAATTTTGCTGCAATATCGGCAGTCTTTTCTTCGAGCTCTTTCTGCTTTGCTTCATAATCCGCAATGCTGACTGAGGCTTCTTCAATCTTAAGAGAATATGCCGCATTCTGCTCATTTAGACCTGCATTTTCTTTTCTGAGGATTTCGTTTTCCTCGCTGAGTTCTGCAAGTCTTTTCTCCGAAGCTTCCTTGATTGCCTTAAGGTCATCAACATCCTTCTGGCAAGCGGTTTTATTATTAAGCTCCTTTTTGAGCTTTATTATTTCCGACTGAAGCTGTTCAACATAATTGAGAACACCTTCCTTTTTGAAGCCGCCCAAAAGCGATTTTTTTAGCATCTGTTCCGATCCCATTTTCAACACCCTTTCAAATCATTCAAAAAACAAAATTTCGTCAGCATATGTGCCCGCATCGGAGCTTTTTCCGTTTGAATAAACATAAAGCATTTTTGCGCCCTCATCTTCTGCCAGATAAGCCGCATTGCCGTTTGAAGACACCGTAAAACTTTGAGCAATAATATCCTTACCTACCGCTCTTTCTTTTGAGTCTTTGCAGCAATAGAAATCTGCGGTTGAAGCATCACCCGATTCATCATATTCTTTCAGGATAATAATATCATTCTCATTTTCCACTTTAAAAGAGCTTGCGGCGTTTGAAAGTTTCAGAGGCTTTTCACCGTTATAGGCATAAACATCGCCCGTGCTCTTATCCGTATCGTCTTTAAAATAAACCACATAATCTCCGATAAAACGGTAGCTGGAAATTCTTGTATCGATATTTTGGTTTGCGGAAGGAACCGTTTTTTCGTTGAAGGAATTGCAGTAAAGAGTAAGCCTTTCGCCTGCGGTATCACGCACGAGAGCAAAAATTCTTGAGCCGCTGTCAGAGAAGGCGAAAACCGTTTTATTTTTATCGTATCCGCTGAGCTTATGACTGACAAGACCATCCTTGCTTAAAGCGGAAACGGTTATTCCGAGAGAAATAACGCTCTTATCAATAACATCCTGAGCGTAGCTGATAACTTCGTTTATTGAGCTTCTCTGAGCAATATCAACAAGCGCACCCATATCGGTTGAGCTCTGAACAACATCGCTTGCATCATAGATTATTTTCGGGTCACCGTGAACAACAACCGAATAAACCTTTGAGGGGTCAACCTTATCGGCAAGTTTAAAACTGCCGTTTTCGTTATAAACAAACGCAGTGAACAAAGGAGCGGATATCTCACTCTTTTCCATTGAATCGGTCAATGCCGCTCTTATTTCGTCGCGGACAAGTTTGTTCTGATACTCACGAAGAGCCTCGTTATACTGCGATGAAACGCCAAAGAAGGAATAATAATCGCTTCTCTTGGGGCGGACTGCCGTTTTATCATCCTCTGCATAAGCATCGGCAATAACATAGCTCCAGGAAATGTTTTCCTCCGATGAAGTGTAATAATAAAGATTGCCGCCGGGCACATAGGAATCATAATTTACACGGTATGTGTTATCACTGATAAGCTCGGGAGCACCCTGAGCATAAGCTATATAAAGTTCGCTCATTCCGGGATAAATCGTTGATTCTCTTTCATAAAGGATATGCGGGGTTTCGCTGTTGTTGTAGACCTTGACAGAATTAACATTTCTGCAAACCTCAATCGGAGAGGATGCGGAATACTTATAGAGCACTCTGTTTTCGCCATGCATTCTGGTAAAATAAACCGTATCACTGTTTTCGAGGGGGAAATACCACTCGATATTCTCAGTGTAAATTTCAATTTTACCGTTATTTATATCGCAAACGCAGCCGTCATCGGCTCTCGTAACTGTGTTCACCTTTGAATAATATGCCTTGCCCGAAACGATCTTATAGTCTTTTCGCAGACCGAAATCGATTATTCTGGGCTTTGTTATTTCGCTTCTTTTTTGCTGAACATAATATAAATCATATAAATCGTCGGCATATAACGATTCAACCATATAATAAACTCTTTTGTTCTCTTTGTCGCACTTGAAGTCGAACGCAGACAAATCATCAACAACCGTCTCTTTGTTGTTGATTCTGATTATATTTGCGGAATCTTTTCTGTAGACTATTATACTGCTGTTTTCTGCCTTTGTTGAACCGAAAATCTGAATACCCACCGCAAAAAGGCACACCAAAGCAACCGCCGCCGCAATAATAACAAGCACGGTTTTGATTTTCGGGGATACCTTTTTTACACTCGTGTTATCCAATTCAATTCTCCTTATTCCAAGCAGGCGGTTGTTCCCGATTGGAGCAACCGCCTGATATTATTGATTACTTTATCGAAATTGCTTTCTTTGCCTTTTCAACTATATTCTGTGCATCAAGGCCGAAAATATGAAGAAGTTCAACTGCGGGGCCTGATTTGCCGAATGTGTCGTTAACACCGAGCTTGATAACAGGAACTCTTACATCGCTCTCGCAAACAGCTTCTGCAACTGCACTGCCGAGACCGCCGTAGATACTGTGTTCTTCTGCGGTAACGATTGCACCTGTTTTTGCAGCTGACTTGAGAATTGTTTCGCTGTCGAGAGGCTTGATGGTATGAACGTTGATGATTTCTGCGCTGATGCCTTCGTCAGCAAGAATCTTCTGAGCTTCGATAGCTTCATTAACCATAAGACCTGTTGCGCAGATTGTGATATCTGCACCTTCACTGAGAACAACAGCCTTGCCCCATTCGAACTTATAATCTTCACTGAAGATTCTGGGAACGGCAAGGCGACCGAATCTCATATAAACGGGGCCTTCATATTCTGCTGCAGCAAGAACTGCAGCTCTTGCTTCGATATCATCGGCAGGATTGATGATTGTCATACCGGGAATAGATCTCATAAGAGCGATATCCTCACAGCACTGATGGCTTGCACCGTCTTCACCTACGGAGATACCTGCGTGAGTCGCGCCGATTTTAACATTGAGCTTGGGATAAGCGATTGAATTTCTTACCTGCTCAAATGCTCTTCCTGCAGCAAACATTGCGAATGTGCTTGCAAAAACAATGTGACCCGTTGTTGCAAGACCTGCTGCAACACCCATCATGTTACCTTCTGCAATACCGCAGTCAAAGAATCTTTCGGGATATGCTTTTTTGAACATACCTGTCTTGGTTGCCGCAGCAAGGTCAGCATCAAGAACAATTACTTTATCGTTAATTCCGCCGAGCTCTACAAGTGCTTTACCGTAGGCATCGCGGGTTGCGGTTTTAATTATATCAGCCATTTTATCCACCGTTCCTTTCATTATGCTTCAAGCTCATTAAGAGCCTGAGTGAGTTCGTTCATAGCCTGCTCATACTGCTCTGCGTTGGGAGCTGTACCGTGCCATGAGCACTGATCTTCCATGAATGAAACGCCTTTACCCTTAACGCTTGTTGCAATAATGGCTGAGGGCTTGCCTTTGAATTCTGCCGCAGCATTGAAAGCTGCATCGATTTCATCAAAGCTGTGAGCCGAAATCTCAATAACATTCCAACCGAATGCCTTGAACTTCTCTGCAATGGGATATGGTGAATTGACTTCTGCAACGGTGCCGTCAATCTGGAGACCGTTGTTATCAACAACAGCAACAAGATTGTCAAGACCCTTAGCAGATGCAAACATTGCTGCTTCCCAAACCTGACCTTCCTGAATTTCGCCGTCACCGAGAACGGTGAATACTCTGTTGGTCTTGCCTGCAAGCTTTGCGCCGAGAGCCATACCGCAAGCGGCTGAGATACCCTGACCGAGCGAGCCTGTGCACATATCAACGCCGGGAGTATACTGAATGCTGGGATGACCCTGAAGCATTGAGTCGCTCTTTCTGAGAGTCTTGAGCTGCTCTGTGGGGAAGAAGCCTCTGAGAGCAAGAACAGAATAGAGAGCGGGAGCTGCGTGACCCTTTGAGAGAACAAATCTGTCTCTGTCCTCTGCTTTGGGGTTCTGAGGGTCAATATTCATATGATTAAAATAAAGATAAGTTACAACATCAACGCAGGAAAGCGAACCGCCGGGATGACCGGATTTGGCATTGAAAACTCCTTCGATAATGCCCATTCTTGCTTTGCAAGCCTTGATTTTCAACTGTTTTCTGACAACTGCATCCATTTGAGCAGCCTCCTTTAACTTACTTATTTATTGTTTTCTTTTGATTCGATATATTCAAGGAAATCAGCAACGGCACCTTTATTGCAATGGCAGGCAACAAATTCTGCCGTATCCTTAAGTTCCTGCGGAGCCTGACCGCAGCAAGCGGGAACTCCGACGGATTTCAGCATATCAAAATCGTTGAAATAATCACCGATGGCTGCCGTTTTCTCTTTCTCTATACCGAGAATCTCGGCAAGCTTGAGAACTGCAGTTCCCTTGTGCGTATTTCTTGCAAGTATTTCAAAACTTGCAACCGATGACGACATAAGGGTTAAATCGGGATCTGTCATTGATTCAAAATGCTTTTTGATTCTTGCTATGCTTATAGGGTCACCTGAGTAGATAACCTTTCCCCAATTTTCCTTAGGCACATCCTCTATGTTTCTTATATGTTTATGATCAAGGTTGTCAGCTGATACAAACATCTTGCCGAACCAACCGGCACCCGTAATATAAATCAAGTCCTTTGCAACAACGATAACATCAACCAGCGGGAATTTTTTTGCCGCTTCAATTGCAAGCCTCATTCCCTCGTCACTCATTGCACTGAACCATATCATCTCATTCTTATTGAAATCATAAAGTCCCGCACCGTTGATTACAACCGCAGGAGTACCCGCAATCGGAAGACGTCTGAAATGCTTCTCCATTGACTGAGGGTTTCTGCCCGAGGCAAGGGTAAATCTGCCGCCGAGTGCCACAAATCTGTTGATTGCATCCTCGTTTCTTTTAGGAAGCTTGCGAAGTTTATTGTTGAGAGTTCCGTCTATATCGGAGGCAACAAGCCATTCCGAAAGACTCTTTTTATTTTCCATTATCTTTTTATTCTCCCAAGAAAATCTTTGAAATATTCGGGAAGCGGAGCTTCAACACGGATATGCTCACCCGTTGACGGATGAATGAATCCGAGCAAGCCTGCATGAAGGCACTGACCGTTGAGATAAGATGCTCCGTTTTTTGGTCCGTAAACCGAGTCGCCCGCAACGGGATGCCCGAGATGAGCCATATGAACTCTTATCTGATGGGTTCTGCCCGTTTCAAGGCGTAGCTTCAAGAAAGAAAAATCCTTATATTCTTCAAGCACGGTATAGTGAGTAACTGCATTTTTTGAATTATTGGGAGTAACGCACATCTTTTTACGGTCTGCCTGACTTCTGCCGATGGGTGCATCAACAACACCCTCTTTTTCCTTGAGATGGCCGTGAATAACCGCTCTGTATTCTCTGTCCAGTGAATGAACGCTTATCTGAGAAGAAAGCGAGATATGGGCGGCATCATTCTTTGCAACAAGCAGAAGTCCGCTTGTATCTTTATCGATACGGTGAACGATACCCGGACGCACAACACCGTTTATACCCGAAAGATTACCCTTGCAATGCCATAAAAGTGCATTGACAAGCGTTGAATCATAGTTACCGGGAGCCGGATGAACAACCATTCCTCTGGGCTTATTTACAACAAGAAGATCATTATCTTCATACATTATTTCAAGAGGAATATTCTGCGCTTCAAGAGAAAGCTCTTTCGGCTCGGGAACGGTAAAGCTGACGGTATCGCCTGCTTTGGGTTTAAAACTCTTGGTCACCTGCTTTGAATTGCAGAAAACCAGACCTTCCGAAAAAAGATTCTGAACAAAGGAGCGGGAATATTCACAAAGAACCTTTGACAAAATCTTGTCAAGCCGTTCTCCGTCGCAATCCTTATCGACGGCAACGGAAATCGGCTCGTTATATTCAATAGTATTAACGGTTTCAATCATTTTTTTCAGCCTTTTTCTTTCGCTCGTTGATTATTTCGTAAATCTCATAACCGATAAGAAGAAATGCTCCCACGGTTATGCAGCAATCGGCAAAATTAAACACGGCAAAATCAATAAAGAGCGGTTCAATAAAATCAACAACATAGCCATACATTATGCGGTCAATAACGTTACCGATCCCGCCTGCAACAACAAGCAAAAGGCATATATTAACAAACGTCGGTTTTAGTTTCCTGCTCAGAAGCAATACAAGGCAGCCGCTGAGAATTATTACGGTTGCAACAGTCAGAAGCAGAGTGTTATCGGAAAAAGAGCTGAATGCAGCTCCGGTGTTTTCAACATATCTGAACCGGAACAAACCGAAAAGGAACTCTACAGGTCCATTTACCTTTACCGTTGAAACAGCTGCATATTTTGTGAGCTGATCTATACCCACAAGAACTGCGATAACTGCCAGAGATATTGCCTGAAACATAAAAACCTCTCAAAAATTATTCATCAAACATCGAATCGAAGAGCGAAGTAATATCGTCATCGTCGTCAAGGTTGTCGAGAGCACCCATTCCTTCGATTGAATCAAGGTTAACCTTGAAGCCTGCAAACTCCTCTTCCTCTTCTTCCTCAACATTTTCTTCTTCTACAATGATTTCGGCTTCTGCTGAGGGAATTTCGGGAATAAGGTCATCAAGGCTTGAAGGAATTGATGCATCGTCAAAATCTATTTCGTCAATAAAGCCGAAAATATCGTCGTCATCATCTTCTTCATATTCGACGATTTCTTCTTCATCATCTTCTGTTTCCTGAATTTCTTCGATTATTACGGATTCTTCAGAATAATCGTCTTCTTCAGGAATTTCTTCTGCAGTTGCTTCTTCAACTTCTGTTTCGATTTCAGCAATTATATCCTCTGCATCGGGAATGATGCTTACTTCGGGAGTCTTGGCAGGTTCTTCCTGAGCGGGCTCTTCAACAGCTTCTTCGGTTACTTCTTCAACTGCGGGTTCTTCTTCACTTTTGGGAAGTTCCTCTGCAACCGCTGCTACAGCGGCAACAATTTCTTCGGGAAGAATGCCGTCAAGAAGACTGAGCTGACCCTTACAAAGATTCTGGATTGCCTCTTTGAAGTCTGCGGTTTCAGCCTTTACTCTTGCAAGCTCTGATGAATAATATTCATAGGATTCCTTGCTGTTGCCGATAATCTTTTCGCCCTCTGCCTGAGCTGCGGCAACGATTTCGGCAGCCTTATTCTGAGCGGCTGTGATTGCGTTTTCTGTTTCAATCTGTGCTCTCTCGGTAAGAGATGCAACAGCCGTTCTTGCGTTATCGACAATCTCTTTTGCCTTTTCTCTTGACTCGTCAATCATCTGTGCAGACTGTCTGTTTGCGCCGTCAAGGATAAGCTTTGATCTGCTTTCGGCATCCTTTAACTTTGTGTCAGCCTTTTCGTTTGCTTCCTTATTGATGGATTCTGCCATACGGTGAGCATCAAGAAGAGCGAGCTTGATTGCCTCTTCATCATTACGATAACTTTCGATTTTATCGGCAAGAATGCTGATTTTCTTGATAAGCTCCTTGTTCTGATTGAGAGATTCTTCGTATGATTCGGCAACAACCTTGAGGAAAGAATCAACTTCTTCCGCACTGTATGTGCCCTTGCTGATGGGGGTAAACTTTGCGTTCAAAATCTGTTCTGTTCTGAGCATAATTAACGTCTCCTCCCTCAATTATTAATATTCTGCCATTCCTGCGCCGAGTTCATCGAGAAGCTCGCCTGAAACAGGAACGTTATAAGGTGTGATTATGTATGCTCTGCCTGCAACCTTCTTGAAATCACCGTGGTTTGCATATGCAACACCGTAAAGGAAGTCAATAATTCTCTGCGAAACATCGTTGGGGCAGGTTTCAAGGTTAAGGATAACGATTCTCTTATCGTTAAGGATATCTGCAACTTCGCCTACTTCTTCGAATCTGTCAATCTTCTGGAATACAACGTGGGGCTTGGGCTGATTTGAAGCGGGCTTTGAATTGATATTAACAACATTATCTTTTGCGTTTGATGACTTATCGCCTCTTGAAAGAAACGATGACTGCTGACGGGGTTCGGGAGCTGATGCCTTTGCAGGTTCAAAATCAAAATCGTCTGTGTACTCGGAATCGTTGCTGTCGATATAATCGTCGTCTGTTACATTGATAAACTGCTTGAGCTTTTCTTTAAAATTCATAAATAATTCCTCCAAAAATCATCTGTATATTCTTGCGCCGAAAATTGCAGAACCGATTCTGACAAGATTTGCGCCTTCAAGTACAGCTTGTTTATAGTCACCCGACATACCCATCGAGAGAACATTCATATTTACATTATCTAATTTTTTTGACCGAATGTCAATAAACAGACGGTGCATATTTGAAAAAATACTGCGTAATTCGGCATCTTTTTCACAAATAGGGGCCACACACATCAATCCGTCAACAGAAATTCCCTTTATTTCGGAAATTTCGCAGGCACGCTCAAAAACTTCTTCGGGAGCAAAACCGAATTTACTTTCTTCGTTCCCGACGTTGACTTCAAGCAGAACCTTGGTCAGAACATCAGCTTCAACAGACCTTTTTCCGATTTCCTTTGCTATGGAAACGGTGTCCACGGACTGAATTGTGTCTACCCTGCCGACAATCTTTTTGACCTTATTGGACTGAAGATGACCGATAAGATGCGCTTTGCAGTTTTCAAGATTCAGCTCGGGTTCTTTGAGAAGGAACTCCTGAACCTTGTTTTCGCCGATCATCGAAATTCCGTTTGCAATGGCGTGATTAATAAACTTGCTTTCAATCGTTTTGGTAACAGCCATAAGCGAAACTTCTTCGGGCTTTCTGCCTGATTTCAATGCGGCTTCGGCAAGCTCTTCGCGGATAAATTTCAGATTATCCTCAATTGCCGAGAATCTTTCTTCATTCGATAACCATTCCATCTTTCAATTCCTTTCCCGAGACAATAATCTCGTCATAAAGCTTCAGATGAGTGTGATCGAGCTCTATTGCACTGTCAGGCAAAGGAGCTGAAGCGATTACAAACGCATCCTCGGAATAAATTATATTCAGGCTTCGGAAATTCACTATATTTCCTCTGCGAACATAAACACCTTCTTTGCCGTTTTCGTCAAGACGAATGGCATCTCTGTTTACCTTAAGACCTGTAAACTCACTGATAACTATCTTACCTTCAACCTTTCTGAGCGCCGCAACCTCTTTGTTCATTATGTTGCATCTGAACACTACGAGGGATTTGTCATCACCAAAGGCTTTGACCGAGTGAAGATAAGTTGTTACGGCATCCTCTTCGGTATCGCCGAATATGAGTCTGACTGTATTGTTCTTTGCAAAAGCAACCGCCTGAGAAGAATCGACAACCGCTGCGATATACCAGTTATAGCCGTCTATCAGTTTTCCGATTGCACCTGAGGAAGCATCCTTCTTATCGCTTTTCATTGCTTCTTCAAGCATTTCGGGGGTAAGATTATCAATATCGCTGACCGAAAGGATATTTTCGAAGCCGTCTTCTTTGCTGACGAAATATCCCGAAGATTCTGCGGAAATAATCTGAGCGGGAGTGCTTCCTGAATTGAGAGCCGCAATCTCGCTCTGGAGCTGAGCGATTTTTGCAGAACAGTCAACAGTCTGACCAAGCGAGATCTGCCTTCTCGAAAGCTTTTCACTGAAAGAAAGCTTGTCCTCTCCGATACCTGAAAAATCATTGGAATATGCCGCATCAAGTATGGAGCGGAACTCCGAATCGATTTCTTCGGTAAGCCTGTCGAGGTCAATATTTGCAACGCTGAGCTGACCGTCGATTTTCTGATAAGCCTTAAGCTGTTTGTTGAGCGATTGCAGTTTAACATAATTCTCTGCTGCCTGCTCGCTTGAAAACACGGCAGCTATGGCACTGCCTTTGCTTACCCTTTCGCCGTTTTCCGCCAGAGGCACGGTCACGCCGGATGCGGTGGAAGTCAGAACCGTTTCGTCACGGATTATGAACATATCAGCATCCATTGTTTCGAGCACGGTCTGTTCGTAAGCGGTGTGAGTAGCATAGGTTTTTGCGGAAATATTATACATTTCCGCAGCAAAATAAATAACGATTATAACTGCCGCGAGTGCCGACAGCACCTTCAGCAATCTGTCTTTACCGTTCACCGATCGCCCCCCTTTCTATCAGTCTGCAAGCGGCATCTGCAAGTTCATCTGCGCTTGCGTAATCATCAATATAAAGAAAATTTATTCTTTCGTCACGCCTGAACCAGGTAAGCTGGCGCTTGGCGTAACGCCTTGTCTGCATTTTAAGATTCTCTATGCATTCATCAAGAGCTTTTTCGCCTTTGAAATACGGGTCAAGCTCTTTATAGCCGATTGCCTGCCTTGCGGTGTTGCCCAAAGGCGATTCAAAAAAGCATCTTGCTTCTTCGAGCAAACCGTTTTCGAGCATAATATCCACACGGCGGTTTATTCGGTCATAAAGAAACTGCCTGTCCCTTGCATCAAGGCAAATCGCTGTTGTTGAAAACGGAGAAGGATTGAGTCTTGATTGGTTATTCTGCTCGGTTTTTGTTTTACCAGTTGCATGATAAATTTCAAGAGCACGCATAATTCTGCCGAGATTATTGATATGAAGCTGCGAAGCCGCTTCGGGGTCAACCCTTCGAAGCTCTTCAAGCAAGACCTCTGCACCTTCGGATTCCGCTCTGCGCTTAAGCTCTTCGCGATAATCAAAGTCGGTTTCTTCTTCAAAAAACGAGATATTATCGGTAAGTGAACTGTAATATAGTCCCGTGCCTCCGACAAGAACGGCTTTTTTGTTTCTGTTTGTAATATCGTTTATGCATTCCCTTGCCATATCGCAGTATTTCGCAACGCTGAACTGCTCATCAGGGTTGATGAAACCGATAAGATGATGGGGTATGCCCTGCATTTCATCATCGGTAGGCTTTGCGGTTGCAATATCCATTCCTTCATAAATCTGCATCGAATCGCAGGAAACCGCTTCGCCGCCAAGTCTTTTGCATATTTCAACCGCAAGCGAGGTCTTGCCCGATGCGGTAGGACCCACAATTGCGATAAGAGGTGTTTTAGACTCTGCCAAAATTCTTCTCCAGCTCTCTTTTAGTCATTTCAATAAGCACGGGTCTGCCGTGCGGACAGTAACGGATATCGGGCATTGAAAGAAGCTGCTTTGCAAAGCGTTCCATCTCAAGGCGTGAGGTGAAATTGCCCGCCTTGATGGCACTTCTGCAGGCTACGGAATGGAAAATCCAATCCATTTTTTCGAATGCGACATCCTGCTTTTTCTCTACGAATCTGCCTGCTATCTCGCCGATAACATCCGCAATATCATCCGCTGAAAGCTCCATCGGACATTCACGGACAATAACACAGCCGTTGCCGAAATCCTCAACATCAAAACCGGATTCATTAACAATATCGATATTTTCAAGCATTGCGGAATACTCTTCTTTTGAGAGCGTTACGGTTACGGGCAGCAGCAAAAGCTGAGGAGTGCGCTCGCCGTTATCCTTTTTCAGCTTTTCGTAGATGATTCTTTCGTGCGCCGCGTGCTTATCGATGATAACCATTTTGCCGCGGTATTCGCACATTATATATGTTCTGAAGGCTTCACCGATAAGGTGAAACTCTTCTTCATTGAATTCTTCTTTTACGGGTTCATCTTTGGGTTCGGTTATAGGTTCCGCAACTGTTACGGTAACCTTTACTTCAGCCACCAGCTCACGCTTTGAAGGTGAATTGAGAAGAATATCTTCAATCTTTTCTTCCTTGACAATTTCTTCTTTCGGTGCGCAGGCAACGGCAATACTGACGGGTTCCGGCTTCACAAGCACGGGTTCGGGAGGCTCGGGTTGTGTTTCAGCTTTAACCGTTGCAACGTGTTCAATCTTAACGGTGGATTCTTCCTTTTTAATGGGAATGTTCTGCCAGAAATCCTTTTTGGGGGCAGTCCGAGGAGTTATTTTCAGCTGTTCCGCAGGTTTTACTGGTTCTTTGTAAAAATCCTTGACGATTTCTTTGACCTGCTTCGGGGTATCGCCTGCGGCAAGAGCATTCTTGCACGCATAGAAAACCGCATTGAATATAAGCCTTTCGTCGGAGAATCTGACCTCTGTTTTTGCGGGATGAACGTTTACATCAACCAACGAAGGATTGATTTCTATGTTAAGCACGCACGAAGGGAATTTGCCGACCATAATGGAGTTCTTATAACCCTCACTTATTGCGGCACTGCCCGTACCTGTTTTGATAAGTCTGTTATTCAAAAAGAAAAACTGCATATTGCGGTTAGGTCTTGCGGCGGAAGGCTTTGACACAAAACCGCTGACCCTGACTCCGTTGCCGTTATACTCGGCAGGAATAAGGTCTGACGAAAAATCCTTACCGAAAATCTCTCTGATGCAGGTTAAAAGGTCTCCGTTGCCGCTTGTTATAAGCACCTGCTTACCCTCTCGGATAAATCGGATTGACACCCCGGGATGCGAAAGCGCGATTCTGTCAACCACGCCTGCAACGGCATTGGCTTCGGTCACATCCTTTTTGAGGAACTTCATTCTTGCAGGGGTTTTATAAAACAAATCTCTTACGATAATCGTTGTACCTTTAGGGCATCCCGCATCGTCAAGAAGAACTTCGTCGCCCGCTTCAATAACATATCTTGTTCCGCATTCATCCTCTTCGGAACGGGTCATAACCTCAACCCTCGCAACTGCACTCACGCTCGCAAGAGCCTCGCCTCTGAATCCGAGGGTAAGAATGCTGTTCAAATCATCGGGAGTTGCAATTTTGCTTGTTGCGTGGCTGACAAAAGCATTACGGATATCATCTCTCGAAATGCCGCAGCCGTTATCTGTTATTCTGATATATGAGATGCCGCCGTTTTTGATTTCAACGGTTATTGAATCGGCACCCGCATCAATGGAATTTTCAAGAAGCTCCTTAACAACCGATGCGGGGCGTTCAACAACCTCTCCTGCGGCGATAAGCTCCGCAAGATGCTTCGGAAGAACATTGATTCTCGGCATAAGGACACTCCTTTCTTAATTCTTTGCCTGTTTGGTTAATTCATATAATGTGCTCATCGCCTCAATGGGTGTGAGTGTGTTTACATCTATATTTTTAAGTTTTTCAACGATATCATCGGCATTTGAGCTGCCGAAAGAAATCTGCATTTCGGGTTCTGCCGTTTCGCTGCGGTGAACGGGAGCTTTAAGCCCTTCGCCCTCAAGCTCTTTGAGAACAACCTTTGCTCTTTCAACAACGCTGTTCGGTACACCCGCAAGCTTTGCAACTTCGATACCGTAGCTGCCGTCTGCACAGCCTGAAACAATGCGTCGAAGGAAAGTGATATCGTCGCCTCTCTTTTTGACGGCGATGTTATAATTCTTGACACCCTGAACGCAGTTTTCAAGCTCGGTGAGTTCGTGATAATGAGTTGCAAAAAGAGTTTTTGCACCGAGCTTACGTTTGTCTGCCGAATATTCGAGCACGGCTCTTGCGATACTCATACCGTCGAAGGTTGAAGTACCTCTACCGATTTCGTCAAAGATTATAAGACTCTGTGATGTTGCGTTCTTAAGAATATCGGCAACCTCGTTCATCTCGACCATAAATGTTGATGAACCCGATGCAAGGTCATCTGATGCACCGATACGGGTGAACACGCCGTCAACAACGCAAAGCTCTGCGGATAATGCAGGCACAAAGCTACCTGCCTGCGCCATTAGGCAAATCAATGCCACCTGACGCATATATGTTGATTTACCCGCCATATTCGGACCCGTTATAATTGCACAGCGGTTATCACTGCAATCAAGAACGGTGTCGTTGGGAACAAACGGGAAGTCTATCATTTTTTCAACAACGGGATGTCTGCCGTCGGTGATAGAAACTCTGTCGCCCGCATTCATTGAGGGACAGCAATAGTTGTTTTCCGAAGCAACTCTTGCATAGGAGCAAAGGACATCGACCGCCGCAACCGCCGAAGCGGTCTTCTGAATTTCATAAAGATGCTCTGCAGCTTTCTTGCGGACTGAATCAAAGATTTCGTATTCAAGGCGGACTATTCTTTCCTGAGCGCCGAGAACCTTTGATTCAAGCTCTTTGAGTTCCTGGGTTATGAATCTCTCGCAGTTGGTAAGAGTCTGCTTACGGATATAATCCTCGGGAACAAGTTCTTTATAGGAATTTGAAACTTCGATATAGTAGCCGAACACACGGTTATAGCCGATTTTGAGCTTCTTGATACCTGTTCTTTCCTGCTCACGAATCTGGATATCGGCAATATAACCCTTACCGTTATTCACTATATCGCGAAGGTCATCAAGCTCGGAATTGAAGCCGTCTTTAATCATTCCGCCTTCACGAACGGAAAACGGAGGTTCTTCGACAATGGCATTGTTGATTGTTTCGGCGAGGTCTTCAAGAGGAAGAATATCGCCGCAGATTTCGCCGAGCAGACTGCTCTTGCACCCCGAAAGATATCCCTTTATTGAAGGCAATCTTTCGAGAGTTGAGGAAAGAGCTCTGAGCTCCCTTGCATTTGCGGTTGAGTATGCAATGCGGGTTATGAGCCTTTCCATATCCTGACAGCCCGTGAGCGATTCGATAATGTCACTTCTGAGAGAAGGATTCTCAACAAGCTCGGAAACGGCATTGTGGCGTTTTGTGATTTTTGCGATATTGAGAAGAGGCTGTTCGAGCCAGCTTCTTATCATTCTTTTGCCCATTGAAGTCTTGGTTTTATCGAGTGCCCAAAGAAGCGAACCTCTCTTTTCACGGTTACGCATTGTTTCGGTTATCTCGAGGTTGCGCAGAGTTGAAACATCAAGACGCATAAAACTGCCGAAACCGTAGAAATCAATGTCTTTGATATTTTCAAGCTCTGTTTTCTGAACACTTCTGAGATAATCCATCGATGCACCGAGGGCACTTACCGCTCCGTCTGCACCTTCAAGAGAAAGAGCGGAGAGCGAAGAAACATTGAAATGCTTCAGAATGGTTGCGGAAGCTTTTGAAAGGTCAAAGCATTCGTCGTCAAGCAAATCGCAGGAGGAACGGAGCTTGCTTTTGATAAAGTCCGTTACCTGACCAAGCTTGAGTACATCGGAGTTGATTATTATTTCGCTCGGAGAAAATCTGCCGAGCTCGTTGATAACCTTACGCTCCGAATTTTTTCTTTCGAACTGCGTTAAGTGAACGCCGCCCGTGGAAATATCGGCAAAGCAAAGACCTATTGAATTTTTTGAAGCAAAGATGCAGGCAAGAAAATTGTTTCTGCCCTCGTCGAGCATCGTGCTTTCGATAACGGTGCCCGGAGTGAGAACTCTTGTTACATCTCTTTTCACTATTCCCTTTGCGAGAGCGGGATCTTCAAGCTGTTCGCAGATAGCAACCTTATATCCCTTTGCAACAAGACGGGCTATGTAGGAATCTGCGCTGTGGAACGGAACGCCGCACATGGGCGCTCTTTCTTCCTGACCGCAGTCTCTGCCCGTGAGCACAAGCTCAAGCTCCGCAGAAACAGTCTTTGCATCCTCGAAGAACATTTCATAGAAGTCGCCGAGGCGGAACATAAGAATTGTGTCGGGATAATTTTCCTTTATCTGAAAATATTGCTTCATCATAGGGGTAAGCTCTGCCATGAATTTACCATACCTTTCAAAAACTTCCGTGGGGCTGCAAAACGCAGCCCCGATTTTATTGCATTAGTGGCAACCGCTGCATGAGGAGCATTCGCCGCCGCAGTTATGATCCTGCTTGGGAGGCTCGCATGTTGCAGGATCTTCGCCCTGAAGGCAAAGAGCAAAAATGCTGTTGATATACTGCATAAGAGCATCGATTTCTGCTCTTGCAGCTTCATAAGCCTGCATATTGGGATTAGCCATAATCTGAGTGTAGATTTCGCCGAACTCCTTATCATATGCTTCGAGCTTCTGCTCATTCTTGTCTTCCTTTGTTGCTTCGTGCTGGAATGACATCTGAACAAGCTGAATTCTTGCGATAAGCTCGTTGAGAGCTGTATCTTCCTCGTTAGCCTTCTGTGCTTCCATGAACTTGATGTAACGCTCATCCTGCTGAAGGAGTGCGCCAAGCTCTCTTGCTTTTGCAATTACGTCCATTTTTGTTTCTCCTAACTGAAATATATTTATAATACGATTACTCGTCCGTATTAACAAGTTCACCGCGAAGAATCCAGGTTAAGGATTCCGTTACTTTAACCTCGCGGAATGAGCCGATAACCGATTTGTCGGCAGGGAATTCAATAATTATATTACCCTCGGTTCTGCCTTCTATAAGACCGCCCTTGCTGATGCTCTCACAAAGAACACGGTAGGTTTTGCCAACCATTGATGCTGTTCTTTCTGCCGCAATCTTTTCCTGGGCATCAAGAAGTTCTTTGAACCACCTGCCCTTTTCTTCTCTTGAAACGGGGTCGGGCATTGATGCCGCCTTTGTGCCGTTTCTTAATGAGAAAATGAAGGTGAACATCGAAGTGAAGTTTGCTTCTTCAACGAGTGTTACCGTGTCACGGAATTCCTCGTATGTTTCGCCGGGGAAGCCGACGATAACGTCACTCGTTACGGAGAGGTCGGGCATAACTTTATATGCATATTCAAGAAGACTGAGATATTTTTCTCTGGTGTATCTTCTGTTCATCGCATCAAGCACTCTGTTATTGCCGCTCTGGAACGGCAGGTGAAGATGCCTTGCAACCTTTTTGCACTCCGCCATAGCATCAAGAAGCTCACAAGTACAGTCCTTGGGATGAGAGGTCATAAAGCGGATTATGAAATCGCCCTCAATAGCGTTAAGCTCCCGAAGAAGAGATGCGAAGTTCATTCCGTAGTCGGGATACTTACCGTAGGAATTAACATTCTGACCGAGAAGAGTTATTTCCTTATAGCCCTCGGCAACAAGCTGTTTTGCCTCGGCAATAATCTCCTTGGGGTCACGGCTTCTTTCTCTGCCTCTTACATAGGGAACGATGCAGTAAGTACAGAAGTTATTGCAGCCGTACATAACGGGAATCCACGCTTTGAATTCACTGTCACGGTGAACGGGAAGCTCCTCTGCGATAACTCCGTCGCATTCGGGATATTCACGGATTTTTTTGCCGCCCCGAAGACTCATATATAAAAATTCGGGAAGTCTGTGGATAACGTGGGTACCAAAAACTATATCAACAAACGGATAGCTTTTTTTGATTTTATCAACAACCCACTGTTGCTGCATCATGCATCCGCAAAGAATTATTTTCATATCACGGTTTGCGTTTTTTGCAGGTTTCAACGCACCGACATTTCCGAAAACCCTGTCTTCTGCGTGTTCACGGATTGCACAGGT
>JAZNRG010000122.1:0-6806 GCA_045590575.1 Acutalibacteraceae bacterium | reverse complement strand
ATTTTTGATTACGGTATTGTCGGTGTGCTTGCCGATATCGGTTTTGTCACCGCAGCCGCATTCGTGCCAATGCTCGTTATCATCGGATTCCCAGTCACCGCTGTAATCGTGCTTATGAGTGGCAGGGATTGTTTCACCCTTTTCAATGAGAGCGACACATTCTTTACATTGTGTATCTCCCGTGTAACCATCCTCAAATTCTGTGGCATCTTTCTGATTTTTGATTACGGTATTGTCGGTGTGCTTGCCGATATCGGTTTTGTCACCGCAGCCGCATTCGTGCCAATGCTCGTTATCGTCGGATTCCCAATCGTCGCTGTAATCGTGCTCGTGGGATGAACCCTGAGAAACCTCAAGTTTATATGCAAAGAATGACTGCTGGTCTTCTTTTTGCGGTTCCATAACGGTAAAATAGAATGTTATGGTATCACCGTTTTGAGCTGTAATGCTGTAACCGTTATCGGGAATCTCAGGACCTGAGTAAGCGTTAACTGTGTTAACAAATGTTTTTGCTGTGCCGGAAGGCCAATAATTGTCTGAAAAGTGATAAATTGCAGTTTGAAGAGATCCGTCTGCCATGTTTTGTTCGATGGAATAGGTGCCGTTTTCAAGAGTAAAGATTTCATCAAAGCACTGGGTGAACAGGATTTTCAGCTTTTGAGAAATGTTGCTGTTATCGCTGTTGTTGGTGGCAACCGATGTGTCTTCTGCTTCTGAAAATATGTCTCCGTCGGAGGCACCGTGAAGTTTATTGTCGATGCAGAATCCGATGTAACCGTTTGAGAATTGAACGTTTGTTATGCCTGTTCTGCTGTCAGTAACATTTTCAGCATATGCATAAGCAAAAAATGAAAACGCCAGCAACAGTGAAATCAACACAACAGAAATGGCTTTTTTCAAATTAGTCACCTCCCTTATACAACTATTATATAATAATATAGTCAATATGTCAATCAATATAGTTTGAGGCTATTGCTGCACCTGTATTTTATCACCAATTATATACGCTCTTTTTTCCGTCGATGATCCATTCAGACGGTGTTTTGTTTTCATAAATATCAATCGGTTTTATTGTGTGGGTAATATGGAATGCTTTGTAAGCCTCTGAAAGGTCGGATTTCTGCTCTGCGGTCAAGCTGTTGTTGCAGGAAACAAAAAGAGGAGAATTGCTGTATGAAAGCAGATGAAGCCACTGTTTGTTTTTCTCCCACGGGATATTATCTTTAAGAATGCCGACGCAATCGGCGTCGCACATATAAAACGCCTCATTCTGTGCAAGGCGGAAAGCAAGCGTGTTCACACCGTTTTTCTTCGTTGCATCCCATTCTCTGCCGCTTGTATCGTTGCCGATTCTGTTAATCTGAACAAGCCCTGCGCAAAGGTGCGATACTGTGTTGCAGCCGATTATCAGCATATCTCCGCAAGCATCTTTGATAAGACGGTAGAGGTCAAGAACTATTTCTGCGTTTGTTTTTGTCCTGTCATAAAAATGCTCATTATTGCATTCGCTTATTTTCGGGTCAAGCTCTTTTCCCCAGCCTCCGAAAAGATCAAAGGTTGTGAAATCGTGTTTAATGAGCTCGTATCCCCAGCCTTTTATTCTTTCAATATCCGATCGGATAAGCGCCTGAACATCAGGGTGGGTGGGATCAAGATATTTTCTTTTGCCGTTGTGAAGAATCTTCATTTCGTCTGTGACGGAAGAATCTCTGTTATGAAGAAGCCTGACCCATATTCCGGGTCTTGCACCGATTTCTTTTATTTCTTCGGCAAGCTTTTTCATATCGCCGAACTTTTCATTTGGAAGCCACGGACCCTCGCAGGAATTAATCTGCCAGCAGTCATCGATAACCTCAAACGGTTTGTTATCAATTCCCTTTGCAAGCTCAACCTGAACCTTTGCGTCAGAAACGATTTCTTCGTAACTGCTATTTCCATAGGCATAATACCAGTTGTTGCCGCCGTAAATTTTATCTTTGGGCAGAATCGGATTGTCACAGAGAGTTTTGCAGTAATCACAAAGGCATTCGTAAACATCGGGAGAGCAGTATTCTTTATAAATGAAGGTTGCAAGATGAATTTTTCGGCCGCCGAGCTGAACGCCGCAGTCACCGTTTCTGCAGTCAACAAGAGCGGTTATGCCATCATTTGTGTAGCGGAAACTGATGAAAGCATTCGGCTGTGTCTTTACACCGAAACAAAAAGATTTGGTTTTATCTGTTGCAATAAAATACCACGGCATAATTCTGTCGTTATCCGAAAGCTTTCTGAACTCAAGATCGCCGTAGCTTCTTTCCCACACATCGCCGAGAACAAAGATGTTTTTATCGCTTTCAAACTTCCATTCAAGCTCAACGAATTTCGGCTTGTCATTTACCGCAGATATGTATAAATCAAATGAATTGCCGTTCAAAATCACTTCGGCTTGAGTATCCGTACATTCGCCTTCGCATATAATTCTTTTGCTGAATTCGTTCAGATTGAAATTCATAAAAACTCTCCTTGCATCAATTGTTTGGTTTTAATTATAGCATAAACACAGTAAAAAACAATGAAAATTGGAGGGTGAAATAAAAATAGTTTTGTAAAAATAAAAAATACGGTTGCGTTTTTTTGATATGAATGCTATAATACAGCAAATCGAATAACTTATGGTTGAAGTTTGCAGAAGAAGCTATGCTGCCGAAGGAGTAACGCTCTCAGGCTTCCCGAAAGGGAAAGGGACTGCAAACGGACATGACTTTGGAGAAGCTCATTAAATTGAGTGCCGAAGGGGCAAGGCGGAATGCTAATCTCTCAGGCAAAAGGACAAAGTTTTTATTCCCCGAATTGTCGGGGTGAATTTGTGCTTTTGTCGGATTACGCCTTGTAATCCGACTTTTTTGTTTTTCGGTTTGAATTTTATTGGTTCGGAGGAAATCAGATGGAAGCATTTTTAAACAAAGTGGCAGAAGTAAACGGCGTTATTAACGGCGTTGTGTGGGGCAAATACGGTCTTATTCTGCTCATCGGCACAGGTGTTCTTATGACTGTTGTTACCAAGGTGTTTCAGATAAGCCATATCGGTTTATGGTGGAAAAATACCATCGGCAGTCTTTTCAGCAAGAGCGTTATCGGTCATTCAAAGGAAAAGGGTTCGATTTCACCCTTCCAGGCTCTTTGCACAGCTCTTGCCGCAACAGTCGGCACAGGTAACATTGCGGGCGTTGCAGCAGCAATCTGCATCGGCGGTGCAGGCGCTGTTTTCTGGATGTGGGTTGCCGCATTCTTTGGTATGATGACAAACTATTCCGAAAACGTTCTCGGTATTTATTTCCGTCGCCGCAATATTAACGGTGAGTGGTCAGGCGGTGCTATGTACTACCTTCGTGACGGTCTCGGAAGCAAGAAAGGCTGCAAAACAATCGGCAAAGTGCTTGCGTTCCTTTTCTGTATATTCACAATGCTTGCTTCATTCGGTATCGGCAGTATGGGTCAGGTTAATAAGATCGTTGCTAATGTTGCAACAGCTTTTGATGTTGAAGCAATTTCATCAATTCAGGTTCTCGGCGGCGTTTCCCTCTATAACCTTATTCTCGGCGTTATTATTATGATTCTTGTTGCCCTTATTACACTCGGCGGTCTTAAGAGAATTGCAAATGTTGCCGAAAAAATCGTTCCCTTTATGATTGTTCTTTTTATTGTCGGCAGCCTTGTTATAATCGGCGTTAACTATGATCAGATTATTCCTGCGTTCAAAACTATTTTTGTCAATGCGTTCAAGCCCGAAGCATTTGTCGGAGGTACGCTCGGTGCTGCAATCAGTGCAGCTGTTACACAGGGTTTCAAGAGAGGCGTTTTCTCAAATGAAGCGGGTCTCGGTTCATCTGTTATGGTTCATTCGAATTCCAACGTCAAAGAACCCGTAAAGCAGGGTATGTGGGGTGTTTTCGAAGTTTTTGCCGACACAATGATTGTCTGCACAATGACTGCGCTTGTTGTTCTCACCTCAGGTGTGTTTGATGCAAAAACGGGCGAAATTGCAGTAGGTTTGACCGATGCAACTCTTGTTGCAGGCGCATTCAACAGCGTATTCTCCTGGGGAAATATCGGCGAAAAATTCATTGCCGTTGCAATGTTCCTTTTTGCGTTCACAACCGTTCTCGGCTGGTCACACTACGGTTCAAAAGCATGGGAATATCTTTTCGGCGCAAAAACAACAATTATCTTCAAAATAATACATGTTATTACTGTTGTTTTCGGTGCGGTTATGACTTCAACTCTTGCATGGGATATTTCCGATACCTTCAACGGTCTTATGATGATTCCCAACCTTATCGGTGTTGTTGTTCTGTTCCCGCTTGTTATGAAAATTACAAAGAACTATGTTAACCGTAAGGTTAAAAACACCAATGATAAGCCTGTTCTTTCTTATGACCCTGAACTTCAGGCAGAAGCTGAAGCAAACCTTGAAAACTAATAAAACATAATTTAAAAGACCGCTTCGGCTGAAGCGGTCTTTTTGCATATTCGTATAATTATTTTGCATTGTTTGCTCTTATTTCTTCAAGCTCTTCAAGAATTTTTGCGTGTTGTTTTTCATCAAGTGAGTAGCCGTGAATGGGCAGAGCCTGAAGAATGCATCCTGCAGCCGGAACAAATGTGATAAGAATAAGCATTGCCGAAGTGATTTCGGGATATGCCGATGCAAAGTTGAGCGAATAGTCAAGTCCATGTGCAGAAGCGTTTGCGATGTTTTCCGTGAGAGTGTTTATTGTTTCCGTGTAGTTAACGGTTGAGAAAATAAGGTTTGTAACTATTGCGGTTATTGCCGCAGTGAGTTTTGAAGTAAAATTGACCCCTGAGAAGAAAACACCATCGTTTCTTACGCCTTTTTTATGTTCCATATAGTCAATGCTGTCTGCAATCATTGTTGTGTTGTAAACCGTTGAGAAGCCTGTGAGGAAGCCGGCGATAAAGAGCATAACCGCAAGGAAAAGGATGTGTTGATATCCTACAATGAAGATGAGCAGGTAGGGGATGGTGTTAAGATATGAGGTTGCAAGATAAACTTTCTTTTTGCCGAATTTCTTCGCGACCGAGGTGCTGATGTTCATTGCGACTATCATACCGACAAGAAACGGTCCTCCGAGCTTTACAAGCCAGAGTGTCTCGTCACCGCCGTTACCGAGAACCCATTTGCAGAAATAGATGCCTGCGGTCATAAGAATTGTTTTTGTGCAGCCGAGAATGTTTGATGCCAATGCCCGAAGGAAAAGTTTGTTTTCCCACATAAGTTTAAGATTCTCAATAAGACCGGTATCTTTTTCTTTGGGAGCCTGAGTGATTCTTTCACGAATGAAAGCAAAGGGCAGGCGGAAAAGAATGCCGCCGAACATAGCAACCGCAATAACCGCGAGCAGATAACCCTGAGATTCGGAGAAATATGCAAGGTCGGAGTTTGCTTTGCCCGTATTAGCAAAGAGACCGAGATCAATTGCGCCGAGTGCGTCTTTGAGAGGATAAAAACCGACAACTATAATGCTGCCTACACTTGAAATTGTTCTTGCCGCAGAGATGAGCTTTGCTCGCTTCTGCTCATCGGGCGACATAAGAGATGTAACACCCCAGAGAGGAATATCACCGAGGGTATAAAGAGTTTCCCAAAGAAGGAAGCTGATTACAACATAGGCAATCTTAACGCCGAGAGGAAGGCTGTTGATGGGCAGGAAAAGCAGGATTGTTGTTATTGCAATCGGGATGGGAACAAATTTAAGATAGGGTCTGCACTTACCCCAACGGGTATGAGTTTTATCAACAACCGTGCCCATAAGGATATCGTTGATTCCGTCCCACACTCTTGAAACACCCATAATCGCACTTACGGCAATTGTGGGAATGATGAGAATATCGGTGTAGAATACCTGAAGCACGGAGCCGATAAGAGAATAAATAACATTCTGACCGAACATACCTGCGAGATAAAGATTGCGTTCTTTGTTGGAATAATCCCCGATATCTTTCGTTGCATCAGGAAAAGACCAACAAAACAATTCTTTGATTTTGTTTTTCATGCTGCACACCCCTGACTTTTTGTGATAATTGAATAATATCATAAGAAAAAATAAAATTCAAGGTTGCAGTGTGAAAAGTTAAAGCAGGAGAGAACCCGGCTTTCTCAATTTCTTCCTCGGAAAGATTTCTTGTTAGCTGATAAATTATCGGGTGCAGCCGCTCAAGACGAGAAAGTTCTTTCACACCCACAATTGGAGAGATATGATTTCTTTTAAACTCCAAAATCCTCTCAAACGGCATCGGAAAATAGCCGAACCTGCAAAACCACCCCAATCGATGCAGAAAGCACCGATAAGAGGTGGTTTGATTTTTGGTGAGAATAGTATGATAAATTGGAATTTGTAAATCAGAAAACACCGTTATTATATTTTTTCTGCACGCAAAAAGTGCAGATAAATCCGATTATTAATCCAACAATTAATACTGCAACCGCAACCAATGTAATCTTTTCCGAATCTCCCAGCAGACTTACTATTCCGCTAAGCAAAAGTGCCGTTGAGATAACAAACATAGCTTTTCCGAAAGATTTTCCATATGCGGATTTATCGGTAACGTTTGTTTGATGATAATCATGAATCAAATTGGTTTTTCCCCGATATATTGCAACACCAATCACAACAAAAAGTGTCGCTGTCAAAAACATAATAATCGAATATGTAATCATAATATTACCTCGTCAAATTCTTATTTATAATCCTATGATTTCTCTGATTTCACTTGCAACAATATCATTCAGATTTCGATTTTGCGAA
>JAZNRG010000121.1:0-14851 GCA_045590575.1 Acutalibacteraceae bacterium | reverse complement strand
TCTGAGAACATAGCCTCTGCCGCTGTTTGAGGGAAGAACACCGTCGCCTACCATAAATGTTGTTGATCTGATATGGTCAGTGATAACACGAAGAGAAACGTCCTTCTTTTCGTCATCGTGGTAATTGAGCTTTGCAATCTCCATAATATGCTTCATGATATTACGGACTGTGTCAACCTCAAAAAGGTTATCAACATCCTGCATAACGCAGGCAAGTCTTTCAAGACCCATACCTGTATCAATATTGGGGTTTGCAAGACGGGTATAGTTATTTTTACCGTCGTTTTCAAACTGAGTGAAAACAAGGTTCCATACTTCGATGAATCTGTCGCAGTCGCAGCCTACCTTACAATCGGGGCTGCCGCAGCCCTTTTCGGGACCTCTGTCAAAATAAATTTCGGAACAGGGACCGCAGGGACCTGCACCGTGCTCCCAGAAATTATCCTCCTTGCCGAAACGAACCATATGAGAGGGATCAACACCGACTTCCTTTGTCCAGATATCGTATGCTTCGTCATCCTCAAGATAAACGCTGACATAAAGAAGTTCCTCGGGAATTTCGAGAACCTTTGTAAAGAATTCCCATGCCCATGCCGTTGCTTCGCGCTTAAAATAATCGCCGAACGAGAAATTGCCGAGCATCTCGAAATAGGTGCCGTGACGTGCGGTTTTACCAACGTTATCAATATCGGGTGTACGGATACATTTCTGGCAGGTTGTAACCCTCTTTTTGGGAGGAGTAACCTCACCCGTAAAATACTTTTTCATCGGGGTCATACCCGCATTGATAAGCAGAATGCTCTTATCACCCTGAGGAACAAGCGAGAAACTGGGCAATCTCAGATGATCCTTTGACTCAAAAAATGCGAGATATTTTTCTCTTAATTCGTTAAGACCCATCCATTTCATAGTATAATTTCCTCCTAAGGGACATAAAATCCCGTAAATTTACTTTATAAAATCTAAAAAAAAGGTGCAGTTTCCCAATTCGGTAATGGGACGGCTATATGCCGCGGTACCACCCAAATTGCGCAAAACTGCACCACTCATTCCTTTAACGCAGGTAACGCCGCTCCTCATCGGAGCAGAGCTCAGGGGCGGCCTTGGTCCGCCATTTGCCTGACGGCCATTACAGCTTACAGACCGTCTCTCTGGAGGCAGGAGAATCATTCTTCCCCTTCAATGCTTGTTGATATTAAAATTACACTTCTTCAAGGTTGCTTATCGCAATCCAGCCGTATTCACCGTTGTATCTGATTTTTACCCAATACTTGCCGGTATCGGGAGCCTTCTTGGTATCATAGCCTATAACGGTTTCACCGTTCTTGATTTCGCCGATTTTCTCATTTGATGCGCCCGCATCAACTCTGATGTTTGCGCCGTTGGCGGTAACTCTGTATGTCTTGCGGCCCGATGAACTGCTTGATGAAGATGTTGTTGATTCCGTGCCCGAATCGGGAGCAACGGGTTCAACGGAAATATTGACTCCGCCGAAGGTTGTTACGGCATCGCCGACAAGGATTACGCCCCAGGTATCGCTCTTCTGAGCGATAAACACACCGTTGCTGCCAGGCATAATGTTGGAATATTCAAAAGGTACGACTGTCTTGCCGTCGAGGTCAATGATACCCATCATTGAGCCCTTCTTGACTGCGATGTAGCCGTCGGTTACGGGTCTGCAGTAGTCGCAGGCTGCTGCTTCGCTTGCCTGAAGGTCGTTTACTGCATCGTAATCATAGTCAATGACTTTCTTGTCTCTTTCCTGACTTACATAGCCCCACTTGCCGTTCTTTCTTGCAGCGGCATAGCCCTCAAAGTAACGGTCACGCTCTTCGTATGAAGCATCACCAAAGGAGTCTGCAACAACCGAATGAGGTGCATGAGGAGTGTCTTTAATGGTAACTGCACCGTTGATAACCGAGAATTCATAGAATTCGTCGCCAATCATAACAAGGCTGTGGTAGCTTCCGCGGTCTGAATAATCCCTGCCGCTTCCGCAACGGGTAAAGCCTTCGTAATGAGGCTGAAGAATAACATTGCCCTGATAGTCGAGAAGGCCGTATTTGCCGGTTGAAGCCGACTTGAAGTATGCGCAGTTTTCGTCAAGATAAATAATCTCGGAGCACTCTGCAAATCCGCCTGCACGCCAATCATAGCCTGATGCGTTCGCAGAAATTGCGGATGAAGGATCGTTGGTTGAAGGATTCTTTGTGCCGGAGTTACCTGCTTTTGAAGCAACAACGGCGATGATGATAATAACAACAAGTGCCGCACAAGCAATTGCAATGAATTTGGGATTGAGCTTTATCTGAGGAATATTGAAAGGAAGCTTCTTCTTGGGCTGCTTTGCAGGCTCTGCCTTTTCGTAGCTTGAGAACTGCTCAACGGCACGCTCTGCCTCAGCAGAGGGAGCTGTGGGAACAAACTCGGGAACATCAAGCTCTTCTTCCTCTTTTTCTTCTGCGGGTTCTTCCTCGGGTTCGGATGAACTTTCACCCGAAAGAATTTCGTTTATCTTCTGCTTGAACGAAAGAACGTTATCGGGCACAGCCGTAACGGGAGCGGGTTCTTCTTTCACTTCCTCAGCAGGAGCTTCAGGTGCAGGATTAGCTGTATTATATGCATCAATAGCATAAATAAACACATCTCTTACAGATGCATTATCGATTTCAACCGAGCCGGCGGCACGCTGGAAGATTTTGGTAAGAACAGGCATTGCACCGTTTGATTCCTTTGCTTCGTCAATACCTGCATAGGAAAGAATTTCTTCCTTTGCCTTTGCGATAAGAGCATTTGCCGAATTCTCGGATACTCCGAGAAATTTTGCAAGAGCCGTAACGGGCATACCGTTATTATAATGAAGCGCAAGAGAAATTCTGTACTCAGGTGCAAGAGTTGAAATTGCCTTGACAACCATTGCGCTCTTCTTTTCGTCTTCGAATGCTTCCTCGGGAAGAAATTCTGCCGAATATTCAACTGCTTCGGATTCGGTTTCCGCAAAAGAGAAATCCTTTCCTTCCTTATAAACAGCGGCAACATTCTGCTTCATCCAGATTTCGAAAGCTTCGGGTCTTTTGAGTTTATCAATACCGCAAAAAGCCTTTGCATATGCTTTTTTCGTTATATCGATTGCAGATTCGTCTCCCGCCGCCAAAACTTCGGCAAGAAAATACGATGCTTTCAAAGTTCTTGAAAAGAGCTTTGCCATTGCATCAGTATCGCCGTTCTGAGCAGCATTGACATACTGAATGAGATTCTCGCTCACTTATAATCCACTCCGTTCTTTAAAATTTATGAACAATACTCCATTTAATCTATTAACATAATTAATTAAGATTTTATACCATATTTGGTGATTTGTCAAGAAAAAACGGTAACAAAGTGTCAAGATATTGAGATTTCCAAGATAAAAAGAGCCGCCCTTGACGGACAGCTCCTGATAAATATTAATTTGAGAAAGGTGTGCTGATATTCACAAGTCTGAAATTAATGGGTTCACGGTTACAATTGAAGCGATAAACACTCATTACAATTCCTATTGCAAAATAAACGCAAAGGTTTGACGAACCGCCCGCGCTCATAAACGGAAGAGTGATACCGATACTTGGCAGGAGTTTGAGGCACATACCGATATTGATAATCGTCTGTGCACCTATCATAAATGCCGTGCCGTAGCAGAGAAGACTGCCCGAAAGGTTTCGGGATTTCTTGCCTACCCACATAATTCTTGCAACAATCAGCACCATAACGGCAAGAAAAAGAATTGCACCGACAAAACCGAGCTCTTCGCCGACAACAGTGAAAACCATATCGCTTTCATTAACGGGAACGCCGAGCGCAGACTGAGTATATGTCCCCTTGAAAAGGCCGTCACCGAGAAGTCCGCCCGAACCGATGGCATTAAGCCCTCTTTGCTGCTGGTAAATAATCTTTTCGTAAACATCCTCGTCAAGAGCCGAAGGATAGTATACAGCAAGAATTCTCTGCTTATGAAAACCTGCGAGGAACTTTGTCCACAGAAGAGGAACAAACGCAAGTATTGCACCTATCGCCACAGCAAAATAGCGGATATGCACACCCGCAACAAACATCATACCAACAAAAATAAACGCAAAAACCGTTGCCGAACCGAGGTCATCTGTAAGAATGATAATTGCAATTGGGATGAGTGCATGCATAGTAAGAAGAATGATGTTCTTGATGCTGTTTATGTTGTTCTTGACAGCCTCAATATGAGCCGTAAAAGTGATTAAGAATCCGACTTTTGCAAGCTCTGAGGGCTGGAAATTAACCGCAAGGCTGTCAGTCTGAATAATCGGAAGCCAGCATCTTGCGTCAGGTCTGTCCGAAGGACCGTCGCCGAACGGAAACAGAAGCAGAAGCAGGACCAGACAAACGCCGCCCGCAAGAGGCCAGAGACTGACAATCGCATCATAATCAAGATACGAAATGAACAAGCAGGCAAGGAAGCCCGCACCTGCGGCAACAAGCATAATAAGACATTCTCGGCTTATTAAGTCACCGTCTGCAACAGCATCGTTCCTTGTTGCGCTGTGAACCATCAACGCACCGAACAGTGAGGTTAAAACGCAAGCGATATACAGAAGAAAATCCGTTTCTTTCAGTGCATATTTGATTGTATTTCTCTTGCCCAAAACTTCACCGCCGTTTCGTATAAATTAAAGTTGGTATCGGGCGGCATTGAAGCCGCCCGTAATAATCAGTTTACTTCGTTATAAAGATCAAGATATGCTTCTGCAATATATGCACCCGCTTCGGGACCTGTTGAAACGATTTCCTCGTTTTCTGTGAGGTATGAACGCCAGTCATTGTTTGTGAGCATATAACCGATCTGGTCGTTGGTGATACCGAACACAAGGAGCTTTCTTGCTGTTGCATCCTGGAAATATGTGAAGTTCCATGTTTTGCCGTCCCATGAATCCTCTGCACCGATTGCACCGCCGTAAGCGATTTCGGGAGCAAGCTCACCGGGAATAAGAGCAACTGCAATGTTTGAACCGAATTCGGCATATCCTACTTCGGTAACAACTTCATAATCAAGACCGTTCTTTACAACCGTGTTGGTAAGCAGACCGCCCTTTGCAGCAAGTCTGAAAATGCTGTTCTTGACGGGAACGAAATTCTCGCTTAATCTGATGTTGAGAACGGGAGTAAGTGCAACATCGTTTGAAATTGCGCAAGCCTTTTCTGCAAGAAGCTTACCGTAAGCGGCAAGGCGTGCATAGCCCTCGTTGTTATGCTCTGCAACAATTGCGGGATCAACAACAAGATCCTCGGGATATTCCGAAGAAATCGCAAGCTCTGCACCGAGAATCATTGAGAAGTTTGCATTAGCTTTCTCGTTGATATATTTTTCCATATAGTAGGGATAGTCAGCTGTGAGCTCTGTGCCTGCAGCGCCGTTACCTACGCAATGGATGGGAAGGTTGATGATCCAGGTTTCTTTTGAGCCGTCTGCGGGAACGAAACGGAATCTGTTGAGGTTGCCGTCAAACACCTTGGGAACACGCTTATCTCTGATGTATTCGCTGATATCGATATTGCCGTAGTAAAGATTACCTGTCTTCATATCCTTGACAGCGTCTTCCATTGACTTAACAGCAACCGCACGGAAGTTTTCCATAAATTCGGGATTCTTACCGCTTGCAAGCTCAAGACCGAAAAGGTTCTTGATTGATGAGGTGAAGAGAGCACCTATGATATCGCCGTTGAGACCGAAGGTATCAACACAGCTGTGCTGATGGAGAGAAGAAATGTTGATTGAAGTGATCTTCCAGCCGTTTGCATCTGCAATTGCCTGGAACTTTTCTCTGATCGCTCTTACTTCGTTGTTTGCAAGGCCGAAGGTGTCAACGGAAGCAAAAATGCTGATGCCTCTGCCGTCTGAAATTGCAACAGTACGGATTTTCTGATCGTCGAACTGATATGTTGCGAGCTTCTTTGTTACGGAAAGACTGCCGCCTACATAATGCTCTTCCTCAAGCTCTTTGCCTGTGAGAATTGAAGCGTTGGAATAGCCGACCGACCAAGCTGCACCTGCTGCGGGAGAATCGATGAAATCTTCCGGAGCTGTGCCCTCATAGAAGTTTTCTGATTCGTAGCTGTCTTCAGTTGCCCAGCCGTGAGGCTCAAAAATGAGAGCTGCAATGCCGTTAACAAGAGTATCGAGCACACCGTCAACAAAACGGTAGAAACCGCGTTCAAAATCGGATGTTACCTCTGTTGCCGCATAAGCGGGAATTGCAAAAGCCGACATAATGACGGCAAGAGCAAGAACAACTGCAGTAAATTTCTTTGCCATAATAATACCTCCAAAAAATTAATCCATATTTTTAAGCTCCATATCACCGAAGCTTATAAATTTCTTTTTACGCATAAATTCGGAAACCGCAAGCGTAATCAAAGCGGGAGCGATGAAATGCATAATCGCAATTTCAAGAAGAACCACCTTTGAATCAACACCTGATTCAACCATTGATGCATATGTCATAAACTGACCGACGAGACCCGATGTACCCATACCTGCACCTGAAGGATAGCAGGTCATTTCGAGCACAGCCGATGAAATAGGTCCGAGAATTGCGCTCGCAACAATCGGCGGTATCCATAACTGCGGATGCTTGACGAGATTTGGCATCTGGAGCATTGATGTGCCGACACCCTGAGCAACAAGTCCGCCGAGCTTGTTTTCACGGTAGCTTGCAACCGCAAAGCCAATCATATGGCAGCTGCATCCGACTACCGCCGCACCGCCTGCAATGCCCGAAAGACCGAGGATAATTCCTATCGCTGCAGAACTGATGGGGAGAGTGAGACATATGCCCATAACAACAGCGATAACCATACCCATAAGGATGGGCTGACGCTCCATACCCCAGGTGATTACCTCACCGATATATGTTGTTACCCTTGATGCGGGAGGTCCGATAAGCAAACCCGCCGCACAGCCCGCTATAATTGAAGCTGCGGGTGTTAAGATTATGTCAAGCTTGGTTTTGCCGCCTATAAGCTTACCGACCTGAATGGCGGCAAAAGCGGCAATGAAGGCCGAAAGAGGGTCACCGGGGCCGCTGTAAAGCATACCCGCATCGGTAATAACCGAGCCTGCGATAAGCTTTGATGCAAAAGCACCGACCATACCTGCAACTGCAGCCGAAACACCCGTAAGCGGAGTTGTTTTGTACTTGAACGCCATACCTGCGCCGATGCCTGCACCCGTGAGCGATTTTGCAACCGCCGCAACGGCGATCATATATGTACCGATTTCGTTATCGATGAATCCGCCTATCTGCTCAAGAATCGTGCCGATAATAAGTGAGGCGAACAGACCGAGAGCCATACCCGAAAGACCGTCAACAAAAATATAATTCAGCGCATTTTTGATCTGTTTCATTCTGCCATCATCTCCTTGAATGCATTGGCATAAATTCTGCCAATGAAATCGGAGCCGGCGGCATTGGGATGAACACCGTCTTCCGACCAGTGGGTATCCTCTTTACCGAGCTGAGCCTGAGCAAAAAGTCCGTCAAGAGGAATATAATAATCAGCAAATTCTCTTGCGAGCTTTCTGATGATATCGATTTTGGGATTGAGGTCAACCCTGAAATACTCCTTCTCGGGAGCGGGAAGAAGGAAGGGCTCGAGCATAAGAATCTTTGCGTTTGTTTTTTCTTTTATTTCTGTAAGAACCTTGCGGTAATTCGCTTCAAACACATCATTACCGAGCCATTTGCGGTTATCGGCTCTGTGCCAGGTGTCGTTGATACCGATGAGAATCGAAACAACATCGGGCTGAATATCAATAAAATCGCTCTGAAGGCGGTTGACAAGGTCAATCGTCTGATTGCCGCTGATGCCGAGATCAATAAATTCAAATTCGGTGTCGGGCATTTCTTCGGCAATATATTTTGCCGCATAGAAAGGATACCCCGCACCGAGGTTATGATAATCCGAACGGTCTCTGCCTGCGTCCGTTATCGAGTCGCCCTGAAAAAGAATTTTCATTTATATCACCCTTAAAATTGATTTCTTACCTTTCTGAGCATTTCTGCTATTTCTATATGCTGCGGGCATACCTTTTCGCATTTGCCGCATTTTTTACAAAGTCCTGCATTTTCTTCAATGTCGGGGAAGATTTCTTTGACAAGTCTTCTGCCGCCTGCAGTTATGTTGTTGAATGCCGCAAAAACCTTGGGAATAATAACACCCTCAGGGCACGGCATACAGTATTCACAACCCGTGCAGGGAACAATATTCATTTCGTCAAAAGCCCTTTTGGCTTCGCCGAGCATCTCAAGGTCTTCTTCACCGAGCATTCCCGCTTCGGCTTTATCGGCATAGCTGAGGTTATCCTCAACCATCTGCATTGAACCCATTCCGCTCAGAAGCATTCCGACCTCGGGATAATTCCAAACAAAATCAAACGCCCATTCAACGGGAGTTTTATTTTTGCCGAGCTTTGAAGCAACATTTTCATGAGGCACGGCAAGCTTACCGCCGAGGAGGGGCTCCATAACAATTATGCCGAGGTCCTTTGATGCCGCATATTCAATACCCTCAACGCCTGCCTGATAGTCAACATCGATATAGTTGAACTGAATCTGGCAGAATTCGAAGCCGTCATATGCATCGATAACCTTTTTGAACACCCACAAATCATCGTGGAATGAAAACCCGATATGCTTGATTTTGCCCTGTGCTTTAAGTTTTTCAAGCTTGGGCATAATATCGAACTTAACAACTCTGTTATCCCACGAATCATTGTTGACTGCGTGGAGAAGATAAAAATCAATGCAATCAACACCGAGCCTGCGGAGCTGTTCATTGAATATTTTCTCAACATCCTCTTCGCAGTTGACGTTGCCGAGAGGAAGCTTTGTTGCAATATGAACCTTTTCTCTGTAGCCGTCTTTGATTACTTCACCTACAAAAGATTCGCTGTTGCCGCTGTGATAAAAATAAGCGGTATCGAGATAGTTGATACCGTTATCAATGCCGTAACGAACCATTTCCACAGCTTTCGCCATATCTATTTTGCCGTCTTCGCCTTCAACTGTCGGCAATCGCATACAGCCGAAACCGAGAACAGAAACTTTTTCGTTCGTTTTCCCCAATATCCTGTAGTGCATAAACAACGCCCCATTTTCTATATTCGGTTAATTATATCACAAAAAAGAAACGAAAACAAGTATATAAAAAATTTTTATAAATCAGTCTTTTTGGAACATTCTAATAATGAGGTGTTGAAAATGACAGATATGAACGGTATGCCGCAGGGCTTCGGCATGGCATTATTGAGAAACTCAAAAGCAATGGAAAACTTTTCTCTTCTCAACGAAAACGAAAAGAAAAAGCTGATTGAGCTTTCGCGTTCTGTTCGTTCGAAGCAGGAAATGAACAGACTCGTGAATAAACTGGAAACGGGAAAAGAGCAGTTTTTCTGAAAAAGCGGGAACAAGTGCAACACCTGTTCCCGCTACATATTATTCTTCAAAAATTTTAAGGGTATATTTACCGTCACGCAGAGCTTTTGCAACCTGCTTTGAATCGGTGAGATACTCATCAAAATAAACTCCGCCAGGTTCTAGAGAAAGATTGCCATGGAAATCGGAACCCGAAAGTTTGCGCAGAGAATGAAGCTCCGCCCATTTATTTGCAACGGTATTTCTTGAATTGTGGTCGCCGTGGCCGTTATAAACTTCAACGCCGTCGAGGAGCTCAGGGTCAACCACCGTCATTCCGATTCTGAACGGATGAGCCTGGAAAATAATCAGTCCGTTTTCTTCGGCAAAGGGTCTGAATTCCTCGGGGTCATTGAACTTTGTGAGATCATTGTTAAGAACAAAATCTTCATCAAAGCCGTAAACAAGATAATCGTTGTCATTCTCAAGAAAACGAAGTTCCATACCGAGGATAATATGAAAATTCTCATCTTCAAATTCCTTGGCGGCTCTGTAGCCGGAAAGATATTTCTGCACCTGCTCATCAAATGTTTCACCGTGCTTTTTGAACTGATAAGCGCTGAAATGGTCGGTTATGCAAAGACCGTCATAGCCGAGGCTTTTATATCTCTTTACAATATCTGCCGCCCACTCTCTGCTGCAGGAGCTTGCTTCTTTTGTATGGATATGTGTATCAAAAAGGTACTTTCTCATAATAAATATCCCCTTTCACTGCTTGATATTATATACCTGATTTTTGCGATATTCAATAGAAATCTTTTATTTTCTCTGCTCAAAGCGACAAAATTTTAAGCCTTACAGATATTATAATTCAATCATACGCGGGGTGATAAATCTGAACACGGTTATTTATGCTGACATACTTGTTGTTATCAATATAATAGTCAACTATCTTCTTCTAAGGGCAAGCACTGCCATAACGGGAGCATACTTCAAGCCGGTAAGATTTCTTTTTTCATCTGCCGCAGGCGGATTATTCTCGCTCATAATCTTTATTGAAAACATACCGCTTTTTGTTAACATAATTCTGAAAATCGTTTTTCTCATCATAATGATGCTGATTGCTTTTGAAATGAAATCGGCAAATGCATTCTTTAAATGCTGCGGTGCGTTTCTTGCCGCAAACTTTGCTTTTGCGGGAATTATATTTGCGATATGCACGGCGTTTTTTCCGAACTCTGCATTATACCGCAACGGCGTTGTTTATTTTGATATTGACATTATGACACTGACCATCAGTGCGATTGTATGCTACTGCGTTCTGAACCTCATTGCGCGGTTCACCAAAAGCAAAACACCCGAAAAATGCATATACACGGTTGAGATTACATATGATAGCAAAACCGTTTCGGGCAAGGCTCTGTTTGACTCGGGCAACACTCTTTGCGACTGCTTTTCGGGCAG
Source organism: Acutalibacteraceae bacterium (assembly GCA_045590575.1). Classification (GTDB taxonomy): domain Bacteria; phylum Bacillota; class Clostridia; order Oscillospirales; family Acutalibacteraceae; genus CAG-177. The sequence goes on along the minus strand of JAZNRG010000121.1, from coordinate 3,965 downwards.
ACCCGTGATAATAGCAGAAAAGGATTTTATTGCACCGCTGCTCGAAAAAACAGACCTGACTCAGACAAAGAGCTTCAGACTGATTCCGTTTTCAACAATCAAAAGCAGTGGTGCACTGCCTTCTTTTTCAGCAGACAAGGTAAGCATTTTGATAAGCGGAAAAATGATTGAAACGGATAGTGTTTTTATCGGCGTGACCGAAAAGAAGATTGTTTCGGGCGGGTATTCCGCAATTATCGGCACACCTTTTTTTGATTTGGTAAGCAATAAAATCCAATATGAAAGGGGAAGAAAATCAGGCTATGAAAAAAGCTCTGCAAAAACTCAAAGAACTGATTCTGAAATTAAAGCTGAAGATATTTGAGGTTGAGGTTGACTACATAAACGGTCCCGATACCCTGCCTCCCCCGCTCTCGCCCGAGCAGGAGCAGATAAACCTCATAAAACTTGAGGACGGTGACAAAGAAGCGAGAGAAGAGCTTATTGTACGAAATCTGCGGCTTGTTGTTTACATAGCAAAAAAATTTGAAAACACCGGTATAGCCGTTGAGGACCTTATTTCAATAGGCACCCTCGGACTGATAAAAGCCGTAAACACATTCAGAATTTCAAAAAACATCAAGCTTGCAACATACGCTTCAAGATGCATTGAAAACGAAATTCTTATGTATCTGAGAAAAACCAATTCTATGAAAACCGAGGTTTCGTATTATGAGCCGCTAAACATAGACTGGGACGGCAACGAGCTTCTTCTTTCGGATGTTCTCGGCAGCGAGCCCGACGAAATATACCGTGATATCGAAGCCGATGATGAAAGGAGCAGACTGTATAAAGCGGTTAATTCTCTTAACGAAAGAGAACGGCTGATAATGACAATGAGGTTCGGAATAGGCGGCGGCAAAGAATATACGCAGAAAGAGGTTGCGGATTCCCTCGGCATTTCGCAAAGCTATATATCAAGGCTTGAAAAAAGAATAATAGAAAAAATAAAGAGAGAAGTTTAAAAGCAGGGTTATTCACCCTGCTTTAATTATTCATCAAGATATTTCGTTAAATTTTTATCAATATATGCATTCGGATTATTTTCTTTCACCCTATTAATAATCTCTGTAAACATTAAGTTTTCTTTGCGGAAATTCCGTGACAGTCTTATCTTTTCAGGCAGATTTTTTGCTCCTATTTTTACCGCCCATAATCCGATCAAGGGAATTCTGACCGACTCAAGACTATATATATCTTCATATCTGACTGCAAACTCAGAACTTCTCTTAAGCTTTAATCTTTTGAACCTGAATGAATTAAAATGAATATGTTCATCAAATAACACGACATATTTTCTTGATTCTTCAACAATATAAACAGTCAAAAAACCAAAATAGAATACAAAAGACTTAAGCAACCCTTCTCTGAGCCCTTTGTCCATCTCAATTGCACCATAAAAAATATAAATTGTTCTATATTTTAAAAACAATGTAAAAATGCTGTATTTAAATTTCATATTATCACCAAAACAATTATATCGTTTTATTCATAAAAAATCAACATATTATGAATATAAAGGTTGTCCGAAAACGTCCGAGTCATGAGCATCCCCGCCCTAAGCAAAACCGGCAGGAGATATCTCCTGCCGGTTTAAATTTACATTGAATCGATATATCTGCAGGCTGCAAGGGCGGCTACGGAGCCGTCTGCCGCTGCGGTTGTAATCTGCCTTATCTGCTTTTTACGGCAGTCACCTGCAACAAACACGCCTGCTGTTTTGGTAAGGCAGCTTTCATCGGAATCAATATAACCCCAATCGTCAAGTCCTGCAATTTCAGCGAACGCGGAATTACTGGGGATAAGACCGATTGCAACGAAAAGTCCGTTCACCTCAAGCTCGGATTCGGAGCCGTCAGCTTCCTTGCGGAGAGTGAGGCTTTCGAGTGAGCCGTTGCCGTTGAGAGCGGAAATAACCGTTCCCATAATGAACTCAACATTATCCTTTTCTTTGAGCTTTTCAACAAGGCGAGCTTCGCCTGTGAAATAATCAAGATTCTGGATAACATAAAGCTTTTCGCATCCCTCGGAAAGGAGAACGGATTCCTGCAAAGCGGAGTTGCCGCCGCCGAGGACAGCTACCGTCTGTCCCTTGAAGAATGCACCGTCGCATACAGCACAGTAAGATATACCTTCGCCGACAAGCTCGTTTTCGTTGGGCAAACCGATTTGTCTGTGCTTTACGCCCGTTGCAATGATAACAGCTTTGGCTTCGTGCTCACCGTCTTCGGTGATAACGGTTTTTGTCGCACCGTTGTCACGGATGCCCGTAACTGTTTCCATTTCGATTTCAGCACCCTGACCGAGAACCTGGTCAATGAGTTTTTCGGCAAATTCGTTGCCGCTCATCTGAGCAAAACCGGGATAATTCTCAATCTGCGGAGAATAGGTTATCTGACCGCCGAAGGTTGCTTTTTCGAGCACAAGCACGGATTTATCCGCACGCAGTGCATAGAGCGCCGCAGTAAGACCTGCGGGCCCTGCACCGATTACTATAATGTCATACATTGAATGTCAGTCCTTAAACTGCTGCTTCCTTTGCAGCATCAATGAATTTCTTAACTTCCGCAACGCCAGCGTACTTGACAGCCTCACCGTTTGCAACAACAACGAGTGTGGGTGCCTGCTTAACGCCGAGTTCGATTGCGAGAGCTTCGTTTTCATAAGCCATAAGCTCATTGACTGCGATACCTGCTTTATCAAGGAGCGAAAGAGCTACCTTGCAGTTAGGGCAGGTTGCTGTTTTGAAGAGGTAGATGCCGTCTGCAAGTGAGCAGCCGCTGTTTTCCTCTGCCTTTGCGGCAGGAGCATTAACAGTACCGTGCTTTGAAATATCGGAGCTGTTAATATCATAAACCTTGCGCTCTTTGTATTCCTGAGTTTTGCCGTCGTTCCAGTTCTGAACGGGTCTGTAGTAACCTGTGATACGGCTGTAAACTTCTGCATTCTGACCGCAGGTGGGGCAAGTGAAGTGCTCGCCGGCGATATAGCCGTGGTCCTTACATACGGAATATGTGGGAGAAATTGAATAGTAAGGAAGTCTGTAGTTATCGGAAATCTTCTTAACAAGATTTGCAGCTGCCTTCCAGTCGGGAAGCTTTTCGCCGAGGAATGCGTGGAATACGGTACCTGAAGTGTAGAGAGTGTGGAGCTCATCCTGCATATCGAGAGCTTCGAAAACATCCTCTGTGTAACCAACGGGAAGATGTGAGCTGTTGGTGTAATAAGGTGTGCCGTCGGATGCTGTGATGATGCCGGGATATCTCTTAACGTCGTGCTTTGCAAGACGGTATGAAGTTGACTCTGCGGGAGTTGCCTCGAGGTTATAGAGATCTCCGTACATCTCCTGATAGTCGGAAAGGCGCTCTCTCATATGGTTAAGAACATCCTTGGCGAACTGCTGGGTCTTTGCGTTGGTCATATTAGCTCTGAGCCAGTTTGCGTTGAGACCGACTTCGTTCATACCGACAAGACCGATTGTTGAGAAGTGGTTTGCAAAAGTGCCGAGATATCTCTTGGTATAAGGATAAAGGCCTTCGTCAAGAAGCTTTGTGATGATTGTACGCTTAACGCTGAGTGAACGGGCAGCGATATCCATCATCTTATCGAGTCTCTTATAAAAGTCTGCCTCATTCTCTGCAAGATATGCAATTCTGGGAAGGTTGATTGTTACAACGCCTACCGAGCCTGTGCTTTCACCGCTGCCGAAGAAACCGCCGCTCTTCTTGCGGAGTTCACGAAGGTCAAGACGGAGACGGCAACACATTGAACGAACGTCGCTGGGCTCCATATCGCTGTTAACATAGTTTGAGAAATAGGGTGTGCCGTATTTTGAGGTCATTTCAAAGAGAAGCTTATTGTTCTCTGTTTCTGACCAGTCGAAGTCTCTTGTGATTGAATAGGTGGGAATGGGATACTGGAAGCCT
>JAZNRG010000120.1:0-21563 GCA_045590575.1 Acutalibacteraceae bacterium | reverse complement strand
GCGGTTGCAATGATGGGTCACGTTGTAAGAAAGAGCGCAGAGCTTACCGCAGACAGAGACTGCATCGGCCCCGCAAAGCTCGTTGTTTTCTGCAACGCTCCCGAGGATAACCCGTTCATGGCGGGTGCTTTCCACGGTGCGGGCGAACCCGACTGCGTTATCAACGTCGGTGTTTCAGGACCGGGCGTTGTAAGAGCCGCCCTTGCAAAGGCAGGAGACTGCGACCTTACCGCAGTTGCCGACTTGATAAAGAAAACAGCGTTCAAAATCACCCGTATGGGTCAGCTTGTTGCAAGCGAAGCAACACGCAGACTCGGAGTGCCCTTCGGCATTGTTGACCTTTCGCTTGCTCCCACACCCGCAATCGGCGGTTCGGTTGCCCATATTCTTGAAGAAATGGGTCTTGAAACCTGCGGATGCCACGGAACAACAGCCGCACTCGCTCTTCTCAACGATGCGGTTAAAAAAGGCGGCGTAATGGCATCATCTCACGTCGGCGGTCTTTCGGGCGCATTTATTCCCGTAACAGAAGACGCAGGCATGATTGATGCCGCAAGAGACGGCACTCTCACCCTCAATAAGCTTGAAGCAATGACAGCGGTCTGCTCCGTAGGTCTTGATATGATTAACATTCCCGGCGACACACCCGCAGAGGTTATCTCCGCAATCATCGCAGACGAAGCTGCAATAGGTATGGTTAACTCAAAGACCACCGCTGTCAGAGTTATCCCCGCAATCGGCAAAGGAGTCGGCGAAGAGCTCAGCTTCGGCGGACTTCTGGGAAGCGGACCCGTAATGCCTCTTTCAACCCGCTCACCCGCAAAATTCATCAATCGCGGCGGCAGAATCCCCGCTCCTATGCAGAGCCTTAAGAATTAAAAAAGCGGAGCAATTGCTCCGCTTTTTCAGTTATATACAGCAAGGCTGTGTGAAATATTGATTCGCAATGTGAAATTTTCGGCGTTGCCGAAAGTGAAATACGCCTGACGGCGTGTTAATGACGGGCTCTGCCCGTACCCGATTATAGCGCAACAAAAAAGCCGCATCCGAAGATGCGGCATTGATTTTATAATCAGTCACTTGTGTAGGGAAGAAGAGCGATCTGACGTGCACGCTTGATAGCGGTAGTGAGTTCACGCTGATGCTTAGCGCAAGTACCGGTAACGCGGCGGGGAAGGATCTTCGCTCTGTCTGAAGTGAACTTATTGAGTCTGTTTACATCCTTGTAATCGATGCATTCAACTTTATCTACACAGAAAGCACAAACCTTTCTGCGACCCTTTTTGTTGGGTCTTCTTTCGCTTCTGTCGTAAGCCATGGATTAAACCTCCTTTTCAGTTTCAGTAAATTGCGACCTTAAAACGGAAGGTCGTCTTCGGGAATTTCTTTGAAATCGCCCTCATCTGCAGTTGAATATGAGGGAGCGGGCTGAGCATTCATAAAGCTGTCATCTCTTGTGAAAGTTGAACCGCCGTTTGACTCATTCTTTGAGCCGCAGAAACTTACGTTATCTGCAACGATTTCAACAGCCTTGCGCTTGTTGCCGTTTTTGTCCTCATACATTCTGGTCTGGATGTAGCCCTGAACAGCGATCATTGAACCCTTGCGGAAATACTTGCAGACGAATTCTGCAGTCTGTCTCCATGCAATGATATCGATGAAATCTGCCTGACGGTCTTCACCCTGACGGTTGAAGCGTCTGTCAACGGCTACAGTGAACGATGATACGGAAATTCCGCTTCCTGTAGTGCGAAGCTCGGGGTCTGCAACAAGTCTGCCCATAATTACGGCATTATTTAACATTTTGCGACCTCCTTAGTTCTTTTTAACAATGAGTGAACGAAGAACACCGTCTGTAATCTTAACAATACGGTCAAGCTCTGCGGGGAATTCGGGAGCAGCCTGATAATTGAAGAGAACATAAAGGCCTTCTGATTCGTCATTGATAAGATAAGCGAGCTTGCGCTTGCCCCACTCATCAACGCTCTCAAGAGTGCCGTTAGCTTCAATCATAGCCTTGAATTTCTCAACGAGAGTCTGAGCAGCTTCTTCGCCGTTGGCAACTGAAAATACCATCATTGTTTCGTAGCTGATGTTTGCTGACATTCTTAAAGCACCTCCTTCTGGTCTTTGGCCGCAGTGCATCTGCGGCAAGGAATAAAATTCGTTTTAATCCTGCTGATTCTTTCACAGCGGTTTATTATTTTATCAAAATAAAAACATTTTGTCAATAGCTTTTCTTTGTGCATTTAGCCGATTAATCCGAAAATAAGGCAGAAGAATCCGTAAATCTTCTCAAAAAGATTGCTGTTTTCTTCATAGAAGAGATATCCTCTGTCCTTCACGATATCCGAATTGGCGGTAAGATTATCTATGATTCCGCTGCCGCCGAATTCTCCCACTGAAAGAACCGTGTTTTCCGCTTCGTCTGTCACAAAATCCGCCTTGAAGTTGGTGAGGGTTGAATTGAATCTTTTGTCTGCCTTGAAAGCAATTCGCTTGCCGCCCTGAGCAGTATACCAGAAGCAGAAGCAATTATTGTATATTCCCGAGCCGTTGCCCGTTGTTCTGAAACCTACGGCAAACTGGTCGCTGTAGCAGTAGTCGTACCAGTTGTTACCCGCTTCGTCGAGGAATCCGCAACTATTCTGATAATCGGTGTAATCCGAATAGTAAAGCGGATGCACGTTGCGGAGCATATTGCCCGAAACTTTCAGATGAACACCCGTAAAAACATTGCCTATACGCACATTTGTTATCGTGTTATCAAATCCTTCAACAAGAATACCCGTTGAATTCGTACTGCCCGTACCGATAATATTAACACCCGTTATATCCGCATCGGCAGAGCCGCTGTTTGCGCCGTACATAATGTGAATACCGATAACCGTATGCTTGATTGAAACATTTCTTATGGCGGTTTCTCTGCCGCTGTTGATTGAAATTCCGTTTGCGATTCCGTTTCCGTCGATTACGCCGCCGTCGATTGCATAGTTGCTGCCGTTTGTATGGGTGTCGTTTGCGGAGTCTTTTCCGCCGAGCTGAACAACCGCTTCTCCGTATTCCCAGTCACCTGTTGCCTTTATCACTGCATAATCAGAAAGCTCAAGCGAAACACTCTTTTGAGGGTCAGCAGGAGTCAGAATCGGTACTGAAACAAGATACTCGCCGTCGGGAAAATAAATCGTGCGGTTGGGATTTGTGTCAATTATGTTCTGAATTTCCGCCGAAACATCAACGCCCGAATCCGCCTGAACAAAATCCGTCACAACAACGTAATTCTTCGGATTTTCCGCCGCATAAGCAGATACGGAAATAAAAAGCATTAGAAATACCATTAACAAAGATATCGATTTCTTCAATTTCCTCGCCTCCTTTTTTAGATTATATCACAGATTTGCCAAAACGCAATAAACACTTGCAGAAACAGTGAATTTTAATGTATAATATAATTGATTAATATCGGGAGGTGAACCGAATGAATGAAAAACTGCCTTATCTTCGCAAAAAAGCGATGAGCCTGCCCCTTACTCCGGGCGTATATCTGATGAAAAACAAAAAAAATGAAATCATATATGTAGGCAAAGCGAAAGCTCTCAAAAACAGAGTCAGCTCCTATTTTGGTTCGCAGAACGGAATGTGGGTGAAAGTGCGCAGAATGGTTGAAAATGTTGACGATTTCGACTATATTCTCTGCGACAGCGAATTCGAGGCACTCATTCTCGAATGCTCCCTTATCAAACAACATTATCCGAAATATAATATTTTGCTTAAAGATGACAAAGGATATCATTATATAAAAATCATGTCGAACGGTTGGAAAAATATTCTTGCCGTAAAGCAGAAGCTTGATGACGGTGCGGAATATATCGGGCCTTACACCAATTCTTACGGCATCAGCAATGCCATCGACGAGGCAAAAAAGATTTTTATGCTGCCCCGATGCTCAAAGGTATTCCCGAGGGATTTCAACAAAAGCAGACCCTGCCTTAACCATTTTATCGGTCAGTGTGCCGCGCCGTGTGCAGGCAAAATGACCGCTGAGGCACACTCGGAAGCTGTTGAGCAAGCGATTGATTTTATTGTTAACGGTTCGGGAAAGGTTATCGAAACGCTGACGGAAAAGATGCTTGATGCATCCGAAAATCTTGAATTTGAAAAAGCCGCAAAAATTCGTGACAGAATCAACGCAATCAAAAAAGTTACCGAAAAACAGAAGGTTGTTGCAGCATCGGTCAAAGAACAGGATGTTTTTGCAGTTGTGTGTGCGGAATCCAAAGCGTGCCTTTCGGTTATACGTTTCAAGGATTCCCGTCTTTATGACACGGAGCATTTCATCATCGACCTGCCGGAGGATATGCCCGAAGCAAGGCACGAATTAATCAGAAGCTATTACTCGATAAGAGATTTTGTGCCGAGAAGAATCGCAACCGACGGCGAGGTTGCGGACAGCGAGGTGCTCTGCGAATGGCTTTCCTCTCTTGCGAAGAGAAAGGTGACTATCGTCACTCCGCAAAAAGGCGAGCAGCATTCGATTGTTGAAATGTGCCGCTCAAATGCGGCGCAGAAGCTGGCGATATATCTCGGCAAAACGGGTAAATCCACCGCTGCACTTGATGAGCTCGGCACTCTTTTGGGTCTTAAAGCACCGCCCGAATTCATCGAATCCTATGATATTTCGCACACCGCAGGCAGCGAAAACGTTGCGGGTATGGTTGTTTTCAAAGGCGGTCTGCCCCATAAGAAATCATACCGCAGATTTGCAATCAAAGGCTTCAGCGGTCAGGATGACTATGCATCGATGGCAGAGGTTATTGAGCGCAGAATTCTGCGATATTTTGAAGAAAAAGACAGCGGCGAAGGCTTCGGCAGGCTGCCCGACCTGATTCTGCTTGACGGCGGAAGCGGTCAGGTAAATGCAGTTAAACCCGTACTTGATAAATATAATCTTGATATTCCGCTTTTCGGCATGGTCAAGGATTCGCACCACAGAACGCGTGCCATTGCCTGCTCGGGTGATGAACTTTCTCTCACCTCGAAGCGTGCGGCATTCACCCTTGTTTCAACAATCCAGGAGGAAGTTCACCGTTATTCCGTTGAATATCACAGAGCAAGACGAAAGAAATCCACCCTTTCTTCAACCCTCACTTCTATTGAGGGAATCGGCGAAAGCAGGTGCAAGGCTTTACTGAAACATTTCAAAACCGTAAAAGCTGTTTCTCAGGCAACGGAAGAAGAGCTTTCAGCGGTCAAGGGTATGAGCAAAAACGCCGCCAAAGCTGTTTTTGAGGCTTTTCACGGCAAAAACGCACATTCCGAGGAATAATTTCACAAGATTTTTACCTTTTATTAACATTTTATCTTGACAATTATTTATATTTGATGTCATAATAGATTGATGATGGAGGAGTGTATATGAGAGTAATTACAGGTTCGGCAAGAGGTATGACCCTCAGAACACTTGAAGGCGACAATGTGCGCCCCACAACAGATAAAGTCAAAGAAGCGGTGTTCAGCGCAATTCAGTTTGAAATTGAAGGCCGTAGAATCCTCGATTTGTTTGCAGGCTCGGGTCAGCTCGGAATTGAGGCTCTCAGCAGAGGCGCAGAAAGCGCAACCTTTGTTGATGCAGATAAAAACGCAATAAAGATAATAAAAGAGAATCTCGCAAAAACCAAACTTGATTCAAAAGCTTCTGTTGCTCAGACAGATTCAATCGCATTCCTTACCATGACCGATAAAATTTTTGATATCGCTTTTGTTGACCCTCCCTACGGAGTCGGTCTTCTTCAGAAGGCACTTTCAAAAATCGGAGGCAACATTTCCGAAGGCGGTATGGTTATCTGCGAGCATCCTTTCAAAGAGGAACTTGAAGAAGAATACGGTGATCTGACTAAATACAGAGAATATAAATACAGCAAAACGGCGGTAACCGTTTACCGGAAGGGATGATAGGATGAAGACAGCAATCTGCCCCGGCAGTTTTGACCCGGTCACCATCGGTCATATCGATATTATCCACCGAGCGGCAAAACTCTTTGATAAGGTTATTGTTGTTGTTATGGTTAATTATCACAAGCCCGACAGCTACTTTTCCGCCGAGGAAAGAGTTGAGCTTCTCAAACGGAGCCTTACCGATGTTAATAATATAGAGATTGAAATGCACGGCGGTCTGCTTGCGGAATACGCAAAAGAAAAGGGTGCCTGTGCGGTTGTCAAAGGTCTTCGCGCCGTGTCTGATTTCGAATACGAATTCCAGCAGGCTCTGACCAACAAAAAGCTCAATCCCGACCTTGAAACAGTATTTGTTATCTCCGATGCGGAAAATATGTATCTCTCCTCAAGCGTAGTCAAGCAGGTCTGCGGCTTCGGCGGAGATATCAGTGAATTCGTTCCCGCAGCGGTATGCGACGATATAATCAAACGAATAAAAGAAAGGAACAGATTTTAATGAATATTGAAAGTTTACTTGACCAGATTGAAGATATACTTGAGGCGGGCACCAAAGTTCCTCTTTCAAACAAAACAGGCGTTGATGCCGCTGCTATCAGAACTGCTATCGAGGATATCAGACTCAACCTTCCGAATGAAATTACTCAGGCAAGAGCTATTGTTGCAGACAGAAACAACCTTCTTGTTAAAGCAAAGAACGAAGCTGTTGCAGCAGTTACCGGCGCTCAGGAAAAATCAAGAGCTCTTATTTCAACTGCAGAAGATAAGGTAAGAGCACTTGTTCTCAAAACTGAGGATTACTCAAAAAACAAGGTCGCAGAGGCAGAAGCTCAGGCAAAGCAAATTGTTAACACAGCCAACGAAGACGCAAAGGTTATCAGAGCAAACGCTCAGCTTGAAGCTGCCGCTATGGTAGACAACAGCGAAATCGTTGTTCAGTCAAAAGCAACCGCAGAATCAATCACTCTTGCAGCCCAGGAAGAAGCCGCATCAACAATCGCAGGCGCAAAGGCTCAGGCAGAAAACATCGTTAATGCTGCAACAGAGCAGGCTGAAAGAACAATCGAAGATGCACGCAGCCGTGCAGATGAAGCTATCGACAAGGCAAACAAGTGGTCCGCAGAAATCAGAATCGCTGCAGGCGATTTCATTGAAGATATCATGAAGACCGCTGACGAAGCAATCGCAACCAGCCTTAACGAAATCCAGACAGCACGCAGTAACATAAAGAATGTTACCGGCAAAATCGAGCTTCCCGCCGACGCTTAACAAAAAATCAAGCCCTCTGCTCAATGCAGGGGGCATAAATCTGTCAGTCATTGTTTATTTCTTCAACAATTTCATTATCCTGACCAAATATTTCTTCGGCAGATTTCATTATTTCCGCTTTGCGGATGCTGTTTCTGTAGCAAATAAGCAAGCGGAGTTCATCTTCCGAAACCTCAACGGTATTCTTTTCGACAGATTTACCCGCAACAGCGGTTGAATTCTCAATACCGTTTTCATCAAGAAAGCTCTTAAAAAAATCTTCAAATGGCACCTGATAAAGGGCTGAGAGCTTAAGCAAATCCTCCAGACCCGGTCTTCTTGTGGTTTCATACTTTACATATGTTGTTCTCTCAACACCGAGATAATCGGCAAGTTCCTGCTGGGTATAACGATTGGCTTTTCTGTATGCCCTGAGTGTACGGCTGACAGCATCCCAATGAACCTCCGTATAAAACTTCAAAGGAGTCCCTCCCTAAATACTTTTTCATTAATTATACAAACTAAAACCGGTAATTTCATAAATCGTGACCAATAGCCACAGTTTGTTCTTACAATATTCAAGGAGATATATTTATGGAAAACGCTATTTTCAAAAACACAAAATATTTTATTATCGATATGGACGGCACCTTCTATCTTGACGGCAACATCATTGAAGGCTCTATCGAATTCATTGAAAAAGCAAAGGCAAGCGGAAGAGATTTCTATTTCTTCACCAACAACTCATCAAACAATGTTGAAGTCTGCCGTGCAAAGCTCGAGAAGATGGGCTTCCCTGTTGACGAAAACAGAGTTATCATTTCATCTCACGTTGCCGCAGATTATCTCAACAAGAACTATGCAGGCAAAAAGGTTTTTCTTCTCGGCAACGAAAGACTGACCGGCGATTTCGAAAAGGCAGGCATCAACCTTGTTTCGGAAAATCCCGACATCGTCGTTCTCGGATTTGACACCACTCTCACATATCAGAAAATGTGGGATGCAGTTAAATATATCGACAAGGGAGCAGTTTACCTTGCAACCCACCCTGACCTCAACTGCCCCACGGCAGACGGTTATATGCCCGACACTGGCTCAATGATTGAGCTTTTTGCCGCATCAACCGGTAAGCGACCCACCGTGCTCGGCAAGCCTATGACTGCAACGGTTGACTACATCACCAATATGCTCGGCTGCGAAAGAGATGAACTTGCTTTCATCGGCGACAGACTTGCAACCGATATTGCAATCGGCGCAAATCACGGCATTCCCTGCGCCCTTGTTTACAGCGGCGTAACCACCCCCGAAGAATATGCAGATTCAGATATCAAAGCAAGCGTTGCGGTTGAAAACCTCAAAGCACTTGCCGAGTATCTTTAATATAGACAGAGCTTAATCGTCAGTTCGAAACCTTCCTGACGGGCACCTGCTCGGTGCCGAACAAAACTAAAGGCGCTGCACGGCAGCAAAGGAGCATTAAAAATGAACAGAAAAAAGGTCATCACACTCGCTCACGGCGCAATGATTGCGGCAATCTATTCCGCCGCAACTTATCTGAGCGCAGCATTCGCAATCGCATACGGACCGATTCAATTCCGCTTTTCAGAAGCACTCACAATTCTTTCGGTATTCACCCCCGCCGCAATCCCCGGGCTCACCGTCGGATGCATTATAGGTAACCTTGCCAGCCCCTTCGGCGCATGGGACATCATCTTCGGTTCGCTTGCAACCCTGCTTGCCGCGATTACCTCAAGAACATTGAGAAACATCACCTTCAAAGGATTTCCGCTTTTCTCTCTGCTGATGCCCGTTATTTTCAATGCACTGATAGTCGGTGCGGAAATAACGCTGCTTATGCCGACGCAGGAAGCAGGATTCTCCGCATTCATCATTGCTGCTCTCGAAGTCGGCGCAGGTGAGCTTGCAGTCTGCCTTACAGGAGGCATACCGCTCTACTATGCGATAAAGAAAACAAATATATTCAAGCAATAAAATCTTGGGCGACACTTCATAAAGAAGTGTCGCTCTTTAATTTTCCGTCAGTTCAACCTGCATAAGCTGTTCTTTGCCGATATTTTCAAGGCACACAAACTCTCCGCTTACCGAAGATTTATCCGAAGCGGTTTTCATTTCTTCAATCTGCATATATCTGAATGTTTCCGCGCATTCGTCAAGAAAGCGGTGCGTTGCAAGCAAGTCTGCCTGCGTTTGAGTCAGATTTATATCCGTTTCCTCGTAATCATAGCTTCTGCACACGGTCAGCGAAACGGGAAGGGTAACTCCGTTTATAGTTATTCCGTGTTTTTCTTTATATGCACCTTCATATTGTTTGCCGATCGGTACCGAAAAAAAGATAAATTCAAGAATATAACTCTTTCTGCACGCCGTTTTCTTTTTACTTCTGAATTCATATTCCTTATTTACGGATATTTTACGGTTTGTTCTTGCCACAACATATCCGCTTGCTCTGCAGAAATTGACGGTGCGGTCGCCGTTTTCTTCAATTCCGCTTATCAACAAATCACCTTTGAGCACGGGCGCACCGATTTTCTGCTCCTGAGTGCCGTTGAACGGACGCAGAATAACAATCTGACCGTCACGGGCAGCAACAATGTCTGTCGGGGTTGATTTATCCTTATCAATATCGGGCGATTCAACGGTTTCTCTCACTTCGATTCTGGCGCAGCTGCCCGAAATATTTATGTTGAGCCACGAAATTTCAGGCAGTTTTTTTAAAGCCTCTATCTCAGTCTGCCCGATATCTATCTTCGATGCGGAAACACCTTTTCTTACTCCGAGCTGTTCGAACACTCCCGTTACCGTTTCGGCGGGAACCCTCTTATTGCCTACAACATCAATGCTCCATATCCTCGTTGACAGAATAATAACAGTTGCGGCGCAGAAGCAGGCTCCGATAACAAGACCTATCCTTCTGCTGTGGCGTTCAATAAAAAACGGCAATCCGTGTTTACCCGTAATCCGCACACGCATACCCGATTTCCGGGCAGCGGTGCGGATTTTTTTATATCCCCTGCAATCCGTGCAAGCCGTGATAACAGATTCTCTGCACCTGAGATTCCAAAGAATAATATTGTTTCTTCTGCAAAGATTTATAAACCGCTCCGCAAATCCGCCCGATGCTCTGAAGCTGACATATCCCAGAAAGAAACGCACAAATTTAAGCACAAGCATATTTTTCACCTACCCCGAATAATCAAGCCCCGTAATAATGCCTTTGATTATTGCCTGACCGTTCTGCATTGAAACAATCGTCAGGTCACACCCGCATATGCGCACGGTCAGCTTGCCCGTGTTGAGAGCAATGATATTATCGCTGTATTCAAGCACTCCGCAGCACCCCTCAACAATCGCCTCGCGGTTGCCGCTGAGTTCAATATGCGCATAGCCGAAAACCGCATCGGCAGGTATATCAAGAGTTCTGCTGACGGCATCAATTATCTTTTCACTTTTGCCGATTCGGTTGCAGTTTTTCCTTTTCATATGCACTCCCCCTTCCATCATATTATGAATATGAATCTGCAAAAATGACGGGGGTAAGGTTTTGAAAAAAGATATATTGATATCCGTTGCGGGTATTTTGTTTTTTGCCGTTCTTTTTATGTTTACCGATGAATTTGCAACGGGGATAATAACGGGGCTTACAAACTGCTCGAGAGCGGTTATACCGTCGCTCTTTCCGTTTATGGTTGCGGCTTCGCTGACGGGGAGCGGAGATATCCCGAAAAGAATGAAGAAATTTATGAATCCGATAACGGATTTTCTGTTCGGTCTGCCTTCGGAATGCTTTTTTGCGGTTATCATCGGTCAGCTTGGCGGCTACCTTGCAGGCGCAAAATCAGCTCAGACTCTTTATGTGTCGGGCAGACTCACTCAATCGCAGGCAAAAAAGCTTCTGCTTTTCAGCATAAATGCGGGCATTGGATTTACCGTCAACGCAATAGGTTCCGTGATGCTTCATTCAAGAGAATCTGGCAGAATTCTTTTTATCTCCCTTACTGTTTCCTCTCTCATTCTCGGTTTCGTTGCCCGCCGTTTACCGTGCACTCAATCAAATCAGAATCCAATCAACAATACTGACGTACCTTTGTCCGAATCAATAGTAAAGAGCGTAACCTCCGCCGCAGAATCGACGCTTTTTGCCTGCGGTTTCGTAACCGTTTTTTCGGGAATCGGCGCCGTTGCAAATTCACTTATACAGAATGAAACTTCAAAAATATTCATATCCTGCCTGCTTGAGGTCACAAACGGCTGTTTCCTTGCCGCAGGGGAAACATCTTTGCCTGTGATTGCGGCGGCCTGCGCATTCGGCGGAATATGCGTTCATCTTCAGGTTTTTGCGGTTGCAAAGGATATAAAAATCAGCATTCCTCTGTTTTACGGATTCAGGGTTATGCACTCTGCGTTGGCATATATCATCTGCAGAATTCTTCTTCATTTATTTCCCATTGAACAATCGGTGTTACTTTCTCTGACCCCGAATGCGGCGGTATGGTCGCTTTCCGCCCCCGCGTCGGTTTCCCTGCTGTTTTTATCGGCTCTGCTTATATTAGACCTTGATAATAAAGAAAAAATATGGTAGAATTTGAAGGAAAGGGTGTTGAATGAATGAAAAGCAAGCTACTCGAAAAAAACAAATATCCCGAAATCTGCGAAAACTGCAAACACGGCAGACTCTCACCCGATGAAGAATCCGTGCTTTGCATCAAAAAGGGAATAGTTGCGCCCGACGGAAAGTGCAGAAGATATTCTTATGACCCGCTCAAACGCAGACCAAAAAAGCCGCTCATCGTTCAGCAGGCAGATCCGTCAGATTTTGAATTATAAGAGGAATTAAAATGAAAACTTTAAAAGAATTTGTATGCAATCCCCTGCCCACACCCAGCTGCCACGCATCAACCGTTCTTCCCCTGCCCGACGGCAGCGTTGTTGCGGCATGGTTTGGCGGCAAAAAGGAAAGTACGTCAGATGTTGACATCTGGTATTCACGCCGTGACGAAAACGGCTGGAGCAAACCGCAGACCGTAAGCTATAACAAAAACATCCCTCATTGGAATCCCGTTCTTTTTCTTAACGATAAAGGCGAGGTTGTGCTGTTTTTCAAGGTCGGCAAAAGAATTCCCACATGGCGCACCTTCGTTGCCGTTTCGGCAGACGGCGGTAAAACCTTCGGAGCTCCCAGTGAGCTTGTTTCAGGTGACAGAAGCGGCGGCAGAGGTCCCGTCAAGAATAAGTGCATCCGACTTTCAAACGGCAGAATTCTCGCTCCCGCATCAAACGAAATCAGAGGCTGGAACTGCTTTGTTGATATTTCCGATGACGGTGGCGAAACCTTCAGAAAGACCGCAAAAATAAAAACAGAGCAGACCGCTCCCATCCTCAACAGCCAGAACCGTTACACCTCAAATCTCATTCCCATGATTCAGCCCACCCTCTGGGAATCTGCTCCCGGCAAGGTTCATATGCTCACAAGGACCTCTGTCGGCAGAGCATACAGAAGCGATTCCGACGATTACGGCGAAACCTGGTGCCAGGCATATGCGACAGACCTGCTCAACAACAACAGCGGTCTTGATGTTGTAAGAGTTCCGAACGGTGACCTCTACCTTATTTCAAATCCGGTTGAAGAAAACTGGGGCGAACGCTCACCCCTCACCCTGCAGAAATCAACCGATAACGGTGCAAACTGGGAAACCGTGCTCACTCTTGAAGAAGAAAAAATTGACAGCGAATTTTCCTACCCCGCTATCGAATATTCTGACGGTTCGCTTTATATTACATACACTTATGAGCGTCTTAATATTGCATTCTGGAAAATAGAGCTTTAATTCACACCATATTCATCAATCATTAAAGATTCGGCTATTGCAATACACACGGACTAATGGTATAATCCGATTTGATCGGCAAACTATAAAAATATTAAGGAGTATTAAAATGAAAAAAATTCTTTGCCTCGTTCTCGCACTTTCACTCGTATTTGCATTTGCAGCTTGCTCAAACAACAGCGAACCCGAAGCTCCCGCATTCGAGCTTACGGGCACTCTTGAAGAAATCGCAGACAAGATTATCGCAGGCACAACAACAATCGAAATGGCTATGGGTCCCGCAATGGAAATCGATCTCACAGATGTTGACGGCGCTAACTACTATCTCGGCGTTGCATCAACCGAGTCTATTGAGAGAGCAGTTTTCTCAGAACCCATGATCGGCTCAATTCCCTTCTCAATGTGCCTTGTTACCGCTAAGGCAGATGCAGACATCGAAGCTCTCAAGAACGAAATCCTTGAAGGCGTTAACTACAGAAAGTGGCTCTGCGTTGCAGCAGAGAAAATTGCAGTTACAAACTGCGGCAACACAATCCTTATGATTATGGCTCAGGAAGAAATCGTTGATGACGTTTGCAGTTCATTTGCGACCATCACCGAAAATAACGCTGCAGCTCCCCTCACAAGAGCAGGCGAGGTTCAGGAAGACATCCCCGTTGGTGACGGCGTTGCAGATATGGATGTCCCCGCTGATATGCCCGCATTCGACGGCGACACAGTCGGTGAAGAAATTCCCGCTGAAGACGGCGTTGTTCTTGCATAATCAAAACATTCAAGGGGCTGCCCGATACGGACAGCCCCTGTTTTTTTGAAAAGGAATAATGATTTATGCTTTTTTCAAGTTTAACATTTTTATTCGTATTCCTGCCTGTTGTGCTCGGAGTATATTATATTCTGCCTATGAAGGCAAAGAATATCTGGCTTCTCCTTTCAAGCCTTTTCTTCTATTTCTACGGAGAGCCGAAATATCTCATCCTAATGCTTGCTGTTATTACAGTAAGCTATGTTTTCGGAATACTGACCGACCGTGCGGAAGGAAAAGCAAGAAAAGCACTTCTTGCCGCATCCGTTATAACAAGCCTTTCCGCTCTGTTATTCTTTAAATACACAGACTTCTTTCTCGGCACGGTCAACTCCGTTTTCGGCACGGATATCGGTCTTTTAAAGCTCGCTCTGCCTATCGGTATCAGCTTTTTCACCTTTCAGGCAATCAGCTATAACATTGATGTTTATCGCAAGGACGTGCCTGCACAGAAGAATGTTATCAACCTCGCCCTATATATTTCACTTTTTCCCCAGCTTGTTGCAGGCCCGATTGTCAGATATTCGGATATCAACAACAGCCTCAATTCGAGAACTCATTCACTCGAAGGCTTTTCATACGGCGTAAGAAGGTTTGTTATCGGTTTTTCAAAGAAAGTTCTTCTTGCGAACTCTCTCGGTTCAATCTGCGAAACCTTCAGGGATACCCCCGAAAAATCAACCCTGTTTTTCTGGATGTATGCCCTTGCATTCACACTTCAGGTTTATTTTGACTTCTCAGGCTACAGCGATATGGCTATAGGTCTGGGCAGTATGTTCGGCTTTAAATTCGTTGAAAACTTCCGCCATCCGTTTATTTCAACATCCGTTACTGAATTCTGGCGCAGATGGCATATTTCGCTCGGAAGCTGGTTCAGGGATTATGTTTATATTCCTATGGGCGGCAACAGAGTTAAAACACCCCGCTTTTTTCTCAACATTCTCACCGTCTGGTTTCTCACAGGCTTCTGGCACGGAGCTGACTGGACATTCATCATTTGGGGTCTTTATTTCGCCGCACTTCTGCTGATTGAGAAAAGCATTCCGAAGAAAATCAAGGACAAAGCACCTTCGTTTGTGGGTCATATTTATCTTGCGTTCGTCGTGCTTGTCGGTTTCGTTATCTTCAATGCAAACGGCGTTGACGGTGCAATTTTCGACCTCAAGGGAATGTTCACACCTTCATACCCCCTTGTCACAGACACAACTCTCTATTATCTTCGCAGCTATGCTGTGCTGTTTGTTGTCGGCATCATCGGTTCAACTCCCCTTGTCAAAACAGCCGTCAGCAGATTCGTTGAAACAAAAGCAGGCACAAAAATAACCGCCGTACTCGAACCGATTGTTATCATCGGTCTTCTCACTGCGGTTACCGCTTATCTTATTGACGGTTCATATAATCCGTTCCTGTATTTCAGATTTTAAAAGGAGGCTGTTATGGGTAAAAAAATACGCAATATAATCTGCACCGTTTGTTTTATCGCATTCATAGCCGTCCTTATCGGAGCTTTCGTCTTAAAAGAGCCCGTTGATATTCTTATTTCAGAGCGAAGAAAGGCGGCTAAATTTCCTGAATTTTCTGTTTCCGCCGTTATGGATAAATCCTTCTTTGACGACTTTGAAAACTATCTTACCGACCAATTCCCCTTGCGTGACGGCTTCAGGGCAATCAAAGCCGCAATATCAATGAAAATTTTCGGTCAGAAGGACAATGGCGGCACCTTCATTGCAGACGGTCATATTTCCGAAATCACCGCAACCCTCAAAGAGGATTCCGTTGAAAACGCCGCAAAAAAGATTAACTCAATCTATGATAAATATCTTGACGGCAAAGCAAACAAGGCTTACTTTTCAATAGTTCCCGATAAAAACTTTTACCTTGCGGAGAAGAACGGTTATCCTTCGCTTGATTACGGCAGAATGACCGATATTATGAAAAACAATCTGGACAGAATGGAATATATCGACATCACGGACTGTCTCTCTCTTGACAGCTATTACAGAACCGACTCTCATTGGAAGCAGGAGAAAATCGGCGCGGTTGCCGAAAAGCTGAGCAAGGCAATGGAATTCAGAATCTCCGAAAGTTATTCTGAAGACAATCTCGGCAAATTCGACGGTGTTTATGCTTCAAGGTTTGCCTTCGGAACGGAAAGTGATAATTTGATTTGTCTCAGAAATGATATCACCGATTCCGCAAAGGTTTTCAATGCCGAAACAAACAAAGCTTCTCTCGGCGTATATAACACCGAAAAACTGAAAGGAAACGACAAATACGATATTTTCTTTTCGGGTGCCGTTTCGGTTATATCAGCAGAGAATCCTTTTTATGAAGGCACAAAGGAGCTTGTTATTTTCCGCGACTCCTTCGGTTCTTCGCTCGCCCCTCTTCTTCTTGAAGGCTACAGCAAAATCACACTTGTTGACACAAGATATATTTCATCGTTGGTTCTCGGCGAATTTGTTGATTTTGAAAACTGCGACGTGCTTTTTATCTACAACACAAGCCTTCTCAATCAAAGCAATATGCTTAAATAAGCGCAAAAAAGGTGCAGATTTTATTCTGCACCTTAATTTTTTATTTTCATTATGCTGCCAGCATATTCAGCGCGGATTGTAATTGATTATCATCCTTTGCTTCAAGCAAATCAATGTTGAGGTCATCTCCCGAAAGAAGGCTGACTTCCTTTGTGGGAGTTATTCCCTTGAGGTGATAAACCGCATCTGCACCGCCTTTGGGTTCAACAAGTGCAACCGTGAGGAGAACCGCACCGCCGTCATCAAGCGGAAAGAGTTCCTGCATAGTGCCGACACCTGCTGTCTGCGTTCCTATAATCTGAGCCTGGCTGATATCTCTCAGGTCACAGGCAAAAAGCTCTGCAGGACCGCTTGTGTAGCTGTTGACAAGAACAACAAACGGCATAGTGATACTGTTTTTCTCTGCCGTGTAATTCTTATAGATTTCGCCGTTGCGGTCTTTGATAACCGCAATATTACCGTTATGAATAACGGGAACAATAACGTCAATAACCTGAGCAGCATAGTCAATTGAGCCTGCCGTTGTGTTTCTGACATCAAAAATCATGCTTTCGGCACCCTGCTCTATCAGGCTTTCGGCTGTTTTTCTGAATTCGTCAGCGGTGTTTTTATAGAAACCGCTGATTCGGATATATCCCACATTGCTCTCAAGCCTTCCGCTTACGCTGGGGATTGAAAAGCCAAGCATCGGTTCAACAACCTTTGTTTCGCCGTCTCTTTCGTATTCTATTTTAACGGTAGTGAGCTTATCGCCGTAAAGCATTTCTCTGAGGTTTGCGTAGTTGGACATTGTTACGGCAGTGTCGCCTATTGCGGAAATAACATCGTGTTCCTTAAGACCCGCATTCTTGGCAGGCGAGCCGTCATAAACATGAGTTATAACAAAGTGACCCGTCTGGTAGTTGAAAGCGGTTTCAACGCCGACGCCTTTCACGCCGCCTTCGAGTTTATTCTCATAAGCCGCATATTCGGAGGCATCGAGATAGATGCTGTTGCTGTCGTCAAGACCGTTAACAAAGCCTCTCGCAAGGGCGGAATTGAGCTTGTTGTTATCCTCAATATCTCCGTAATAATAGTTGCGGACTATTTCGTTGATTTCAACAACCGAATCAATTGAACCGGATCGCTGGGAAATATCGCTGACGATTCCGTTATAGATTTGGCCCGAAACGACCATGGTTATCGCAAAGGTTGCAGTGATTGCAATGATGACAAGCGAGATACATATTCCCAAAGATACTTTCTTGTTCATATAAATCATCCTTTATAAAAACTGCCGACCGAGTTTTTAATTCGGTCGGTAATTATTTTATACAACAGTCTTTATATAATAAGACGGCTTAGAAACATGGTTAAGCGGATTTTCTCTGCTGATGCTTCCGTCAGCCTTCTTGACTCTTACTTCAAAATGAAGATGGGGACCGGTTGAGTTACCGGTTGAGCCCATGAGTCCGAGCTGCTGACCCTTTTTAACAATATCGCCTACGCTGACATTCAAAGAAGTTGAATGAGCATAAAGTGTCTGACGACCGTCGCCGTGGTCAACAACAACATAGTTACCGAAGCTCTTGTGCCAGCCTGCAATGATTACCTCGCCGCCTTGCGCAGCGTAATAGGGCTGACCGAGAGAAAGGCTGTTGCCGCCCGAATCTCGGGTGCTGCCGCTCGCGGTGCAAAGGCAGATATCAATACCATAATGCTTACCGCCGCTCGGATAAGTGGGATAGCCTGCGGTGATTGTGCATCTTGATTTGAGGGGCCATGCAAGCTCACCGTCGTTTTCATATTCCTCTTCGGGAATATCGCCCTGAGATGAACCGTGCTCCTTGATGTATGCATCAATCTCTGCTTCGAGAGCTTCACGCTCTGCTTCCTGCTTCTTTATCTGAGCTTTGTATTCTGCACTTTCTTTATCGAGGTCATCGATAATATCCTGAACCTCTTGGTATTTCTCTGCGGCATCCTGCTGCTTTTTGACCTGAGCCTTCTTGTTTGACTGAAGCTCATCCTGACGGCCGTCAAGCTTTTCCTTCTGGGAGTTAAGCTCGGTCTTCTTGCCCTCAAGCTCTGCCTTGCTTACTTCAAGCTCAGCCTGAAGGTCATTGAGCTGATTGATTTTTTCGGAAAGCTCATCGATAAGCTCCTTATCGTTTTCCGACACTCTCGTCACAAGCTCTTTGCGGGCAAAGAATGTTGAAAGGTCACCGCTGGTAAGCAGAAGCTCAACGGTTGAGGCTTCGCCTGCCATATAATTCTCTCGGATTCTTGCAAGGAGAACTTCCTTGGTTGAAGCCATAAGCATATTGGTTTCGGAAATCATAATTTCCGTTTCAACTATCTGCGTATTGATATCTTCAATATCACTCTGAGTAACATCGATGTCTCCCTGAATTGCGTTGATATCCTTATTGAGAATGCTGATGCTCTCATTAAGCAAATCAACCTGCTCGGTGATACTGTCGAGCTGTTTATTCAATGAATCCAACTTTTTCTTGTTGGATTTTATATCACTCTGAACCTCTTGGTATGCTTCCTGGTTCTTCTGGATTTCTTTTTCGATTTCGTCATACTGGTTTCTCAGATCCTCGAGGCTTTCGTCCGCCGAGGCAACGGGAGTAGTGTAGGGAACGATAACCGAAAAAGTGCAGGCAAGAGCAAGAAGCAGACAAAGCAGTTTTTTCTTAAAACTTATTCTGTTAGTCTTCAAGCTCCACAAACTTCCTTTCTTTGAGGTACTTTCTTATTGATGTTGCGCTGCCGAAGATACCGGTAAACATACCGATTCCGACAAATGCAATAACAAGATAAAGTGCATAATCAAGAAATTCAACCTGTGTTTCTCCGCCAAAACTTGTAAGCATCTGAGTGAATGAGCCGAGAGCAAATTCGTATATACCCCAAACGGCACCGGTGGCAAGTATGCCGGCAATAACGCCGATAATGATACCTTCAACCATAAACGGCCAGCGGATAAATGAATTTGTTGCGCCTACGCTTTTCATAATGCTGATTTCAAGGCGTCGGCTGAACATTGTTACTTTGATTGTGTTTGAAATAATGAAAAGCGAAACAATGAGAAGGAGCACTATCATTCCGAGACTGATATAAGAAACGGAATTTCGGATTCCTTCAAGCTGTCTTGCAAGAGAACTGTTTTCATAAACACGCTCAATATAATCAAGCTGCTTTATTTCTGAAACAACATCTTCAAAAGCAGCCATATCGTCGACGGTTACTCTGTAAGCATTGGGAAGCGGATTCTCGTCAAGACCGCTGAGATACTCTCTCAGACCCGTATCGAGACCGTCAAGAATTTCCTGATACGCGGCATCCTTGTCAACATTTTCGATTGATGCAACATTATCAACACGGCTGAGGCTGTTGCCCAGGCTGATATATTCGTATTCGCTTGCTTCGAGGTCAGCATAGACCATAATAACGTTTTCTGCCTCAATATTCGAAATGAACGCTTCGATATTGACAAGCATCATGAAAGCGATACCGATAAGCATAAGGCAGCTGAAGAGCACCGTTACCGATGCAACCGACATAAGCTTGTTGACCTTGAGGTTGCGGAAACCTTCTTTGGTCAGATAACCGAGTTTACCCATCAGTTTTCGCCTCCCGTGCTCATAATGATATCTTCTTCAACATCAACCTGAACCTCAACGGTTTCGGTATCCTGCTGAAGCTGCTGCTCATACTCAGCATATGCGGAATAATCTTCCTCGGGAGGAACAACATATTCGTTTGAAATTTCACTTGCAGGGTTGATGTGTGAAGTTGCGGCTTCACGGATAAGCGCACCGCCATCCGAAACAACGCTTCCATGGTCAAGAATGATAACTCGCTTGTCGAAGCATCTTACGAGGCTGTGCTCGTGAGTAACCATAATAACGGTTGTGCCCGCTTCGTTAAGACGCATAAGCAAATCAACGATTTCGTAGCTCATCTGCGGGTCTACATTGCCTGTGGGCTCGTCCGCAATGATGATTTCGGCGTTGTTTGCAAGTGCACGGGCAAGAGCAACTCTCTGCTGCTCACCGCCCGAAAGCTCCTTGGGATAGTTTCTCGCCTTGTCGTTAAGACCCATAAGGCTGAGAACATAAGGAACTCTTCTTCTGATTTTCTTCTCTTTTGTTCCGATAACGCGCATTGCGAATGCAACATTATCAAAAACGGTCATATTGGGAATAAGCCTGAAATCCTGAAAAACAATGCCGAGCCTGCGGCGGAATTTAGGGATATCACGCTTTTTGATTTTTGTAAGATCAATATCATCAACCACTATTGAGCCGGTTGAAGGAACTTCTTCTCTCATCATAAGTTTGAGGAAGGTGCTCTTGCCTGCGCCGGATGAACCGACAACAAACACGAATTCGCCCTTTTCAATAGAGAGGTTGATATCTTTTAAAGCATGGGCTGGTGCACCCTCATACTTCTTTGAAACATTTTTAAACTCAATCACAATATCATATCCTCAAATTTCAAGTGTAGTTCAGATAGAGTGTCAGCTTTTAATATTTTACGGGCTTTGCATCAAGATACTTCTTGACCATAAGCGCAACTTTGAACACAATCGCATCGTCGAATTCTCTCAGGTCAAGACCTGTGAGCTTCTTGATTTTTTCAAGTCTGTAAACCAGAGTGTTTCTGTGGACAAAGAGTTTTCTTGATGTTTCGGAAACATTAAGGTTATTCTCAAAAAACTTCTGGATTGTAAACAGAGTTTCGTGGTCAAGGCTTTCTATAGAGCCTCTCTTGAACACTTCTCTGAGGAACATATCGCACAGAGTTGTGGGAAGCTGATAAATAAGGCGTGCAATGCCGAGATTTTCATAGCTGACAATAGTCTTTTCGGTATCGAATACCTTGCCTACTTCAAGAGCAATCTGAGCCTCTTTGAATGAACGTGCGAGGTCCTTGATGCCTTCTACGGTTGTGCCGATACCTACAAGAACATGGGTGTAAAGCTCGGTGCTCAGTGAATCGGAGATTGAGCGTGCAAGCTTTTCAAGGTCTTTTGATTCGATATTGCTTCTGACTTCCTTAACAATTGCAATGTCGTGCTCGTTAATGTTGATAACAAAATCCTTGCTCTTGTCGGGGAAAAGATTCTGAACGGAATCAAACACGCCTGCATCGTTATGGTCTGTGATTCTGATAAGAAGCACAACT
>JAZNRG010000119.1:0-5174 GCA_045590575.1 Acutalibacteraceae bacterium | reverse complement strand
TATTTCTTTGTTATCATTTTTCATAAATTAAACCTCCTTGTATTTTCGTAATGCGGCTGCCAAACCATTACTATTATACTTGGAGGTTTGATTTTCTTTCAACCTTTCGGGCTTGCTTTGAGCTCACCCGTTTTAGCTTTGCTAAAGCCGTCTTTAACCCCTGGTAGAACCGGGGTTTTATTTCCACACCTGAAGGCACCAATAAATTATCCCGTTGTTTCGTTTGAAACAACGGGATTTTTGATGTTCTATGCAGTTTGATTGCCGTTCATCGGCGGCATGGTACCATTCCCGAAGGGGTTAACTCCGTTTGGTGGAGATGCAGGGAATCCGCCGCTGAAGTTTGGCATCTGTGAAGGATCAAACCCTTGGGGGAGTTCACCGTTCATCGGTGGCATTTGACCGCTTGACGGATCGAATCCTTCGGGTAATTGTGACGGATCGAATCCTTCGGGTAACTCACCGTTGAATTCAGGAAAATCTCCGTTCATTTCGGGAGGCTGCGGCTGAGTTGTCTGAACTTCTGTGTTCGGAACAGTTGTTGTTTCAGATGGCTTTGGTGATTCTTCCGCAGGTTTTGTTGTTTCGGGTTTTGTCTGATCGGGATTTTTCTGCGGTCTTTCACCTCCGGGCATACCGCCTCTGCCGCCCATCGACATTGTACCCATATCCGATATATTTATACCCGACGCATCAACCAAAGAGGAGAGAGAACTTTGTGAGTTTGTGGTGGAAATAGTTCCGTTGAGCTGTCCGCTTACGCTTTCAGCACGAAGCATACAGAACTTTTTCAAGGTTGATGCGCCGAGCACGAAGCTGTCATAATCGCAGAACTTCGTGGGGTCTTTTTCAACGTAGGGAGAAATCATTACTACTGTATCATCGATGATCTTTTCGACTTTGCCGCTGTCGAAATATTCATTTATGAACTGCGAAAAATATTCGTGATAAAGATTTGTGTATTCTTCATTTTCGAATATCCAAGCAATCATTGGTCTGTCGCTGATATTGCCGCCAGAAACGGGAGAATCTATTGCGGAATTTACTGTGCTTGTTGCATCGGATGACTGAAACGTTCCGAACGCAAGGTTATAGTCCCACGGAAGCATGGACATAACGCCGTCTTTTTCATAGAGATAGTAGTTGTGAATCATGTTGCCCGTGTAGCTGTCGCCGTTGACAACGAAATTATGAACAACAAAATATTTTATAACCTGCTCAATATTTACAACGGACTCAATATTTTCTCCGCTTGAAAGAGTTTTGAGAGATTCAATCAGACGGGTTTTATCGGCATCGGTTATATCTGTTTTGGCGTTATCAAAGATATTGGAGTAGCTCTCAAATGAATCGTCGATATATTTGAGTTTAATGTCATCGCTGCCTTTACCGCCCATACCGTCTTTTTCGCCTCTGTCGGCAAAAGCTCTGTCCTCAAAGTTTTTGGGCATTTCAGGGATTTGTGACATATCCGACATCTGTGAAAAGTCCGGCATTTCACCGTTTTCAAAAGGATTTTCGCCGTTATCAAACGGTCTTTGACCTCTGCCGCCAAAGCCTTCGGGAGGAGTCGGCATCTGATTGTTGCGGTTGTTTTCTGCATTTTCTTCGTTGTTTTCAAACTCTGAAAAATCAAAATCTTTTCCGTTACCTCTTCCGCCGCCGAAGCTCATGCTATCGGGCTTATAAAGCTCACCGTAATCGTTGCCGTAGTTTCTTTGTAGGAACGATTCTTCTATCGATTCAACAGCAAGATAAAGTCCGAAATCCTCACCGTTGACGGTTATATAAACATAGCTGCAAAGAGGTGCAGCAACACCGAATTCACCCATCATTCTGTAAACAAGATAATCCTTCATATAGGTGTTATCCTGAATGATATTGTTAAGGCTTATTTTATCAAGACCGTAGTAGCTTTTAGTGTTGTCATACTGGTCAAATTCAAGCTTGAAGCTGTATCTGTTACTGTCCATCTGTGAAACATTGCTCAATGAAGTGTTTCCCTTGGCTCTTATGCCGATATTGGAATAGTTTTCGCCGTCAATAACAACGGAACACATTGAATATTCTTCGTTTTCGCAGGTTTCAATGAAGCCTTTCCAATCGTTCAAAACTATATCAATGGTGTGAACTCTGTCTGTTGCAAAAAGGCGGTTTTCATAGCCCAATGATTTGCCTGCGGAAACGATTCCGAGTGACTTTCCGTTCATAAATAACACGGTTATAACAAGAGCAAGCACAACGGCAACACAGCAGATTTTATCAATATGCTTATGGGTTGACATATTGCTCACCTCAACCCATATAATCGCCGTTATAGCTTACAAGAACAGCGCTGTTGATGCCGTTCATTGCCGAAAGTTCGTTGATAAAATCGGTATTATCATCCTTAAGACGGATTTCAAGAGTCAGCTCAACAGAGCCGCTTTGTGCAGTTTTGCTCTTTACTGTGCATTTGTTGACTTTGTCTTTAAGATAATTCTTTGCGTTTTCTTCGCTTGCGTGTGAATCGCAGTTTATAACTATAAGATAGGGATTGAAATGGGATTTTCTGTTGACAAAAACAAGAAGAACAACACCGATAACAATACTTCCGATAACTGCAAGAGGAATCATGCCTGCCGCAAGAACAATGCCGACTGCAATTGCCCAGAAAAGGAAGGCAATATCAAGCGGTTCTTTGATTGCGGTTCTGAAACGGACAATCGAAAGAGCACCGACCATACCGAGCGAAAGAACAACGTTGCTGGTAACTGCAAGAATAACGAGGGTTGTAATCATAGTCAGCGCAACGAGTGTTACGCCGAAACTTGATGAATACATAACGCCGCTGAACGTCTTTTTGTAAACAAAGAAAATAAAAATTCCAATCAGAAAAGCAAGAGCCATTGCTATTGCCATATCAAGCATACTTACGCTTGCAATGTTTTCGATAAAACTTGATTTAAAAATGTCTGAAAAATTCATTGTATTAATCTCCTTTTAGTCATAAATTCTGCTGATTGCGTATTTGGAAAATGCCGAAGTCCGTCTGTTGCCGATTTGTATTGCATTTCTGATAACCGTCGGCAAAAATTCATCCCATTTGACCTCTAAGATTATCGGGTTATCGGGAACCGAAACCGTCGGACAGTCTTTGCTGAAAAAATTCTTTGAAGCAAGACCTGTTTTGATTTCATAATCGATGGTAATCCGCACATTACCCGCAGGATAAACAAACGGTTCTCTCCAATAGTCAACAATCGTTTTAGGCTTCAGCTGTTGAACGGTAATTTTCTGATAAAGCTCACGGATGAGTTCATCTTCGGAGTTCTTCATCCAACCAATGTCACCGTCAATGATTTTCTGAACTCGTTCTTTTGTTAAATTTGCACTTTTTTTGCTGCAGAGTCCTGCAGTTTTGCTCTTTTTTTCAAGATGAATAACCGTTGTGTCAAAATTATAGTATCTGATTCTGAATTTTTCACGGCGGCTTATTCCGTCAATCTTTTCCCTCAATGCGGTATCGGC
The DNA here is from genome assembly GCA_045590575.1 of Acutalibacteraceae bacterium. GTDB lineage: Bacteria > Bacillota > Clostridia > Oscillospirales > Acutalibacteraceae > CAG-177. The sequence goes on along the minus strand of JAZNRG010000119.1, from coordinate 1,664 downwards.
AGGAGTGTCAAAATAAAGGCTTCGGATAAAATATCTGCCGTCAACAGCGTTTTTATCTGCCTTCATAACCGCACTCAGCCTTTTCCTCAGCACAATCATATCCCCATAATTGATTAAATGCTTCCATTCGTGACGAAGATTCAAGTTTTTATCACCTCTCTTGTATGGCGTAATAATACCACGATAAACTGAATTAAAACTGAAAATCCGAAAGTGACAATGTAAAAGAAATGTAAACAAATTCTTTTTCAGCTTTATTTCAGCAAACAGAGATATTATAATTATTAGGCAGGTGAAAATGATGAAAATACTTATAATTGAAGATGAAAAAATCCTCGCCGATTCGCTGAAAACGCTTCTTGAAGGCAAAGGCTTTGAGGTTGAAGCGGTTTATGACGGCGAAACGGGCAAGGAATATGCAGAACTCGGAATATATGATTTGCTGATACTTGATGTTATGATGCCGAAAATGGACGGCTATGAGGTTGCAAGACAGGTGCGTTCAAAACGGTGCTCAACACCGATTCTGATGCTGACTGCAAAATCAGAGGTTGAGGACAGAATAAAAGGTCTTAACAGCGGTGCGGATTATTATCTTACAAAACCTTTTGATACCGCTGAACTTCTCGCTTGCATAAACGCATTGCTCCGCCGTCAGGGAAATCAGGTTGACGAGCTTGTTTTTGGGAACACCTCACTTGACCTTTCGTCGGGTAAACTTATCTGCGGCGAGAAATCAGTTCGTCTTTCCGCAAAGGAATTTGATGTTATGCGTTTGCTTATGCAGTCAAAAGACCGTAATCTTTCAAAGGAAGCTTTGCTTGCAAGAGTATGGGGCTATGACTCGAATGCCGTTGAAAACCATGTTGAGGTATATATCGGCTTTCTCCGCAAAAAGCTGAAAAGCATAGGCTCGGATATCAGCATTGAAGCCATAAGACGGCTCGGTTATCATCTGGAGGTTAAATAATGCTTAAAAAGCTGAGAATAAAGTTTATATGTATTTTTATGGTAACCGTAACCGTTATGCTCGGCGTAATTCTTGGTACGGTTATCACACTCACGCATAAAAATATCGAACAGCAAAACATCTCGGCAATGAGGGATATAGCAATGCCTCCAAAACCTCACAATAAACCCGAAAAAGAATTTGAACATATCCCGAAACCGCATTTCAGTCTGCTTATCACCCCTGACGGAGAATTTATTGCAGAAGATAACGGTATGTTTGATTTGTCCGATGAAGAATATCTGAACTCCCTTTTTGAATATGCTGAAAGCCGTGACGAGGAAACAGGAATTGTTCCCGATACGTCTTTGCGTTATTTCCGCAACAGAACTCCGATGGGTAACAGCTATATTTTTACCGATGTTTCAGCCGAAGCAGATATGCTTGAAAGTCTTTACAGAACTTGTATAATTATCGGATTAAGTGCATTGTTGCTTTTCTTTGTCATAAGTATCTTCCTTGCAAAATGGGCGATTAAACCAGTTGAAGAAGCGTGGGATAAGCAGAAGCAATTTATTGCCGATGCATCACACGAATTAAAAACTCCGCTTACAGTCATAACAACGAATGCCGAGCTCATGAAATCTGAAAGCTCCGAAGAAAGCAAAGCAAAATTCACTGATAATATTCTCACAATGTCAAAGCAAATGAGAGG
>JAZNRG010000118.1:0-10775 GCA_045590575.1 Acutalibacteraceae bacterium | reverse complement strand
TGCTGAAGAAGCAATCGGCTACATGAAGGAAAAAGCTCAGAAGTTCATGAAGAAGGGTAAAGAAATCGTTGAAATGAACGAAAAGGCTATTGATGCAGGTGCATCAGCTTACGTTAAGATCAACGTTCCCGCTGAATGGGCTGACGCAGCTGACGATGCAGCTCCCGCAGCATCAAAGGGCGCAGAAAAGCTCGTTAAGATGGTTGACGGCATCATGAAGCCCGTTGGTCTCATGAACGGCGATTCACTTCCCGTTTCCGCATTTGTTGACCACGCTGACGGTACATTCGAACAGGGCGCTTCCGCTTACGAAAAGAGAGGCGTTGCAGTTCTCGTTCCCGCATGGGACGGCGCAACCTGCGCACAGTGCAACAAGTGCTCCTATGTTTGCCCCCACGCAACAATCAGACCCTATGCTCTCACAGCTGAAGAAGCAGCTGCAGCTCCCTCCAACGCAATCATCGTTGACAAGAAGGGTAAGGGCAAGGATTCATATAAGTATTCACTCGCAGTTTCACCCCTCGATTGTATGGGATGCGGCGTTTGCGTAGGCGTATGCCCCACAAACTCCCTCAAGATGGTTTCAAGAGAAAGCCAGGACGATATGCAGCCCGTATTCGATTACATGGTTGAAAACGTAACAGTCAAGGCTGACCTTGCTGACAACACCGTTATCGGCAGCCAGTACAAGACTCCTCTCCTTGAGTTCTCAGGCTCATGCGCAGGCTGTGCTGAAACAGCTTATGCACGCCTTATCACTCAGATGTTCGGCGACAGAATGTACATTTCAAACGCAACAGGCTGTTCATCAATCTGGGGCGGTCCCGCAGCAACATCACCCTACACAGTTAACAAGAAGGGCTACGGTCCTGCTTGGGCTAACTCACTCTTCGAAGACAACGCAGAACACGGCTTCGGTATGTACCTCGGCCAGAACGCTATCCGCAACAGCCTCATCGCTAAGGTTAAGGAAGTTGCAGAAGCAGAATGCGCAACAGAAGAAATCAAGGCAGCTGCAGCAGCTTACCTTGAAACAGTTAACGACGGCGCAAAGAACGGCGCAGCAACAGAAGCTCTCGTTGCAGCTCTCGAAGGCTGCGATTGCGCTACCTGCAAGGAAATTCTTGCAAGCAAGGAATATCTTGCTAAGAAGTCAGTTTGGATCTTCGGCGGCGACGGCTGGGCATACGATATCGGCTTCGGCGGCGTTGACCACGTTCTTGCAGCAGGCGAAGATGTAAACATCATGGTATTCGATACCGAAGTTTACTCCAACACCGGCGGTCAGGCATCAAAGGCTTCCAACATCGGTCAGGTTGCTCAGTTCGCAGCAGCAGGTAAGGGCATCGCTAAGAAGTCACTTGCTGAAATCGCAATGAGCTACGGCTATGTTTACGTTGCACAGATTGCTATGGGTGCTGATGCTAACCAGACCATCAAGGCTATTGCAGAAGCAGAAGCTTACAACGGACCCTCAATCATCATCGCTTACGCACCTTGCGAAATGCACTCAATCAAGGGCGGTATGGTTAACTGCCAGGCTGAAATGAAGAAGGCTGTTGACTGCGGCTACTGGAACATGTTCCGATACAATCCCGCTCTCAAGGCTGAAGGCAAGAATCCCTTCACCATCGACAGCAAGCCTGCAACAGGCAGCTACAGAGAATTCCTTCTCAACGAAGCTCGTTATTCATCACTCACTCGTTCATTCCCCGAAAGAGCAGAAGAACTCTTCGCTCTTGCTGAGAAGACAGCAGTTGAGAGATATGACCATCTCCTTCGTCTTAAGGATCTCTATGCTCCCAAGGCTGACTAATTCTTAAATAAAAATTACGGCGCAGTTCTTCGGAATTGTGCCGTTTTTTTATGCCTCCTGCAGGGGGGTTAATCAGGGTCGATGTGGGCATCGACCCTTACACGCAAAAACAAAAAGGCAGGACTTATCCTGCCTTTCATTATTATATATTATCTGTGCAGAGGGTTTTGACGAAATTGCCGTCAAGGTCAACGGCAGCGATGTTGGTATAGCCGTGGTCTTCGAGCCACTTTGTCCAGCGCTCTTCCATATCATCCTCGTGGAGCACGGGCTTGAAGCCTGCACGAAGATAGCTCCGAAGAGCGGCAACGCGGAATTCCTGAGTGTCGAGAGTGCAGGCGGTACAGCCTTTTTCATAAAGATAAGCGGCGGCGCAGTCGACAAGATATTTGCCGACACCCTGACCCCGATATCGGGGGCTTGCGGAAACCATATGAAGATAACCCATATTATTATCTTGGAGAAGAACGGTCATTGTTGCAATAACATTGCCTTCTTTTTCAGCAAAGAAAACGTTTTCGGGAGCATAACCCTCGCGGCTTGTAATTCTGCCTTCAAAGGTTTCTTCAACATCAACCTCGTCGTCGCGGAGAATGCCTTCTTTGCAAAGGTCATACCAGGTTTTTCTGTCTTGCTCACTGCCGTCATAGCAACGCAGAGTGAATCTGCCGTAGTTTTCGGGGTATGAAGCGGGAACTGTTTTATAATACATTTTAAGATGACTCATAACTGCACCTCCGTGATGAATTTCAAATGAATATTATAACATCTATTTTTAAATCAATTATATCAAAGAAATTTTTCAACGCAAACAATGATTCTGCCCTTTTTGGAAACGGATGAACAATCGGTCACGATTATTCTGCCCTTGCGGCGGAAAACAACCTTGTCGCCTGCGTTTATTTTCTTGTCGGGTTTCTGACATTCAAGGTCATTGACGAAAACAAATCCGCTTTCAATTGCGGCAACGGCATCGGTGCGTGAAACCCTGAATGCATTTTTTATCACGCTGTCGAGCCGCATTGAAGAAACGGTGAAGCTGTCGGGCACGCCTGCCGCCTTTGTGCTTTCACGGGCAAGATTGGGCGGAATAATTTTTGCCTTAAGGCTTCCTCTGCCTGCCTTTGTCAGATTCTCGGCAATGAAGGGTGCGATTTTTGAGAGCACGGCAATCCGGCAACCCGTTTCGGTAACTATAATATCACCCGTCATTTCCCTTTTGATGCCGAGTGCCATCAGCGCGCCGAGATAGTCACGGTGGGTGAGTGAAGAGGAAAATTTATCTTTTTCGATTTCGATAATCTTAATCGGGTCGGCTTCGGGGCATTGCTCAAAATAACCGTAAATATCATCGGCATCGATATATTCAGGCAGAAACAGAGCAAGTGTTCTTTCCGCATCATCGAATCCGCCGTAGAAAATCATATTCACATCGGGATATTCACGCCTTGAAGATGTAACAACAGAGCGCTCTCTCATATCAAGAAAAACGCTGTTTGTTATCATTGAGTTTTCGCTGCACTGCCGCTCTCTGTCACGCACGGCGGCAAGGAGAAATTTATCTTCGTTGTTCATGGTGGAATCCTTTTATATAATATATAATGTATGTTACCCGAAACCCGAATCTTTGTCAATAAAAAAACCGCTGAAGCGGTGTGCCTCAGCGGTAATCTTATGTAAAATCAAAGGATTTCACCCATCATGCCGGGCTTAGCGCCTGCAGCGTTGGATTCATCGGTATCGATATGCATTGCGAGAGCAAAATTGGGGTTAACTCTTACAACAACATCGTCAAAGATAAGGCTTCTGCCGTCTGACTCAACCTTAACGCAAACAATCTGCTTGTCCTCAAGACCATATTTTTCTGCATCTGCGGGAGTTGCGTGGATGTGTCTTTTTGCGGAGATAACGCCGCAATCGATTTCAACTTCGCCCTTGGGGCCTACAAGCTTGCAAGCGCCTGAACCTGCGATGTCGCGGCTTTCGCGAACGGGAGCCTTAACGCCGATGCTGCGGGCGTCGGTAAGTGAAAGCTCAAGCTGTGTTGCGGGACGGATGGGTCCGAGAATTGAAACAGCGGGGAAGCTGCCCTTTTCACCGATAACAGCAACTCTTTCTTCGCAAGCGAACTGACCGGGCTGAGAGAGGTCTTTCTTATGAGTGAGCTCGTAACCCTCACCGAAGAGGATATCGAGGTCTGCACGGCTTACGTGAACGTGGCGTGCTGAGGTTTCAACAAGAACTTCCTTTTTCATATAAAATCACCTTTTTTAAATAATTTTTTTCATAAATATGGTGACCGCCTGATGACGGTCACCGATTTTAATAATTACCAGTTGATGTTGTAGTCGTTCTCTGTTGAGAAGGGAAGAACAACGTCTGTATCGCCGAGGGGGATGTAAAGAGTCCAGTAAAGCATATAGTTTGCGTGAACAACATTGCCTGTTGCGGGATCAACAGTAACCTGAACTGTGCTTGAGGGATAAGCGGTTGCAACTGTGCCAACGCTGAACATGCTCTTAACTATGCCGGGGATGTAACCGTCGATGATGCCGGGAAGAACAGCGTTGAATGCCTTGGGAGCATGACCGTTGCTGTGTGAATAACCTTCTGCACGGGGATCGGCAACTGTTGTGATCTTGATGATCCACTTGCCGTCTTTTTCAACGATCTTTGCGTCCTTAACATCAGCAGCTGTGAGCTTTGATGCATATGTTTCGCCTTCAACGGGGAAGAATGCGTTCTTATCTGCAGCTGAAGTCCAGGTAACATTCTTCTTGCTGTCGTCTTCGCCCATGTTGTCCTTAATGAGAGACTGACCGATTGAATCGAGAGCTGAGGGAATACCTGTGATTTCGCCTGCAACAGCGTGCTTCATATAGTTTGAATGAATGCTCTTTGACTTTGACTTAGCGTTGTTGATTGCTGTGTTGTAGTATGCAACAATAGCATCCTTGCCCTGAGGCATTGCGTTGGCAGCTTCTGTTGTTTCTTCAGCAGCGGTTGTGTCTTCAGCAGCGGTTGTGTCTTCAACAGCGGCAGTTGTGTCTTCAACAGCAGCAGTTGTATCTTCTACAACAGCAGCAGTTGTGTCTTCAACTGATTCTGCGAAGGGATCTGCGGTTGTTTCAACGGGAGCGGTTGTTGTTTCGTCGCCGCCCTTGCCGCCGCAAGCTGCAAAAGCAAATACGAATGTGAGAGCGAGAAGAATTGCAATAATTTTCTTTGACATTGATTTTTCCTCCTAAATTATGTATCCGCCTTTGCAGAATCCATCGAATTCTGACGATACGGCGTATGCAATAAGTATAATATAAATTTATTATAAATGCAAGCGAAAATTGATAATAAGATAACATTTCGTTCAAAATATTTATTTAACTGAAAAGGGAGTCCCGCAGGACTCCCTGAAAAGTATTTATATTCCGTAGTAAAAGCCGTCATCGGGGATTTTGCCGCCGATGAAAGAGGGGTCTGTATTAAAGAGGAATTCAAGCACCTTGCTGACAGCTTCTTTCATCTCCGCACCCTCAAGGAATACGGGGTTTGAGCAGGTGATTGCGGCTCGTGCGGCATCGGCTCTTTCGTAGAATCCGATTTCGGTAAAATAAACAGAAGAGCCTTCCGGTGATGCGGTGAGATAGTTGACGCTGATTTCGTTGAACATCATAAACTCACTGATGATATCGGGGTTAGCTTCGATATATTCTTTTCTTGCAACAACAACGCATTGGGCGAGTTTATGTTTTGCGGCCGCTTCCCATTCCTTGTTGAGGTCAACGGGTCTGACGAATTTAACGGTATTTTCGTCAGCCTCTGCGGCGGTTGTTGATTCGGTTGTCTGCGGGGGATTAGTTCTTGCGAGAATTTCGGTCAGATAAGGCTCGGGAACGATGCAGATATCCGCATTGCCGGCAACAGCCTGCTCGACGAGCTTTTCCCAGCTTTCAAGATATTTTATATCGGCACCTTTTACACCGTTTGCATCGAGGATATACTTAATGAAAAAGTCAGTGGGAGAGCCTTCGCCGGAGGTATAAACGGTTTTACCGTTAAGGTCGGAAACGGTTTTGACAGTTCTTCCGTTTTCAACAATATGGAACATCCCGAGGTTGTTGACGGAAAGAATCTGAATTGCGCCGTTTGTTTCGTTGTAAAGCGAAGCCGCAAGCTCAATGGGGAGAGCGGCAATATCTGTTTCGCCCTTTTTGATAAGGTCTGCAATATCCGTCAGCTTGTCGCAGTAACGGACATCGTAAGCATAGGTGCGGTCGGTTGAAATCTTGGCAAGACCGAAGCCGTAGGGCCCTTCGGGTGCCGCAATTTTTGTTTTGATTTCACGGATATAGCTTGTTGTTTCTTCGGGAACGATATCAGAGCCGCCGTCTTCACCGCAGGCGGTGAGCGCAAAGAGCATCGAAAGCGAAAGAAACGCCGCAAATACTTTTTTTATCATAATATAAACCTCGTTTCGGTTGATTAGTTGATTTAAGTATACATAAATAAGGGCAGGGTGTCAATATTATACAGCTGTTCTTCTCCAATGGAAAAGATACTGCTGTGCAATTCCCCTTTCTTCGCCCATACATCCGGGCAGACCGTCAGGATAAAGCTCTTCAACGATTCTTTTTACCCACACGTCAACGGGGAAAGCATCTGCCTTGCCGAAGCCGTAGAGCATTGCGCACTGAGCAACCTTTTCACCGACTCCCTTGATTTTTATCAATTCGTCACGGGCGTCGCAAAGGGATGCGGTGCGGATTTTTTCAAAGTCGATATCGCCGTTTGAAACCTTTTCGGCGGCATCGATTATGTATTTTGCCCTGAATCCCGCCCTTATCGGAGCGAGGGCATCAATACCCCCACTTGCAATTTTTTCTGCAGAGGGGAAGGAAAAGTCATCATTTCCGAGGTCATCGCCAAAAAGGCGGCAGAGGCGGTCGATGATTCCTTTGATTCGGGGGATATTATTGTTTGCGGATATGATAAAAGAGCAGATTGCCTCCCACGGCTCCTGGTTGAGCACCCGTATTCCGCTGCATTCGGTGACGGCGGTTTTCAGATGAGAATCCTGCATAAATCTTTCGCACAGGGAGTCGTAATCACGGTTAAGGTCAAAATAATCAGACCATATATTTTCAAAATCTTCGGCGGTTGTGCCGAGGAATTCAATGCCGTTTTCACATTTTCTGAGTGTCAGAGCACGGGAAAAAGCAACCCCGTGCCACTCGTTTTCGCCGGTCTGTACCCATCTGAACGCCTGACCGCAGTCGAGGGTGCGAGCAAGATCAAAAAGAGGCTTTTTCAGAAGCACTCCGCCGCATATTTTTTCGTATAAAATCCTGTTTGCCATAAGCAATCTCCAAACTGTAATATCCGTTTTTTTTCGGCAAAAAAATCACTATAATTTTTTCGACAAATGCCGACTTTTTGTAAAGATTAGACAACCTTTTGTATATTCTGAAAAAGAAAAATAAAGTTATTCACGCGGGAAAACCCACCAAAACAAGGCTTTTTGAGGTGAGTTATACACCTTTTCCACCCGGTTTTCCACTTTTTTGAGGGAAAAGTCTGTTATACAAATTGTATAATAGACTTTCGGAAAAAGACGTTTTTGTGTATTTTATCAAGCGGGAATAATCGAGCCTTACGGTGCCAAAAATAACAAGGAAAATTATTGGTAAAGGGGTATGGATTTGATTAAGGGAGTTAACCGTCAGGTTGTGGAAATAACGCAGACCCAATGCGAGTATTTTGAGAGGGTTTTATTCTTCGTGAAGCCCGAATTTTCGGCGGTCAGTGAGGGTGACCTGAGAGAAAGAGCGGGGATTATTGCCCAGAGTGCGGGTGTACCGCCTGCAACAAGGCTTAAAAGAAACAAAGTCCGCTTTGTGCTGAGCATGAGCGCCGCCGCCTGCGCAGGGGCGGTTGTCAGCGGCACTGTGTTTCTGCTCACATCATTTTTCTGAATTTTCCTCTGCGTGCCTGCAGAAATCCTTCATAACGCATTCGGTGCATTTCGGTCTGCCCGAAATGCAGGTGTCTCTGCCGTGGAGCACGCAGCGGTGGCAGAAATCGTTGCTTTCTTCGGGAGGAAGCAGTTCACGGAGCCTCATTTCAACTTTATAGGGGTCTTTGGTTGCAGCAAGCCCCAGAAGATTTGAAATTCTGATAAGATGGGTATCCGCAACAACGGCGGGCTGACCGTAAACATCGCCCATGATGAGGTTTGCGGTTTTTCTGCCGACGCCGGGCAGAGAGGTCAGGTCGTCGAGATTATCAGGGACTTCGCCGCCGAAGTCGCTGATTATTTTTTTGCTCATCTCAACGATATCCTTAGCTTTTGCTCTGTAGAATCCGCAGGAATGAACAAGTTTCTCAACATCGCCGATATCCGCATTTGCGAAGTCTTCAACAGATTTATATTTCTCAAACAAAGCGGGAGTAACAAGATTAACCCTTGCATCCGTGCATTGCGCCGAAAGTCTGGTCGCAATGAGCAGCTGCAGGGGATTTTCCGCATTCAGGGAGCAGAGCGAATCGGGATATTTTTCTTTGAGTGCGTTAACTGCAAGATATGCTCTTTCTTTATCGGTCATAATAATTCCTCCGATATTTGATGATAAAAATTATATCGCATATGCGACAAAAATTAAAGACTGTTTTTTAACTGAATATAAATTTTTTTAATACCATATAAAAACAGTTGATTTTGACTTGCTGTTATGATAATATTACCTTGTGACAAAATCTCTATCACAGGAGGAATACCGATGAAAAATAAATTTACGGCAAGAATTGCTGCGGCAATGTGCCTGATTATTATTGTTTCGTCATTTGCCGCCTGCAGCGTCAAGGACGGCAATAATCTCACAACCACCGCACCGATTGTTGACAATTACGATGAGAATTGGTTTGCAAACGGCAATTATGAACCCGTAACAATTACCAATGTTGAGCTTGTTCAGCTTGTTAACGATGCTCTCGGCAGCGATGCCGCAGGCTGGGACGGCAACCTCGGCTCGCTCTCAAACGAGCAGCTCCAGAAGGTTGAGCAGGCTGCTCAGGATAAGGGCCTTATCATCGAAAAGGATCCGAGCGGCAACACCGTTATCAAAAAGGACGAAATCCCCACAACTCAGGCTACTCCCGAAGAAATAACAAAAATTCAGAGCCTTGTTTCCGTTCAGGATATGAGCAACGTTTCTCCTTCACAGTATGCCGAAATCTCAAAGGTAGCGGCTTCAAACAATATGGCGGCGGTAACAAAGCCAGGCACAAGCGAGGTTGTTATTGTTAAACCTGCAATAACAAGACCTGTTCAGCAGCCTACCGCAGCTCCTCAGGTTACAAAGGCTCCTTCGCAGAATACTCAGGATCCTCCCCTTGTTGAAGATCCTCCGACCTACAGACCCAACAATACAGAGAGGCCTGCAGTTCAGGGCACAACCTCTGTTTATGTTCCCACACCCAATAAACCCGTTACAATTGCTCCCACAAAGGTTCCCGTTCCCACTTTCTCATCGGCATGGGTAAACACCGTGAGCGACACCAAGAACGATATCTTCTATGCAAGCGAACCCTTTGAAAAGGGCGTTGTTTCGGTTGGCGTTACATATCCCAAGGGTGCATCCAAGGCCGGCGCACATATCGTTGCTTTCAACGAAAAGGGCAAGGCAATCTGGGAGCATGTTTTTGTTGGCGACGATCAGACAACATTTGAAGATGTTGCGGTTCTGGGCGACGGCAGCATTGTTGCAGTCGGCTACACCGCAATAGATAACCAGCTCAGCGGATTCACAGATGCAGATTTCAAGTGCAAGGGCACTATTGAAGGTATAGCAGTAAGATTCAACAAGAGCGGTGATATTCTTTGGAAGAAGACCTTCGGCGGCAGTGCAAGCGAAATGATTTACTCCGTTGCATCAACTCCTGACGGCGGCTTAATAATGGGCGGCAAGTCCGACTCATCAGACGGCGACATCAAGGATATCGGTACACTCAAGATTAAAGCATTTATGCTCAAGTGCGATGCAAACGGCAACATTCAGTGGAAACAGGGTCTTTCGGGCACAAAGCACAGCTCAGTAGTGGGTCTTACCTCAAACCCCGCAGGTGAAATTTACGGCACAATTGAGTGCGTAACCGGCGACGGTGAATATGCTGAAATTGAAGGTACAAAGACGGCTAAAAGAACAACAGTTGTTGTAAAGCTCAATCCCGCAGGTAATTTTGTATGGAAAAAGTGCTTCCGTGATTCGGGTATCACACAGCTTCTTTCAATCGAAACAGCAAGTGACGGCGGCTGTGTTGTTGCAGGCCATTACACAAGCGCTGCAGCAGGCACCGACGGTTCATTCAAGGATTTCTACAATGCAGGTACTCCCGGCACCTATGACTGTATGGTAGTCAAGATGGATCCCAACGGCAAGGTAAACTGGATGACTCCTCTTATCGGTTTTGAAAGCGACTATGTCAAGGATGTCGTAAAGATTAAGGGCGGCTATGCCGTAACAGGCTACACAACCTCATCAAACAGAGATTTCCCCGTTTCAAACAAGGGCGATAACGATATCTTTATCTATACTTTAAATGATAACGGCACAAAGAAGAATATTTATTCTCTCGGCGGCTCGGCTTCGGATAACGCATTCGGCATTTGCTCAGACGGCAGCGAAGCAGTTTATATCTGCGGCTCCACCAATTCGGGTGACGGCTATTTTGCAGAATGCTCCGCAAAGGGCTCAGAAGATATGGCGGTCGGCTTTATTTCACGCTTTGAGCTCAACTGATAACCAAATAATTAAGGGCAGTTCGTTTGGGCGGCAATTCATAAGGAAGTTAAGGTTTTTATCGGCTCTTTTCCGTTAATACTTTATGAAAAAAATCCGTAATACACAAAGTATTACGGATTTTTTGTCGTTTCGTCTGAACGAAAAATAACCTGATAAAAACTGCT
>JAZNRG010000117.1:0-15020 GCA_045590575.1 Acutalibacteraceae bacterium | reverse complement strand
CTTGGAGGTTTGATTATCTTTCAACCTTTCGGGCTTGCTTTGTGCTCGCCCGTTTTGGCTTTGCTGAAGCCGTCTTTAACCCCTGGTAGAACCAGGGGTTTATTTCCACACCTGAAGGCACCAATAAAAAGATAATCCGAACCTCAACTGAATATGAGGTTCGGATTATCATCTTTTGGTCGGAGTGCAGAGTTTCGAACTCTGGGCCTCGTGGTCCCAAACCACGCGCGCTACCAGCTGCGCCACACCCCGATTGATATTGAACTGCTTATTTATTTTATTCTATTTATCCGATAAAGTCAATAAAAATATATTATGAAATAAAATTTTTACGCTTTGCTTTTTCGTCAACTCCACCAAAAAGACACCTCTTTTTTGGTGTATTATGTTGTCTATCATATTTTTAAACAAAGTGATATAATACTTCTATGAAATGGACGCTTTTCCGTGCTTTTCATCATACTCACAAGGAGAAACATACTATGAACAACACCTTTTTCTGCGCAAGAGAAAACGGTAAGCTTCATCGCCCCAGAACTATTCTGACCGGCTTCGGCTTTATGGCTTCCTCAATTGCGTGGGCTATCTACGACCCCTACATAACCAAGATTCTTGAAAGACTTCTCAATGCTTCTGAAACCGTTACTGCGTGGAGCACAAAACTCAACGAAATGTTCCCGGTTCTTGCAAAATTTGCAGAATCGCAGGGCGAAAACGTTGTTACCGAAGCAGGCGGTATCACTCTTGTTCCGCTCTTCATCGGTATTATAATGACATTCGATAACATCTTCGGCGTTATCTTCCAGCCGACTTTCGGCAAGCTCTCGGACCGCTGCCATTCAAAGCTTGGTAAACGCCGTCCCTTTATTGTTTTCGGTGCACCCGTTTCGGCATTCCTTTTTGCCGTTATCCCCTGGGTTGCACTTTCGGGTTCGTTACCCTTAACAATGCTCTTCATCATCCTCTTCGTTTTCTCGATGTCGCTCTGAAGAGCTCCCTGCGTTGCGCTTATGCCCGCGCTCACACCTCCTGCCCTTCGCAGTGAAGGCAACGCCATCATCAACCTTATGGGCGGTATCGGTTCGGCACTCGGCCTTGTTGCAGGTACTCTTGTAGGCGCAATCTACACAGGCATTACAGGCACGAAAATCACAACCGAAAACGAACAGGTTGCATTCCCCTATGTTTTCCTTCTCGGCGCAATTGTTATGGTAATCGGTATGCTTGTTGTTCTTTTCTTCGTTAAAGAACCCTCAAGCAAACTTGAAGCTGTTGCCGAACACAACAAGGCTGTTGATGCAGCCGCAAAGGCCAAGGCAGAAAAAGAAGCAAAGAAAGCTGCAAAAGCAGCTCAGAAAGCACAGAAACTTTCAAAAGGCGAAAGAAAGAGCCTTATCTTTATGCTTGGCGGTCTCTTCTTCCTCTTCTGCGGCACAAACGCCATCACAACCTTCTTTGCACTCTTTGCAGCTGAAGTTCTCGGCAAAACCACTTCCGAAGCAACCATTATGACAACTCTGTTTGCGGTTTGCTCCGCTCTTGCAGCTATTCCCGCAGGTTATCTCGGCAAGAAAATCGGCAGAAAGAAAACAATTCTTATCGGCCTTGTAGTGTTTATGACAGTATTTGCACTCTATGTTGCAACACGCAGCTTTGCACTCATCTGGGTTGCACTTATTCTCGGCGGCTTTGCAAATATGTTTATCACAGTTAACACTCTTCCGCTCGTTCTTGAAATCGGCGGTATCGATAAAGTCGGCACTTTCACAGGTTATTACTACACAGCAACTTTCTCTGCACAGATTGCATCACCCATCATCTACGGTATCGTCCGTATGCTTTCAGGCACATATCTTTCACTCTTCGTCTACAGCCCCATTATGTTCGTGCTCAGCATTCTCTGCATTCTCTTCGTTAAGCACGGCGAGGCTATCCCCGAAGAAATCGTTAAGGCTGCTGCTGAAGAAAACGACTAAGATCTCTACTGCCGCAGGTTTAACCGTTTCGGATTCCGCAGCCGACACGGCGAACCCTTCGGTATACATACATCCTTCTATAAAGCAAAAAGCACCGGTTTCCCGGTGCTTTTTGCTTTTCGCTTATCAGAAGTTTTCTCGGTTCTTCTGGTTCTTCTGATTCTGCTGTTCGTTCTGATTCTTATTCTGCTGGTTCTTGTTGTTCTGGTTCTGCTGATTGTTCTGATTGTTCTGATTCTTGTTGTTTTCCATTTTGAGTTACCTCTCTGTTGAATATTGAACCGTAAGGCTCAATATTATTATGCCAACCTGTATATCCTATATACATAGCTTGTATTGACAAAAAAAAACCATAATGATACAATTATTTTATAAATATAATAAGGTGAAAATTTATGATTTTTTATTTTTCCGCAACGGGCAATTCAAAATATGCGGCAGAAAAGCTGGCTGTCCGCACAGCCGACTGTGCAGTCAGCATTCCCGATGCTATCAAAAACGGCATTCCCGAAAACGGCAAAAAGGATGTGACGGGATTCGTTTTTCCCGTTTACTTCTGGGGTCTGCCCGAAATCATCAAAAGATTCTGCGAAATGCCCGAAATCAGAAGTGCCCTCGGAAGCTATGTTTACTGCGTTATAACCTGCGGCGCAAACACGGGCACAGCCGATAAAATGCTCGCTAAAAGGCTGGGCAGAAGCATTGACTACAGCTATTCTCTTCGTATGCCCGATAATTACGTTATTCTCTACGACCCTTGCACAATTGAGAAAGCAAAAAGATTTCTCCTTCATTCCGACAAGGAGCTTGACACGGTATGCGATGACGTTACAAATCAGATAAACGGCAGAAAAGGTAATATTCAGGGTGCGGCAAAAAGCCTTGTCGTTCCCCTTCTTTATGATTTGTTCAGAACAACAAAAAAATTCTATGCAGACGAAAAATGTACCTCGTGCGGTCTTTGCGAAAACCTTTGCCCTGACAATGCAATTATAATTAAAAACGGAAAACCCGAATGGGTAAAGAACAAATGCCAGCACTGCACTGCCTGCATCAACCGATGCCCCGCAAAAGCAATTCAGTTCGGCAACAAAACAGCCGACAGAAACAGATATAATATATGGAATATAAGCAGATAAGGAGATTTTGAAATGATTGTTAAAAACTATTTCGGAACAACCGCAGACGGCAGAGATGTTGACTGCTATACAATAAGAAATTCAAAAGAAACCGCCGTTGATATTATCACCTACGGCGCAACCGTCAACAGCATTTATACCGCAGATAAAAACGGCGTTTTTGCCGATATCCTCGCAGGCTTCGACAGCGTTGAAGGTCACGAAAAATACAGCGACTATCAGGGCATGACCGTAGGCAGATACGCCAACAGAATCGCAGGCGGCAAATTCTCGATTGACGGCGTTGAATATAACGTTGAAAAGAACGAAAAAGGAATCACCTGCCTTCACGGCGGCGGTGAGCTTTCAACCGCAGTGTGGAAAGCAATTATCGTTGACGATAACTCCGTTGAAATGCTCTACACCAGCCCTGACGGTGCAATGGGTTTCCCCGGCAAGGTTGATTTCAAAGTAACCTTCACTCTTTATGAAGATAATTCTCTCAAGATTGACTATGAAGCAGTCAGCGACAAAAAGACCGTTATCAATATGACTAACCACGCTTATTTCAACCTTGCAGGCAAGGGCGATGTGCTCGGTCAGGAGCTTATGATTAACGCTGATGCATTCACTCCCATGGATGCCGACAGCATTCCCACGGGTGAAATCAGACCCGTTGAGGGCACTCCCTTTGATTTCAGAGAATTCAAAGCAATCGGCAAAGATATCGGCGAGGATTATGAGCAGCTTCACCTCGGAAGAGGCTATGACCACAACTTCTGCCTCAATGACGGTGACGGCCCTGCCGCTGCGGCATATGACCCCGAAAGCGGCAGAATGCTCGAAATGTTTACTGACCTTTGCGGCGTTCAGCTTTACACGGGTAATTTCCTTGACGGCACAAAGCCCGGCAAAAACGGCAATCCCCTTGTTCAGCACGCAGGCTTCTGCCTTGAAACACAGTTTTATCCCAACACACCCAATATGCCCGGATTCCCGCAGTGCACCGTTAACGCAGGCGAGAAATTCAAATCAACAACCGTTTTCAGATTTTCGGTTAAATAATTCACCGTTTGTTCATCAATTGAGATGAAATGTAACAAATTATTATTTACCAATTCACAGATTTGTTAAAAAACGGAGTATAATGTAAATTGTAGGATGAATCATTTTATCCGTAATCATTAGGAGGGGACTTAAAATGGCAGCAGAAAAAATTCTTGTTGTTGATGATGATACCAATATTTGCGAATTATTAAGACTTTATCTTGAAAAGGAAGGCTATGAGGTTGCAATTGCCAACAACGGCGCAGATGCCGTAAAGGCATTTCAGGCTCTCTCACCTTCGCTTATGCTTCTCGACATTATGCTTCCGGGTCTTGACGGCTGGCAGGTTTGCCGCGAGGTCAGAAAATTCTCGGACAAGCCCATCATTATGCTCACCGCCAAAGGCGAAACCTTCGACAAGGTGCTCGGCTTTGAGCTTGGTGCAGACGACTATGTTGTAAAACCCTTCGACGCAAAGGAAGTTATGGCAAGAGTAAAGGCCGTGCTCCGCAGAAGCGGTTCATCGGCTCAGTCAAGCATAAAGGAAGTTAATTTCGATAAGCTCAGCATCAACCTCACAAACTACGAGCTCAGAGTTGACGATAAAAAAATCGACACTCCCCCTAAAGAGCTTGAGCTTATTTATCACCTTGCAAGCAATCCCAACCGTGTTTTCACAAGAGACCAGCTTCTTGACGAGGTATGGGGATTCGATTACTACGGTGACTCAAGAACGGTTGACGTTCACGTTAAGCGCCTGAGAGAAAAGCTCGAAGGTGTTTCGGAAAAATGGGAGCTCAAAACCGTTTGGAGCGTCGGCTACAAATTCGAAACAAAGGATTAATCCGATATGCGCAACAGATTGAAATCGGGCCTGTTCCGAAAATATTTCATTGTTACAATTTCAATAATTATGGCAAGCTTCGTCTTTATAGGCGGAGCTCTGTTGCTTTTGGTATCAAAGCTCTGGATGGATGAAAAAATTGACCTTCTCACTGAAAATACCGTCAGCCTTGCGCAGAACACAAGTAATGTTCTCGAATCTGACATTCTCGGTCAGAGCGGCAGAAGTTCAATCATTGTTATCTGTAATACACTTCTGCAGATTTCAGACGCTGTTGATGCCGATTTCTTCATTGCAAACCCCAACGGAGATGTTGTTTATTGCAAAGAAATTCTTCAGTCCAATATGAATCTTCTCACGGGCAACTGCATGGTGCACGATAAATACCATATAAGCGAAGATATTATGAGCGTTGCACTCAGAGGAACATACCGCTCAGCCAACAATCTCGGCGGTGCCCTCGGTGATGTTGGCTTTGTTGTTGCATCGCCGATAATTGTCAACGGCGAAGCTGCGGGTGTTGTTTTCTCAACACAGCCGCTCGTTGACGGTCTTGCACCATATATTTTCGGAATATTCCGAATGTTCTTTATTGCGTTCCTGTTTGCTCTTGCAATAACATTTATTCTTGTTTATCTTGTTTCATACCGACTCACACGCCCCCTGCGTGAAATGTCCGTTGCCGCAAAGCAATATGCAACAGGCGACTTCTCAAAACGAATCACAATCAGGCATTCGGGAATACGAATTTTCGGAAAAGACGAAACTGACGACCTTGTGCAGGCGTTCAATTCCATGGCGCAGGCTCTTGCCACGCTTGAGCTTTCGCGAAGAAGCTTTGTTGCAAATGTATCCCACGAGTTGAAAACGCCAATGACCACCATCGGCGGATTCATCGACGGCATTCTCGACGGCACTATCGATAAAGACAAGGAATCGCAATATCTTAAAATCGTTTCAGACGAAGTCAAGCGCCTTTCAAGGCTTGTTACGGGTATGCTCAACATGAGCAAACTCGAGGCAGGAGAGCTTGACCTCAAGCCTCAGCAGTTTGATATTTCCGAAATGCTGTTCAGAACCCTGCTCGGATTTGAGCAGATAATAGACCGGAAGCATATTGAAATCCGCGGACTCGACGATTTTGATTCAAACCCCATTACCGCCGATAAAGATATGATAAATCAGGTTGTATATAACCTCATCGATAACGCAGTCAAATTCACTCCCGATGGCGGATATATTGAAATCAGCTCAAAGCACGATGCAGAAAAAATAATAGTAAAAATCCGCAACAGCGGACGCGGAATTCCCAGCGAAGAAATCGACAAGATTTTTGAAAGATTCTATAAGGTTGATAAATCCCGAAGTTTCGACGTGAAGGGCGCAGGAATGGGTCTTTACCTCTGCAAAACCATTATCGAGCTCCACGGCGGTCAGATTGCCGCAAGAAGCGAAGCGGGCGAATTCGCCGAATTCATTTTCCAGCTTCCCAAACAGTAAAATACAAAAAATATTTTATATCTGTTCAAAATTTTGTAATAACATTAATATATAATTCCATCATACCATCTACTATGGAGGCCCCGTATGAACGAAGAATTCAACAATATCCCCGAAAACGAAACAAAGAGTGCTCCCGTGAGCGATATACCCGGCTTTAATGTCGAAGTCAATGATGTGCCCGAGGTTGAAGCTCAGCAGGTTGAAGAGGAAAAGCCTCTTTACCAAAAAGAAAACCCTGTTTATCAGCAGCATAATTACGGCTATCAGCAATATAATCAGCCGTATAATCAACAGCCGTATCAGGGTTATTATCAGCAGCCTGCAGCTCCTCAGAAAAAGAAAACCGGCAAGGGCGTAAAAGCGTTTATCACCTGCACAGCTCTCGTTATTGTTTTTGCGCTCGGATTCGGAGTTTCGTCAATTCTCAAGGCAACAAAAGATATCGGAACTCAGAATAATCCCGATAAAATCGCTGAAGGTCTCCCCGAAGTAAACATCAACGATTCACCCGTCACTCCCACAAATGTTTCGGCAGGCGGCGTTCTCACTCCTGCTCAGATTCACGCAAAACTCAGCCCCAGCAACGTCGGTATTGTGGTTTATAAGCAGAATTCAAACTCAACCGCAGGCGAAGGCTCAGGCATTATTATGGGTGAAGATAAAACAGGAACCTATACCTACATCATCACCTGCGCACACGTTATCAGCGATGCGGGTGTTAAAGTAAGAGTTCAGACCGACGACGGCACAACCTATGATGCCGAAATCGCAGGCTTCGATACAAGAACCGACCTCGGTGTTCTTAAAATAAAAGCAAAGGGTCTGCCTGCAGCTGAATTCGGCAATTCCGATTCGCTCGTTGTCGGCGATCCCGTATATGCAATCGGAAACCCCGGCGGTATTGAATTCTTCGGTTCACTCACCGGTGGCTATGTTTCCGCTATTGACAGACCCGTCAGCAGCGAAATCGGCTACACAATGAAGTGCGTTCAGCACAGCGCAGCCATCAACCCCGGAAACTCAGGCGGTATGCTCGCCAATGCATACGGTCAGGTTATCGGCATCAACTCGCAGAAGATTGCCGCAACCGACTATGAAGGAATGGGCTTTGCAATCCCTATAACCTCTGCAAAAGAAATCATTGAAGACCTCATCAACTACAGCTATGTACCCGACAGACCGATGCTCGGCATAACCTATTATCCCGTCAGTGCAAGCGCTCAGTACAGTATGATTGCTCAAATAAAGGGTTTGCCCGCAGGCACTCTCATTATCAACGAAATCTCTCCCGACGGTGCACTTGCAAACACCGAAGCAAGGCAGTACGATATGATCACCGCCGTTGACGGCAAACCTCTGACCACAGCCGATGTGCTTCTTGAACGCATTGATAAGGGCAAGGTCGGTGACACAATGACCCTCACCCTTTGCAGAGTCAACAGCAACTATTCAATTGATGAATTCGATATTGAGATTACTCTTGTTGAGGATAAGGGCGGCTCGGAGCCCATAACAACCACCCAGCCTTACTATATTGACCCGTTTGAATTCTATTTCGGATTCTGATAAAAAATAAACGGCACTTCATGCGAAGTGCCGTTTTCGATTTTGATCAATAATATCTGTAGCTTGCAACTACCTTACCCAGGATGATTACTTCATTAACAATAATCGGATCCATTGTGTCGTTTTCGGGCTGAAGTCTGAAATGACCGTTTTCCTTGTAGAAGGTTTTGACCGTTGCCGAATCTTCAATAAGAGCAACAACCATTTCGCCGTTTCTTGCAGTCGGAGTTCTCTCGACGATAACGATATCGCCGTCGAGAATTCCTGCCTGAATCATACTTTCGCCTCTGACTTTAAGGGCAAAAAGCTCCTTATCCTGCGCACCGACCATTGAAAAAGGAAGGTAACCTTCAATCTCTTCAACGGCAAGAATCGGAGCGCCAGCGGTAACCGTGCCGAGAACGGGAACATGGGTCACATTCTCTGCCTGACCGACTATTTTGATGCATCTTTTGAGCATCGGAGGACGCTGAATATATCCCGCCGCTTCAAGGGCATCGAGATTTGCCTGAACGGATGAGGTTGAGCGCAAGCCTACCGCCGCACCTATTTCGCGCACGCTCGGTGTCATATTATCCTTAGCCATCGTTACCAGAAATTCATATATCTTCTGCTGAATCGGGGTGATGGGTTTCATAGAGATTTCCTCATTTCTTTATGTGATTTTGGAACAATACATATGATATTATAACTATGCAAGCACATTATAGCACAAATGTTCGCAAAATGCAAACATTTGTTTGATGTTTTTCAAAAAATTTTTTTGAAATGTCTATTTTATTATTTATGTAATTATGTTATAATTAAATTTCAATAATGGGTATTTATGTTTTCAAGGAGATATAATGGCAGATTCAAGGCAAAATAAGAATATGCCCGCCGAAAGCCACGGCAGCAAGAAAGCTCTTGTTGTTGCGGTTTCGGTCATCTGCGCCCTCGCGGTGCTGATCTCCATATTCCTTGCCTTCAAGAATCCGCTTTATTTTGCGCTTGCAAAGTCAAAAACCGAAAACGGAAACTATTCCTCCGCACTCAGCATTTGCGAAAAATCAACGAGTGATGAATCCTCGCTGCTCACCTCCTATCTTGAGTTAAGAATTGATATCAACGAAAACTATGCCCAGCTTCTTTCCGAATTTGATATTGCAAAAGTCAACACTTGGGCAGAAAAAGCATCTTATATCGTTTCAAACTCTGCCATTCTCGGCGAAGAAATATCGGCCCGGGCCAATGAGCTTTCCGCAGCCCTTGTTCAGATAATTAATCTTCATTCGCAATATATCTCACTCCGCCCCGAAATCATTTCTTCTATGGATGTTTTTGCGGAATTCAACCGTCTTTATTCCGTTGATGCAAGCGGCAAGAATACTGCGTTCACCGTTATGCAGGAGCTTGTCAGAATTTCCGATTGGGAACAGAAAAACGCAAAGCTCTCTGCCTTCGCGGTAACAGTTCCCGGCTCCGAAGATATCTATCTTCTCAATTATCTTATCAAAGAAATCCAGAATGAGTGCGTAGACCTGAGAAGTGCTATGGATTCCGTGCTCGCAATGGGCTATACTCAGACCGATAATATCCGTCTGAGCGGTACGGGTCAGAAAAAGTTCCCCGGTATTCAGAACAGCAACGGCGAAACAATCTCCGTTCTCGAAAAGGAACGCTATGAAGCATTTTTATACGGCAGTATCTGCCGCAAGCTCAGCGAAAATCTCGGTAATTTCTATGCTCCGTAAACTATTGTTGAGATAAAATTTTATTGACACAAAAAAATATATATGATAATATATTCCATGAGTTAAAGGGGAGTAGCTTTCAGAGCATAGCTCTGATAAGTCTGTCAACACCCGTTGCCTTCCGGCATCTGGCAGACACCAAGTTTTGGAAGCAAGACCTTTGACAGAGCGTAAGGTTTCTCTGTCAAGGTCTTTTTGTTTTATATATTATTTGAAAGGATTGAAAATAGTATGAAGTTCTATCTCGAGCAGATTGAATCCGTATTCGGCCACGTCAAGAGCTCCGAAAACGGCATCAGCACTGCAGAAGCTGAGAAAAGACTTGCTGAAAACGGCAAAAACAAGCTCAAAGAAGGCAAAAAGAAAACCATTTTCCAGAGAATTCTGGAGCAGCTTTCAGACCCGATGATTATCATCCTCATCGTTGCCGCTGTTATTTCGGCAATCACAGAATGGTTTGAGAGCGGTTCATTCCACTTCGTATTCCCTACAGACACCGTTATCATTATGGTTGTTGTTGTTATCAACACCGTTCTCGGCGTTGTTCAGGAGAGCAAGGCGGAAGCCGCCATTGAAGCTCTTCAGGAAATGAGCGCGGCTATGTCAAAGGTTATCCGTGACGGCAAGCTCATCTCCGTTCGCAGCGAAGATCTCGTAGTAGGTGACGTTATCGTTCTTGAAGCAGGCGATGCTGTTCCCGCTGACTGCCGTATCTTCGAATGCGCAAGTATGAAGATTGAAGAAGCTGCGCTCACAGGTGAATCCGTTCCCGTTGATAAGGTTATCGCTCTTCTCAAGGGCGGCGAAAACGGCGAAGTTCCCCTCGGCGACAGAAAGAATATGGCTTATATGGGTTCAACCGTTGTTTACGGCAGAGGTAAAGCCGTTGTTGTTGCAACGGGTATGGACACCGAAATGGGCAAGATTGCCGATGCTATCGCTCAGGCTGAAGAAGGTCAGACTCCTCTTCAGATAAAGCTTGCTCAGCTTTCAAAAATTCTCACAAAGCTCGTTCTCGGCATCTGTGTTGTGCTTTTCGCATATCAGATGATCGTTGCATATGTTCAGACAGGTGCAATGCCCGAAATCACAAAGATTCTGGACAGCTTTATGGTTGCCGTTTCACTCGCTGTTGCGGCTATCCCCGAAGGTCTTGTTGCAGTTGTTACAATCGTTCTTTCAATCGGCGTTACAAATATGTCAAAGAAGAACGCTATCATCAGAAAGCTCACAGCTGTTGAAACCCTCGGCTGTGCTCAGATTATCTGCTCCGACAAGACAGGTACTCTCACTCAGAACAAGATGACTGTTGTTGACCATTACGGTGACAACGAAGCTCTCATCGCAAAGGCAATGGCTCTTTGCTGTGACGCAGAAATCGACGAAGCAGGCGAAGTTACGGGCGAACCCACCGAAGCTGCTCTTGTTAACTACGCAAACGCTCTTGGTATGCACAAGAAGGACCTTGTTGCAAACGCACCCAGAATCGGCGAAGCTCCCTTCGATTCAGGCAGAAAGATGATGTCAACTGTTCATAACACTCCCGACGGCATCATTCAGTACACAAAGGGCGCACCCGACGTTATTCTCAACAAGTGCACAAAGGCACTCATTGGCGGCGAAGAAGTTGACTTCACAGAAGATGTTAAGTCTGCTGTTATTGCTGATAACAAGAGAATGGCAGACCAGGCACTCCGTGTTCTTGCCGTTGCTTACAGAAAGTATGATTCAGCTCCCGCTGATTTTGCTCCCGAAGCTCTCGAAAGTGAGCTCGTGTTCATCGGCCTTACAGGTATGATTGACCCTGCCCGTCCCGAAGTTAAGGATGCTATCGCAGAATGCCGCTCCGCAGGCATCACACCCATTATGATTACAGGTGACCATAAGGACACCGCAGTTGCAATCGCTCTCCAGCTCGGCATCATCGAAGATGCTTCCGGTGCTATCACCGGCGCACAGCTTGATGAAATCAGCGACGAAGAATTCGCAGAAAGAGTTACCGAATTCAGAGTTTATGCCCGTGTTCAGCCTGAGCACAAAACAAGAATTGTTAATGCCTGGCGTGCAAAGGGTATGATTACCGCAATGACCGGCGACGGCGTTAACGATGCTCCCTCAATCAAGAGCGCAGATATCGGCGTCGGTATGGGTATCACCGGCACAGATGTTACAAAGAACGTTGCTGATATGGTTCTTGCCGACGACAACTTTGCAACTATCGTTTCCGCAGTTTCCGAAGGCAGAAGAATCTACGACAACATCAGAAAGGCAATTCAGTTCCTTCTCGGTTCAAACCTTTCTGAAGTTCTTTCAATCTTCACCGCAACAATCCTCAACTTCACTATTCTCAAACCCGTTCATCTTCTTTTCATAAATCTTGTAACAGACAGCATCCCCGCTCTTGCTCTCGGTCTTGAAAGGCCCGAAAGAGATATTATGCAGCGCAAACCCCGTGACAGCAAGGAAGGCGTTTTCGCAGGCGGTATGGGCTTTGACGTATTCTATCAGGGCTTGCTTGTTACAATCCTTACTCTCTCCGCATTCTTCATCGGTGAATTCCTTGAAACAGGTCACTGGCAGTTCACCAACATCGCAGACTGCAACGAAGGTATGACAATGGCATTCCTCACAATGTCAATGTGCGAAATATTCCATTCATTCAATATGCGTTCACAGCGCGGTTCGGTTCTCGGTATGGCTCTCGGTCAGAAGTCACACAACTGGGTTCTTTACGGAGCTATGGTTGCTTCTCTCGCTCTCACAACAGCCATCATCGAAATCCCCTTCCTCGCAGATATGTTTGATTTCGTTCACCTTGATGCAACTGCTTACGGCATCTCAATCGGCCTTGCATTCCTCGTTATTCCCATTGTTGAAATCATCAAGGCAATCCAGAGAGCTGCCGCAAAGAAAAAGGCTTAAAACAAGTTTATCCCCGTACCGCTCGGTACGGGGGCTTTTTTTCAATGAAAAATTAATAAAATGCACAAGCCCCCTCAAATGAGGGGGCTTTCTGCATAGCTTAATTCCAATTAATTATGCCTGCTCCTGCTTCTTTGCAAAGCACTCGCTGCAGAATACAGGTCTGTCCTCACGGGGCTTAAAGGGAACCTTTGCAACTCCACCGCAGGAATCACATGTTGCTTCAAACCACTCGCGCTCTCCACGGGCAGCATTCTTGCGTGCATCGCGGCATGCCTTGCAGCGCTGGGGCTCGTTTACAAAGCCTTTTTCAGCATAGAATTCCTGTTCGCCGGCTGTGAAAGTGAATTCATTGCCGCATTCCTTACAGATGAGAGTCTTGTCTTCGTACATTGTTTTTAACCTCGCTTGAAAAAATATTGTATTTGCCCTTGTACGGAATTGCACCGTAACCTTTGTTAAACTACTTTTGCGTTAAACAATGCTCTGCTTTAAGCTACGTGGGCATATTTATTATTTGCCGAGTTTTGAACGGAACTTCTTTTTGATTCGCTGGAGTGCGTTATCAACCGCTTTTTCGCTGCAGGAAAGCTCCGATGCTATCTGCTGATAACATCTGCCCTCAAGGCGAAGATCAATAACCTGCATTTCAAAATCTGAAAGTCCGCTTCTGAGAAGGGATTCAATGTGCTCCGAATCAAACTTCTCCGCTATTATATTGGCAGGATCTGCGCTGATATCGGTCATATCATGCGTTTCATATTCAAACGGAACTGCATTTGAAAGAGCTGCATTTTTGTTGTTGAAACTTACGCGCACCGCCGAAAGGATTCTGTTGCTTATGCAAGTTTCGGCATAAGCTCTGAAAGGAACACCTCTTGAAGCGTCAAAGCTCCTGACCGCATCAAGGAAACCGAGCATTCCCTCCTGAGAAAGATCCTCATCAGGAATCCTTGGATTGGAGTGAAGAGCAGCCTTTGCCTTAGCGATTGGAGCAACGGCTGAAATCAGCCTTGCCATAGACTCATCGTCACCTGCAGTGGCAAGAGCGACCAGTTCTTCATCGGTTAAAGCTTTTTGCTTATCCTGCACTTCAATTACCTCGCAAAATCCTCTTACGCTCAATCATAATCCATTTTTTGAATTTTGTCAACAATTTTTCATCCGAATGAGAAAAATATTTTAGTAAATAGTCACTAAAACATAAAAAATGTCGATATTTTGTATTTTTCTTAATAAAAAATATCGGGTTGCCTGAAAGCAACCCGATAAAAATTATTTGTTAATTTCGATTTTTCCGTAGAGAGATGCGCCTGCTGAATCCGAGCGGGGTGCTCTTGAGGGCGCTGCGGGAGCATCTGCTTTATCAAAACGTCTGCCGCCTCTGTTACCTCCGCGGTAACCGCCTCTGCTGCCGCCTCTGCCTCTGTTGTTGTATCCGCCGCCGTTGGTAGGCTTAACACCTTCTTCGAGTGTGATAACAACTTTTCTGTCGCCGTCTGAGCCGACTGAATGAGAGGTAACGCCTTCAATTTCCTGAACGGTTGTGTGGATGATACGGCGTTCATAGGGATTCATAGGTTCAAGAACAACATTTCTGCCGTACTTGCGAACCTTTGCTGCATTTTTGCGTGCAAGTGAACGGAGAGTGTTTTCTCTCTTTTCACGGTAGTTACCTACATTGATGGCAACTCTTCTGTATTCTTCCGAGCCTCTGTTGATAACAAGGCGGGTGAGATACTGGATAGCATCGAGGGTTTCGCCTCTTCTGCCGATAACCGAACCGTAATCGTCGCCGCAGCTGATGTTCATACGAACTTCTTCTTCGTCTGCATCAACTGTGATTTCTGCTTCTTCAATGCCGAGGCTCTTAAGAATTGTGAGCACATAATCCTTTGCCTTTGCGAACGGATCATCTTCAATTTCGTAGTAAGCTCTCATTTTAGCGGGTGAACCGCCGAAAATTCCGAGTATCTTTGCCTTGGGCATTTCAATTACATCATATTTTATATCTGCATCCTCGGGAGCTCCGAGAGCCTTGAGGGCAGCGTCTTTTGCTTCTTCAATGTTTGAACCTGTGCCAATTGCTTCTTTAATCAAAATTTTCACCACCTGAAAAACTGTGTTAATCACGGTTTTCCTTTCTTTCGGCAACAAGCTTCATATTGTTTTCTTTTGAACGGTGCTGAACCGTTTCTTCAACCATGAGCTTTGCAATTGTTTTTTTGGGGCTGTAGAAATAGCCGATAATAACAGTTGAAAGGAAACCGAAAATGCTGGATGCAATCCAGTAAATACCGATACCTGCAGG
>JAZNRG010000116.1:0-23405 GCA_045590575.1 Acutalibacteraceae bacterium | reverse complement strand
AACTCCCGACGATTCCTATCACGGCATCACTTACACCGAGCGCTTCGGCAACGCTGCATATATCACAAAGTGTATGGCACAGCTTATGCGTGATCTCGGTTCAATTCCTTCACCCTTCAACGCATTCCTTCTCAATCTCGGCCTTGAAACTCTGCCTCTCAGAATTGAAAGACATTGTTCAAATGCTCTTGCGGTTGCCGAATTTATCCGTGACAGCGGCTGTGCAATTGAAGTTACCTATCCCGGTATGAAGGGCAGCAAGGGTTACGAGCTTGCTCAGAAATATATGCCGAACGGCACAAGCGGCGTTATCTCCTTCAGAATCAAGGGCGGCAGAGATGCTGCAACAAAGTTTATGGACAGCCTTCAGATTGCCGAAATCGCAACTCACGTTGCCGATGCACGCACCTGCTGTCTGCACCCTGCAAGCACAACTCACCGTCAGCTCACTTCTCAGGAGCTTATCAACTGCGGCATTTCGGATGACCTTATCCGCCTTTCTGTCGGCATTGAGCACGTTGACGATATCATCGCAGACGTAAAGCAGGCTCTTGAAAAATCACAGGCATAAAAATATCGGGTGCACCGAAGTGCACCCGATTTGTTATTTTTTATTGATTTTTCCTATGTAGTTGAAGGCTTCAATAACTGCAACGATTGAAATGAATCCGCAGCTGAGAATCAGCGACCAACCGAGGTCGATTGAGCCGTATTTTGCATTGTCGAAAATAACTTCCCAGCTGATAAGATAGATTGCACATTCCAAAGCGAGAAGTGAAATTGTGCGGATGCCCGTAATTCTCTTTCCGCCGATAAGCGCAACATCCAATGCAATGAACGCTGCAGTCAGAATGTAAATCGGGAGCAGGAATTTTGGCAGCCAGTTGAAGAACTCTGTTTTGCTCATTATGAAATAAGTATAGCCGATTATCGTGCCGAAGCAAATCAGAGCGGTGATGGCGGGAGAGGTTATCTTGAGCACGGGAAGTACTGCGATAACCCAGGTAACGATGAGTGCGCCTACAACATAGCCGAACCAATAGTCGTATTTGTCAAAAGCAATATCAATCGCCGTGCAGATGGTTGCAGGGAAAACGAGAAGGGCGGTGAAAAGAGCGGCATAGCTCTTAGACCCTTTACCCGGAGATTTGAAAAACGGATTCTTTTCTTTAACAGTTTCTACTTTTTCAGCCTGAACCTGAGGCGCGGGATTGCAGTCGCTGCAAACGGTAACGCCGTCGGGAAGCTGTTTTCCGCAATTTGAACAATACATAATGCATTCCTCCTTTGGTAATGATTATATAATATTAATTTTTGAAAATCAATATTAAAACAATAAATTGACAAACAATTCATAGTGTTGTAATATATAATAGTTTTAAAACAATTATTAAAGGATGGTAATATATGGCTGTTTTCAGACCTTTCAAAGCTGTACGCCCCGTGCCCGAGTTTGCCGATAAGGTTGCGGCTCTGCCCTATGATGTTATGAACAGCAAAGAGGCAGCGAAAATGGTTAAGGGCAATCCTTATTCTTTTCTTCACGTTGACAAGGCAGAGATTGATTTGCCCGAAGGCACCGATCTCTACAGCGAGCAGGTTTATCTCAAGGCGAGAGAGAATCTTGATAAGCTTGTAACCGACGGTATCTGCAAGCAGGACGGAGAGAAATATTTCTATATTTACCGTCAGATTATGAACGGCAGAAGCCAGACGGGTCTTGTAGGCTGTGTTTCGATTGATGACTATATCAATTCAGTTATCAAGAAGCACGAGCTTACCAGAGCAGATAAAGAAGCGGACAGAATCAACCACGTTGATTACTGCGATGCGAATACCGGCCCGATCTTTCTCACCTACAGACCGCAGAATGAGATTGCGGCTATCGTTAACAGCTGGAAAGAGAGCCACGCCCCCGTTTATGATTTCGTGACCGAAGACGGCATTGCAAACACCGTCTGGGTTATCGATTGCAAGGATACCAATTCAAAAATCGCAGAGCTTTTTGCAACTGTTGATTATCTTTATATTGCCGACGGCCACCACAGAGCGGCATCTGCCGTCAAGGTGGGTCTTAAGCGCAGAGAGCAGAATCCCGATTTCAGCGGAAACGAAGAATTCAATTTCTTCCTTGCGGTGCTCTTTGACTGTGACGAGCTTGAAATTATGGATTACAACAGAGTGATGAAGGATTTGAACGGTAATACTGAAGAAGAGTTTATCGCAAAAATCAGCGAAAAATTCACCGTTGAGCCTGAAGGTGAAAAGGCATACAAACCCGAAAAGGCTCACACCTTCGGAATGCTTCTCGGCGGCAAGTGGTATAAGCTGACCGCAAAGGAAGGCACTTTCAATGCGGCAGACCCCGTTGAAGCTCTTGATGTTTCGATTCTTCAGAATAATCTTATTTCTCCCATTCTCGATATCAACGACCCGAGAACGGATAAAAGAATCGATTTTGTCGGCGGAATCAGAGGCCTCGGCGAGCTTGAAAGAAGAGCGAGAGAGGATATGTGTCTTGCATTCTCAATGTATCCCACAACTCTTAAGGAGCTTATGGATATTGCCGATGCGGGTCAGATAATGCCTCCCAAATCAACCTGGTTTGAGCCGAAGCTTCTAAGCGGTCTTTTTATCCACAAACTCAGATAAATATTTGCATCCTTTCGGGGATAAAATATTCCCGGAAGGATAATTTTATGCCGAGGTGTTACTATGTTTAAGGTTGCTTTTTTCGATACAAAACCGTACGATAAGATTTATTTTGATGAGCTTAAGGATGAGTACGGCGTAGAAATAGAATATTTCGAATCCAAGCTTACACCTAAAAGTGCTGTTATGGCAAAGGGCGCAAGAGCGGTTGTTGCTTTTGTTAACGATAATATCGACAAAGAAACAATAACCGCGCTCAAAGAAAACGGGGTAGAGCTTATCGCCCTTCGATGTGCGGGCTATAACAATGTTGACCTGTCTGCGGCAAAGGATGTTATCCCTGTTGTCAGGGTTCCCGATTATTCTCCTCATGCCGTTGCCGAGCACGCACTTGCACTTCTTCTTACTCTCGTCAGAAAAACTCACAAGGCATATATCCGCACAAGAGATTATAATTTCAGCCTCAATGGTTTCGTCGGCTTCGACCTTCACGGCAAAACGGTCGGTGTTATCGGCACGGGCAAAATCGGTATGACATTTATCGAAATATGCAGGGGAATAGGTATGAATGTTATTGCTTATGACCCTTATCCTTCGCAGGGATATCTCGAATATGTTCCGCTTGAAGAGCTTTTTGAAAGAAGCGATGTTATCTCTCTTCATTGCCCGCTCACGAGCGAAACTTATCATATAATAAATAACTATTCAATCAAGAAAATGAAGGACAAGGTGTTTATAATCAACACCTCCAGAGGTGCGCTGATTGATGCCGAAGCCCTTATCGAAGGTATAAGAAGCGGCAAGGTCGGCGGTGCGGGTCTTGATGTTTATGAAGAAGAAAACGATTTCTTCTATGAGGATTTATCCGAAAGCATCCTTCAGGACGATGTTCTTTCAAGGCTTATTATGATGCCCAATGTACTCATCACTTCGCATCAGGCATTCCTTACCAAAGAGGCTCTGAAAAGAATTGCGGAAATAACTCTCGGCAACATCAAAGCATATGCAGAGGGCCTGCCGCTTGAAAATGAGATAGTCAAGAGAAAATAATGCAACAAAATGCACAAAGCAGCACAATTTGCAACAAAATATTGTATAATTTTTGCTGATAATGATAATATATACAGATATTTCTTGACTTTATGCAAGAATATCTGTATAATTATGCGTATATTATTCCCAGAGGTACATAGTTATGAATAAAACAAAAATTTTTATAGACGGCAAGGAAGGCACAACGGGATTAAGAATCTTTGAGCGCCTTTCATCAAGAGACGATGTTGAGATAATAACTCTCAGCGAGGAGCTCAGAAAAGACACTGCAGCAAGAAAGCAGGCTCTCAATTCCTGCGATATCGCGTTTCTCTGCCTGCCCGATGCGGCGGCAATCGAAGCGGTTTCGCTTATCGATAATCCCGATGTAAAGGTTATTGACGCTTCAACCGCCCACAGAACTCTTCCCGAATGGGCATACGGCTTCCCCGAGCTTTCACCCGCACACCTTGAAAAGATAAAGAATTCAAAGCGTGTTGCCGTTCCCGGCTGCCACGCAAGCGGATTTATCGCTCTTGTTTATCCTCTTGTTGCGGCGGGCATTCTTCCCGCAGATGCACTTCTCACCTGCACTTCCGTAACGGGCTACAGCGGAGGCGGTAAAAAGATGATTGCTCAGTATGAAAGCTATAAAAGAGAGATTTATCTTAATTCCCCCCGCCAGTATGCTCTCACTCAGCAGCATAAGCACCTCAAAGAGATGAAGGCTATAACGGGCATCGAAAATGCACCGATGTTCAGCCCGATTGTTGCGGATTATTACAGCGGAATGGCTGTTACCGTTCCTCTTTTTGAAAAAAACCTTTGCAACGGCAAGTGCATTGATGATATAATAAATGTCTACAAAAATACATATAATTCCGATTTTGTGAAATACACTGAAGACCTCGGCGATGATGCGATGTTCTGCGCAGAGTCGATGAGCGGCAATGACGGAATGCAGATTTTTGTTCAGGGCAACGAAGAAAGAATTCTTCTTATGGCTCGCTACGATAACCTCGGCAAGGGTGCATCGGGTGCGGCAATCGAATGTATGAATATTCTTATGGGTATTGACCCCCAAACGGGTCTTAACCTCTGATTTGAAAGGAAAATATAATGAAACAGATTCCCGGCGGCGTTTGCGCCGCAAAAGGCTTTACCGCAAGCGGTGTTCACTGCGGTATCAGAAAGAATAAAACAAAAAAAGACCTCGCTCTCATTCTCAGCGAGAAAAAAGCGGCTGCAGCCTGCGTTTATACAACAAATCTCGTTAAGGGTGCTCCCATAACCGTAACCAAGAATAATGTTGCTGACGGCTATGCTCAGGCAGTTATCTGCAACAGCGGCAACGCCAACACCTGCAACGCCAACGGCATCGAAATCGCAGAGCAGATGTGCGATCTTGTTTCAAAAGAGCTCGGCATCAGCGAGAAGGATATCGTTGTTGCATCAACAGGTGTTATCGGTCAGACTCTTGACATAGCTCCCATCGCAGAGGGTATTCCTGCGCTTGTTAAGGATTTGAGCGCAGACGGCTGTGCTGATGCGGCGGCGGCAATCATGACCACCGACACGGTTGAAAAAATCGTTTCGTATTCTTTTGAAATCGGCGGTGTTGAATGCAGAATCGGCGGTATAGCAAAGGGTTCGGGTATGATTCATCCCAATATGGCAACAATGCTTGTTTTTGTTACCACCGACTGCGCAATTTCTCCCGCAATGCTTCAGAAGGCACTCAGTGAGGATGTTAAGGATTCGTTCAATATGGTAAGTGTTGACGGTGACA
Organism: Acutalibacteraceae bacterium; assembly: GCA_045590575.1. Taxonomy (GTDB): domain Bacteria; phylum Bacillota; class Clostridia; order Oscillospirales; family Acutalibacteraceae; genus CAG-177. The sequence continues at coordinate 17,932 of JAZNRG010000116.1, read as the reverse complement.
CATCAACAAACGATATGGTTTCCGTGCTTGCAAACGGTATGGCGGGTAACACGGAAATCACCGCAGAGGGTGCGGAATTTGACGAATTCTGCAAGGCTCTCAATGCGGTAACAACCCATCTCTGCAGAATGATTGCAGGTGACGGCGAGGGTGCAACAAAGCTCCTTGAATGCATTGTTGACGGTGCGGATTCAAAAGAAACAGCAGTTACCGTTTCAAAGTCGGTTATCTGCTCATCGCTTTTCAAAGCCGCAATGTTCGGTGCCGATGCAAACTGGGGCAGAGTGCTCTGCGCTATCGGTTACAGCGGTGCGGATGTTGATGTAACCAAAATCGATGTTTCGTTCAAATCTGCCGCAGGTCAGGTTGACGTTTGCAAAAACGGTGCAGGCATTGATTTCAGCGAAGAAATCGCAAAAGAAGTGCTCACGGAAAAAGAAATTCAGGTGCTCATCTCTCTCAACAGCGGCGATGCAACCGCAACCGCCTGGGGATGCGACCTTACATATGATTACGTAAAGATTAACGGAGATTACAGAACCTGATGGTTCGGACAGAGGTAAAATACAATGGAACTTTCAAATGCATTAAGAGGTCAGGTGCTTGTTGAAGCCCTGCCCTATATTCAGAAATATTCAGGCAAAATCGTTGTTATCAAATACGGCGGCAACGCTATGATTAACGAAGAACTCAAGGATGCGGTTATGGGTGATATCGCCCTTCTTTCGCAGATAGGTATCAAGGTTGTTCTTGTTCACGGCGGCGGCCCCGAAATCAACGATATGCTTTCAAAAATCGGCAAGAAGAGTGAGTTCATCGACGGACTCCGTGTTACCGACAAGGAAACCGTTGATATCGTTCAGATGGTGCTTGCGGGCAAGGTCAATAAGAGCCTTGTTGCTCTTCTCGGCAGACTCGGCTGCAAGGCAATCGGTCTTTGCGGTGCGGACAGCCACCTTATCTCAGCAACCGTCAAGGATGAAAAGCTCGGCTACGTCGGAGAAATCACCGATATCAATGCTCAGCCCATTATTGATTTGCTTGATAACGGCTATGTGCCCGTTATTTCAACAACCGCTTGCGATGACGAAGGCAACGTTTATAACATCAATGCCGATACCGCAGCTGCAAAAATTGCAGGTGTTCTTGGCGCAGAAAGCCTTGTTTCGATGACGGATATCGCGGGCATTCTCCGTGATAAGGATGACCCTTCAACACTCATTCCCAAGATTTTTGTCAGCGAAATTCCCGAGCTTGTCAATGACGGCATTATCTCGGGTGGTATGATTCCCAAGATTGACTGCTGCGGCGAGGCAATCCGCAGAGGAGTAAAGAAAGTGTTTATCATCGACGGCAGAATTCCCCATTCTCTGCTTATCGAAATTCTTACGGACGAAGGTCTGGGCACAATGTTTGTTCAGAGTTGAGGATAAGATAATGGCTATTTTTGAAACAGATAAAAAATATGTTGCGGGCACTTACGCCCGTTTCCCTCTTGAGCTTTGCGAAGGCAACGGTGCTCTTCTTTATGATGAGGACGAGAAGGAATATATCGACCTCGGAAGCGGCATCGCCGTCAACACCTTCGGCACCGCAGATGATGAATGGCTCGAGGCAATAACCGTTCAGGCATCAATGCTCGGTCACACGTCAAACCTCTATTATACAAAGCCCTGTGCCGAGCTTGCTGAAATGCTCTGCGAAAGAACGGGAATGAAGAAGGTTTTCTTCTCAAACTCGGGTGCGGAAGCTAACGAATGCGCAATCAAAACCGCACGTCTTTGGGCACTCAAAAACAAGGGCGAAGGCAATTCAACAATCATCACTCTTAAAAACAGCTTCCACGGCAGAACAATAACAACTCTTGCTGCAACCGGTCAGGATAATTTCCACACCGATTTCGGTCCCTTTACCGAGGGCTTTGTTTATGCCGAGGCAAACAATCTTGATTCCGTAAAGGAGCTTGCAGAAAATAACGGATGCGCCGCAATTATGATGGAAACAATTCAGGGTGAAGGCGGCGTTCTTCCTCTGACGGATGAGTTTGTAAAAGGCGTTTTTGAGATTGCTAAAGAAAAGAATATGCTTGTTATCATTGATGAGGTTCAGACCGGTAACGGCAGAACGGGCAGGCTTTACAGCTATATGCACTATGGCGTTATGCCCGATATCGTTTCAACCGCAAAGGGTCTTGCAGGCGGTCTTCCTCTCGGTGCAACAATGCTCGGTGAGAAGGTTCAGGATATCCTCACCCCCGGTTCCCACGGTTCAACCTTCGGTGGCAACCCCATCTGCTGTGCGGGTGCAATCAGCATACTTTCGAGAATCGATGATAATCTTCTGATGGATGTTACCAAGAAGAGCGAATATATTATTTCAAGACTTTCCGCCTGCGAAAAGGTGAAAAGCGTTTCGGGTAAGGGATTTATGCTCGGCATCGAATGCGAAAAACCCGCAAAGGAAGTTATTGCCTCGGCAATGGAAAAAGGAGTGCTCGTGCTCAGCGCAAAAACGAAGGTGCGCCTCCTTCCTCCTCTCAACATCCAGTTTGAGCTCCTTGAACTTGCAATGGATAAGCTGATTGAAGCTATAACAGAATAAAAAACAAACCGCAGTAGTTAAATCTACTGCGGTTTGTTTGCATATGAGTGTAGGGCGTGGGCTTGCTCCCGCCGCTAAAACTTAATTGCGTGTGCGGGTGATTCATAAATCTCCCCGATATAAAAAACGGTTTGCAAAGATTTTTCTCTGCAAACCGTTTTTTGTTTTAATCCATGTCGGCAAAAAATTCGTCCGTTTTTGTGACGCTGTATCTGCCGTTGCTGATATCAATCAGTTTTGCGTTGAAGCCGTCAACAAGCTCCAGAGGAAGTCTGAAAACAAGAGTGACGTTATCTTCAAATATTGTATCCTCTATTATTCCGCCGTTTTCGGGCACAAAAGAGGTCATTTTACCGTAGAAATAATAATCGCAGGTAACCTTCAGCCTTGCGCACATTGCACGGGTTACTATTCCGCCCGCCGCAACGGCGATTGATGCGGAATGGGAATATGCTCTCACAAGACCGCCTGCACCGAGCATTATTCCGCCGAAATATCGGGTCACAACAACTGCACAGTCCGTCACGCCAGTTTTTTCGAGCACATCGAGCACGGGAATGCCTGCGGTGCCCTGAGGCTCACCGTCATCCGAATATCTTTTGATTCCGCTTTCGCGCAGGATATATGCGTAAACATTATGGGTTGCATCCCAATGTTTTTTGCTCACCTTTGCAATGAAGTCGAGAGCTTCCTCCTGCGTTGTGACGGGCATAATATGCCCGATGAAGCGGGATTTTTTGACTATATATTCATCCTGCGATGCGGCTCTTATTGTTTTGTAGCTTGAAGCAGCCATAAAAATTCCTCTCAAAAAGCAAAAAGCGGCGCAATAATGCACCGCTCATTTTGCTTATTATTTGTTGTTGAGATTGAAACGCTTGTTGAAGCGATCAACACGTCCGCCGGTATCAACGAGCTTCTGCTTACCTGTAAAGAACGGATGGCATTTTGAGCAGATATCTACACGAAGATTTTCCTTTGTTGAAGCGGTTTCGATAACCTCACCGCAAGCACAGCGGATCTGAGTCTGTTCGTACTTAGGATGGATTCCTTCCTTCATCTGATGTCACCTCTTTCGGTATATCCATAAACATAACACACGAATTTTATCATATGCAAATCAAAATTGCAAGTCTTTTTTAGAATTTTTTTAATTTATGGCTATTTCTATACATTCATTGAGCCTGAACGAGTAAATTATTGTTTGTTTTACAGGTAAATCGAGCACTTCTGCAAGGCATCTGCGATAAACCGAGAGCTGCTCTTTATATTTTTCTGCAAGCTCTGAGCCGCTTGATGCTCTGTCTGTTTTGAAGTCAACTATCACAAGCTCGCCGTTTTCAATGAATGCGCAGTCAACAACGCCTTCAATAAGAACCGATTCGCCTTCGGCAGCCTTCGGGTCAACGGAAGGCTCCATTTCACTCAAGGGAATGCACGCAGTGAAAGCATATTCCTTAAACACCTTTTCGGCAGCACCGATGCGTTTTGAAAGCTCGCCCGAGAAGAACTCCGAAATCGCTTTTTTATCAACAACGTTTGCTTCGGTTTCTGTCAGCATACCGTCACGAACAAGTCTTTCAAGCTCGGATTCAACGTCAACAGAGGCGTTGTTATAATCCGCATACTGCATAAACCTGTGGGTTGCCGTACCTCGTTGGGCGGGAGTGAGCTTGTCTTTTCCTGCAAAAGCGGGTTTTCTCGATGCGAAATATTCGCCGCCGATTTCCTCGCTGTCGAGCTTTGAGGCGATTCGCTTTGCAACGATTCCGTCAAGAGCGGAATACGGATATTCATAGCTGAGTCTTGCTTTGATTTCTTCAACGGTGTTTTTATCGGATTTTGCAGTCGCCGTTTCCTTTTCAGTTTCGGTGCTTTCGATTTCATCACGGATAATCTGTACCTTAAGCGGAGTGTCACACGGGATTGCAACCGATGAATCAATTCCTGCAGCGTTTCTCATTGCGTGGGCATCGGGATGCCTTATAAGAGATGAAAGAATGCAGTCCGCATAGCTTGTGAAGCTCATAACGGTAAACGGGGCAATAAGTTTTTCTTCACGGATTCCTGCCGAGATTTTGGCAAGCTCCTTGTTCCAATCCTTTGAAGATGCAAGAATAATCAGCTTTTCCTTGGGTCTTGTGAGTGCAACGTAGAGCACTCTTAATTCTTCCGAACGCTCGGCTTTGGTTATTTCGATAGCGGCGGCGGTGCGGGGCAGGGTGTTGAATTTTGCCTTACCCGATTTGTTCATTATTCCGATACCGCTTTTTGATGAGATGAGAAGGTCATCTCTTGTTGAAAACGGATTATATCTTTTTTCGCACGCAGGAAGGAAGCATACGGGAAATTCAAGACCTTTGCTCTTGTGGATTGTCATAATCTTAACCGAATCCGAATTATCGGAATCCGATGATGCTTTGACGGGGTTGCCGCTTTTTGAAACGGAATCAATATATCGCAGGAATCCCGAAACGCCTTTCTGCCCCGTACTTTCGTATCTGTTGGCAAAATCAATGAGGCTGTTGAGGTTGGCTCTGCGTTTTGCGCTGTCTTTCATTGCGCCGACTGTTGCGCCGTAGCCCGTTTCTTCGATAAGCCTGCGAATCAGCTCGCCTGCACCGACGGTTGATGCCGTCAGACGCATACGGCGGATTTTTTCGAGGAAGTCTGCCGATTTTTCGTTGCCGTTTTCCGCCGAGAGAACAAGACAGCGGTAGATTGAACTTTTTCTGTCTGCAATTCGCATAACCGCAAGGTCATCGGGCGTGAAGCCGAAAACGGGCGACATCATAACCGCAGTCAGCGGAATATCGTCAACGGGGTTATCAATGATTTTAAGCAGAGAAACCATAAACATAATTTCGGGCGAGGTCATTATATCCTCATCTGCTTCGCAGATAAATGGAATTCCTCTTGCGGTGAATTCATCGGTAAATTCCTTTGCCGAGCCTTTGACACTTCTGAGAAGAATGCAGAAATCCCCGTACTCCGCTTTCTTCTCGACGCCTTCATTGGTGAAGGTCATACCGCTTTTAACTGCATTCTCAATATAATTGGCAACATATTTTGCCTGACAGGAATGCCAATCTTCTTTTTCTGCCTCAATAAGGCAAATTTCGGTGTCCGCGCTGTCGTGTTCGGGATATGAAGCGGCAGCTTCGAGATATTCGTTTTTATCGTATTCAAGACCGCCCGCATCTCTGCTCATAAGTGAGCTGAAGATGAAGTTGACGATTTCCGTGATACCCTTGCGGCTTCGGAAATTCTTGCCGAGAGTTACCTTTGCGGGGTAGTTGCCGTCAACATATTCTTCAAGACCGTCACGGCGGGCAAGAAAGATTTCGGGCATAGCCTGCCTGAATCGGTATATGCTCTGTTTTACGTCGCCGACCATAAAGAGGTTGTTTTCATTTTTTGAAAGAGCATTGAAAATCATATCCTGAGCTTCGTTGACATCCTGGTATTCATCAACCAGTATTTCCGCATAGTTTTCGCACAGAGCGAGTGCAAGCGGAGTTTTGATATATCCGCCGTCAACGGGCTCAACAAGGAGCTTGAGAGCGAGGTGAAGCGTATCGTTGAAATCAACGGCGTTTTCTTCATCTTTGAGTTTTCGGAATTCTTCGCCGTATTTAAACACGGCGGAGATAAGTTCATCAATTATCGGTGAAAGAAGAGAGATATCTTTTTGGTGCTCTTCTTCAGTAATTCTGAGCATTTCGGCAAAGCTGTCGAGCCTTGATTTATAGGCTTTCCTTGTGCTCTGGCAGATTTCCTTTGCCGCTCCCGTGTAGCCTTTGGGGGCGTTGCCGCTTTTTGCGTATCCGATATCCGAAAACGCTTCGCAGATTCCGTTCCAGCTTTCACCTGAAAGAGCATCGAGAAGATGCTCAAACATCTGCTTGTCTTCTTCAATAGCGGGTCTGTACTTTGCTTCAAGCTCGGGCTCTGCGGCAAGAACTCTGATGCAATGCTCGGCATCCGCAATGCAGGTGCACACAAGCTGAATGCCGTGGTTTATTATGATTCTTCCCCACACGCTTTCTTCAACGAGAGAGGGGGATGAGAATTCTTTTGACAGCGATTCGAGCCACAGCTCGGGGAAGGGATATGCCTGCGAGAGTTTATGAAGCTTCTGTATTGCGGCAATGAGCTTGCTGTCATCTCTTGTGTCGCTTATAAGTTCTGTGAGAGCAAGGAAGTTATTACTCGGATTCTTATGAAGTGAATCAATAACCGTTGCAACTGCCTGCGCTCCCAGAACAGCTTTTTTGCCTTCGTCGAGCAGTGTGAAATCGGGGGAGATTCCGAGAGTATGGAAATTCTCTCTGACGATATTTATGCAGAAGGAGTCGATGGTGCAGATATCCGCACACGGAAGCATCATCTGCTGGCGGCGAAGGCGTTTGTCGGTGGGATTAAGAGCAATTTTTTTGCTGATTGCCTTGTGGATTTTTTCTTTCATCTGCGCCGCTGCCGCATTGGTGAAGGTTACGATGAGAAGGTTTTCGACGCCGCAGGGGGTTTCTTCGTCGCAGATACGTTTTATAACTCTTTCAACAAGCACGGCTGTTTTGCCTGAGCCTGCCGCAGCGCTGACGAGCATTGTTCCTTTTCTTCCGTCAATCGCTTTCTGTTGGTCCGCAGTCCACTGAATTGCCATTGTCATCATCTCCCTTCTCCAGGTTTTCGAGTGCGGTCTGCAAATCAAAATCATTGAGCTTTGCAACCGCAATATTTTCTTCGTAAGAGCACACAGCTTTATAGTCGCAATAGCCACACACGTGCTCGTAGTTTTTTCCGTAAGCGGGAATTGCATCTATACAGCCATCGTGGAGTGCATCTGCCATTTCTGCAAGCACGGAATCGGCTTTTTCTTTGAGCTTTTCAAGCTGTGAAAGGCTGATGAGAGAGCCTTCAAGACCCTTCTTGCCGAGCTTTGCGGGAACGAAATCTCCTGCGAGGTTTTCGTCCATAGCCTTAACAACATCAATGCTGCCGAGAACAATTCCGTTCATTGCGCAGGACTTTCGGCGCTTCTTTTCAACGGTATCTTCATCCGTGCCTCTTTCAACGGTAACGAGCGGAGAATTGGCGGGATAATAGAGCACGCCTGCCGGGGTGAATTCGCCGAATTTCTTGCCGCCGTTCTGCCAAAGTGTAAACAGATATATGAACATCTGCATATTAAGGCCCTGTGAAACATCGCTGAGCGAGAACGGTTTGCCCGATGATTTGTAGTCAACAACTCTTATATATTTCTTTCCGTCGATAACAGCTTCGTCAACCCGGTCTATTGCACCCGAAACAACAACCTTGCCGTTCGAAGAATCAACTTCGTATGACGGAATATCTCCGTCTTTGCCTATTTTCATTTCAAAATCCGAGGGAACAAACCTGCAGACGGAGAGCTCTTTTATAAGTCTTTGGGCAACATCGCAGATGTTATCAACCAGCTTGCCGAAAAGGTAGATGAATCTCTCGCTCTGATTCTCACCGTCGAGCTTTGAATTAAGGTAATCGGTGAGCAGGGGACTGAAATAATCATAAAGCTGTTTTTCTGTCATTCCGATAAGAGTATCCTTGTCGAAATCCGTAAGCAGCTTTTCGAGGGCATAGTGAATGATGTTGCCTCTCTGCATCGGGTCAAGCTCCGCAACCTTTCTCGGTGCGGCCTTGATACCGTAGCTGCAGAAATACATAAACGGGCATTTATGGTAACTCTCAACTCTTGAAGCGGAGATATACATATCCTTGCCGAAGAGCGAAAGAGCGGTGCTTTTATCTTCAATGCGGAATTCTCTGTTTCCCGACACACGGTTGAGAGCGGCAAGCCTGCCTTCGTATTCCTTATCGTTTTCAAAGCATTCGCCGAGTGAGGCATAGAGAGAATTGCCCGAAGGTTTGTTTTTTGCAAGCTGTTCAAATGCAAGCTCCTTGCCCTCAATATAATAAAGGCCGTCAAGCTCTGAGGTATGAACTTCATTGCAATTCGGAAAAAGAGCTTTGATTTTGGTGTAAAGCTCGGAGGGAGAAAGCTGTTCACCGCGCATATTTTTTTCGGGGCAGCAGACAAACAGCTTCTCGGATGCACAGCAGAACGAGGTGTATGCAATGAGTTTTTCTTCGGCAAGCTTATATTCTCCGAAGTCGGAAAGTCCGATGCCCATTGCATCCATTCTGCGCCTGTCGTTATCCGTCAGAGCGTTACCTGATGACGGCACGGCAGGGAAAACCCCGCTGTTTGCGCCCGCAATGAAAACGATTTTGGGGGCAACGGTGCGTATTCTGTCGGCAGAACCGATTGTGATTTCGTCAAGACCCTGGGGCAGAGAGCCGAGGGTCTGCACGCCGAGCATAAGCTCAAGCATATCGGCAATGTTGCCTGCATTCACATTCCTGCCTTTCGTGAGAGAGGAAAGGCTGTCGAGAAGGTCGATGATAACGTTCCAAAGCCTTTCGAGCTCGAGTGCAAGACCCGTTTCGCCTTGACGGGCAAGGTCTTTTGCGAGTGTTCTGATGTTTTCGGCGGCATTGATTTTTTCAAGAAAATCAAAAATTGCCCTGGCGGCATCCTCACCGTTTGTGTCACGCAGCTTTTCTTTTAAATCAAAGAGCGGAGCCACAATTCTTCTGCGGATTGAATTGAGATATTCAAGCTCGGCTTCTTCTTTTTCTCCTGCTTCCGCACCGAACCCTGCAGGGTTTCTTGTCCATTCACGGCCCCATTCAGAACCGCTGATTTTCCACATATAACAGTAGTTTTCAACGTCTGAGATTTCTTCGGTTGAGAATCCGGCAAGACCCGTTTTAAGGTATCGCATAACCTTTTCGGTTGAGAAACCCGATGCCGAAATGTCGATTGCACTGCTGACGAGTGCGGTTACGGGCGAAACGTCAACGGGCTGGCGGCTGTCCTCGAACACGGGAATACCGCATTTTTTGAGTGCCGCACGCAGCGGTGTTTCGTAGTCGGAGCTGTCGCGGGCGATAACAGCAATGTCACGGCATCTGTAGCCGTTTTCGCGGATAAGCTTTTTTGCCGTGCATGCGATATATTCGCATTCGGAGCGGATATCCGGCGCTGTGCAAAGGGTAATGTTTGAGCTTTTATCTTCATATATATTCGGGCAGGGAGAGAAAAGCTCCTGCTCGAGTGCCGCAAGCTCCGGGGAAGCGAATCTGTTGAACTGCGGCGGGAAGTTGTTGAATTTGCTGCGCATTGAAAGATACTGAGGTTTAGCAACCGCAACGGAATTTTTCTTTGCGATTTCTATGAGTCTGTGCGCTGTTCTTTTGGTGTGGGCAAAAAGGTCCGTTTCGTCGTCGCTGTTCTGAAGATTATCGGTGCAGAGGGTGGTGTATACCGCCTGAGCTTTGATGAGCATCTGCTCGATGACCTTGTATTCCTGAGCAGTGAAGCCTCTGAATGCATCAATAAAAACGAGTCTGTCGTTAAAATAATTGCTTTCGGGCAGGATATCGCAAAGCTCCGTGAGAAGGTCGTCAGGATTGAAGTGACTGATTGCCGTCATTGCATCATAAGCATCAAGCACGGTTACGATATCGGTGAGTTTCATCTTCAGAAGGCTGTCTTCTTCCGTTGCAAGGGCAAGGCGCACGGAATCGGTCGAAACCGCACTTTGCTTGAATTCCGACGAAAGGGCAACAAATTCCGAAATGACGGATTTTCTTTGGATGTGCTTGCCGTAAAGAGTGAGCTTATCCTTTACGCTTTCGAGTGCCATGGACATAAGCACGGCTTTCGAAGGGTCATCGAGTCTTCTGCGTTCGTGAAGGGCAGGCTTGCCTATAAGCTTTTCGCCGAGGCTTGTGAAGCTGAGCACGTCAATATCAGCCATAGCTTTTGCACCGATTTTTTCAAGCATAATCTTTTCGCTCATAAACGAAAACTGCTCGGGAACAATCAGCGTTATCTTTTTATGCCCTCTTTGCGAAAACTGCTCAATGAGGTTCATTATGTGTGTGGTCTTGCCGCCGCCTGTTGCGGATAATATCAGATACAGCATTTTCATATCTCCATAAATATGTTATACATCTATTATATCACAATGATGTCCGTTTGTCAGTACACTTAAGTCGGTTTTTAGCCGATTTAACCCGATTTTGGCATAAAATCTGCGTTTTTCGTGATTGCATTTGCTTTTTGCGATGTGTGTTGTTGAGGAAAGGTTTGCGGCGGTTTTTGAATTGTTGACATAAGATTATATATATGCTATCATTAAAATACTATTTTTTATTATCGAAAGGAGCAAATCCATCATGATGGATGACCCCGGACCTGCGATTCAGTTAGCAGCAAATGCAGTTGAATCGGCAGCCACAGACCCTCTCTCTATTATCTTAAAGGTGGTTCTTCTCTTTGTACTTATTCTTGTCAATGCTTTTTTTGCAATGAGCGAAATTGCGATTATTTCGCTTAACGACACAAAGATGCAGAGACTTGCCGAAGAGGGTAACAAAAAAGCAAAGCAAATTGTAAAACTCACGGAAAATTCAAGCAGATTTCTTTCAACAATCCAGATAGGCGTAACTCTTGCCGGTTTCCTTACCTCGGCATCGGCATCGCAGAACTTTGCGCAGATGCTGACAAACGCCCTTATGAAAACTCCCGTTGCCCAGATCGGCTACGGTGTTATCAACGGCGTTTCGGTTGTGCTTATTACCATCATCACCTCTTATTTTTCTCTTGTTCTCGGCGAGCTTGCTCCCAAGAGAATCGGAATGCAGATTCCCGAAAAGGTTGCGTTCAAGGTGGTCGGCATTCTCAATTTTGTTGCATCGGCAACAAAGCCTTTTGTTAAGGTCCTTTCTCTTTCAACAAACGGTGTTGTCCGTCTTTTTGGTTTTGACCCCAATGCGGATGAAGAGCAGGTAACGGAAGAGGAAATCCGTATGATGGTTGATGTCGGCGGCGAAAAAGGTGTTATCGAGGATTCGCAGAAAGAAATGATCGATAACATTTTCGAGTTCGATGATCTCGATGCGGGCGACATTATGACCCACAGAACCGAGATGACGGCTATTGAAGTGAGCCGTTCGCTCGAGGAGGTTGCGGAGCTTGCAATCGAAAACGGTTATTCGAGAATCCCTGTTTTTGAGGATGACCCCGACAGCATTGTGGGTGTTCTTTATGCGAAGGATTTACTTAAATATGTGGGACACAGCCTTCCTGCAGACCTTACCATTGCTCAGATTATGAGAAAGGCACTCTATGTTCCCGAAACCCAGAGCTGCGGCGACCTTTTTAAGGCTATGAACGAAAGCCGCACTCAGTTTGCCGTTGTTGTTGACGAATACGGCGGCACGGCAGGTATAGTTACTCTTGAAGACGTTCTTGAGTCCATAGTCGGCAACATTCAGGATGAATATGACGACGAGGAAGAGGAAATAACACAGATTAACGAAACAACATTCACCGTTGACGGAACAACAGATATCGATGAGGTCAATGAACTTGTCGGCGTTGAGCTTCCCGAAGGTGACTACGATACTCTCGGCGGGTTTGTTATCAGCCTTCTTGGATATCTTCCCACAGAGGAGGATGTTGAGCCCATTGTTGCCGAATATGAAAATCTCCGTTTCACCGTTCTTTCAATTGAAGAGCGCAGAATGGATGAAATCAAGGTTGAGATTCTTCCGAAGCAGGAAGACGAGGAAGAAGTCGAAGAAGAATAAAGAGAAAACGCAGTGGTTTTTGCCACTGCGTTTGTTGTTTGTTACTGCTTATTTGCTTTACGCTTTTTAATTATTTTTCGGATAATCAAAATTGCTATAACACCGATTGCTGCAACGGGAAGGATAATCGGCAATCCGCCGATGATATCAACGACCATATCTCCGAGACCGTCAAAGAGATCATCAAGATTATCTGCAAAGCGGTCTTTTATTCTTGACCAAAGAGTAGGTTTATCATCGCTGACTCTTTCAACTTCGCTGATATGCATTGTTACAGTGCTGTAGCTGACTCTGTTTTCAAGAACACGGAGCTGAGCGGTGTAGCTTTCGATTTCGTAATTTACCTCTGAAAGTCTTTCCTGAATGGAAAGAACGTTTTCGAGAGAAGCGGCTTTCTCGAGAAGTGCGGTGAGAGTTTCACGCTCGGTTTTGTAAGCGGATATTCTGCTTTCAAGGTCAACATAATCAAGGGTAACGTTTTTCTGGCTTTCTGATTTGTTTACGATTTTGCCGTTTTCACCTGCGGAAAGAAGAAAAGCATCGAGTTTATCCGAGGGGATTCTGACAGTGTATGTTGAATAGCGGTTTGAATCGTAGTAGCCGCCCATATCGGATTCGGATGATTCAACATATCCTCCGTTTGCGGTGACGTTTGAATTCAGAGCAGCGATGTAGGCGTCATATTCCTTGGTTTGTATGCGAAGGTCAACTGTCTTGATTATTTTTTCTTCGGATTTTGTTTCGCCGGATGCAGGCTTTTCATCCGTTTCGGCGGATACACTGCTGTCGGCAGTGTAGAAAATTCCGTTTTCTTTGAAGTTTTCTTCAACTGCATACTGACCGCCCGCCATAACTTCCGCATCCGAGGCGTTTTTTGATGCACCGCAGGCGGCGAGGGAAATAACGAGAATAAGACAAATTAAAATTGCACAGATTTTTTTCATTTTAATCACCTTTCTTTTTGTTTTTATCTTTGCGGAAATGTAAAATTTCTTTTAAAGCATTGACATTTCCGATAAAATATGGCACTAATATAATCAGAAATAAATATAAGGAGGAATACCTTATGAAGAAAATATTGGCATTGCTTGCTGCATTCGCAACCCTCTTTTCGCTTTCTGCCTGCAAGATGAACAGAGAGCTTACTCCCGAAGAAATTGCGGAGAAGGAATCAAAGGCTGTTGCACAGTCTATTAAGGCTGAGGAAGCGTATCAAAAAGGCTACGAAAAGACCGTAGACAAACTCGGCAAAACCGAAAAAGGCAAGAGGATTGTTGTTAAGGACCCTGATAACAACGGTCACGAGTATTGGGTTTATGAGTTTGATAAGGATGAAATGCTCAAAAATAAATACCGTTATTTGTTTTACGAACATTTGGAGGATTATGAGAAGTATCTCGAAAATTTCAAGGCAAATGATGTGGATATTGTTGAAGCCGATAAAAAATCAAGACTTATAATATATGAGATTGATATGGGAGAAAACCCCAATTATACTTATGACTTCTTCTATCAGATTTTATCGGCAGGATCAGGTACTATCATCGAATAATCTCCATACCGCCCTTTATTGGGCGGTATTTGTTTTTACTCCGTAATATTCGTCAATCTGCTCTCTGTCAAAGGTATAAACGATATCGGCGTTGAAGATTTCTTCTCCGTTTTCGTCTTTGTTTGCGGCGTCAAATTCCTCACGGGTTATTCCGAAGTGTTCAACAAACTGAACTATAATCATTCCTTTGGTGAGGTCTGACTGTGCAAGAAATTCATCATATTCCTTTTCGCCGACGAGTGATGAAAATTGCCTCGGAACGAGTGCGTAAATCTGAGGCTCAAAGAATTGGCATACGCCCTGAGATGCCTTTGTATCGCTGCTTGAGGAGTTGTCAGAATAATAATGGTCTTCAACATCTGCGAGGATGCCGTTTCCGTTTTCTGCCGCATCGTTTTCTGCGTAATAATATTTTTCGGGGCACTCCGCATCATTTGCCGATTTTGCTCCGATAATGTTTATGAAAAACGAGGGCGAAAGAGCAATAACTGCAATTGCCGCAGCGGTTGCAACGGGAATCCAATAGTTATGATTTTTTTTTCGTTTTTTATCCTTGCAGATTTCAAGAATATGGGTTGCCTGACTGTCGCTGAGATTGATTTCTTCAACGGCAGGTCTTATTCTTTCAAAATCCATTGTCATTCCGCCTCCTTTTCATAAATTTCACGCAGAGAATCTCTGCCTCTCTGCAGCCGTTTCTTTGCTGCCGCCTCGGATATTCCGAGCATCGCTGCAATTTCGGTTACTTTGTACCCCTCAACATAATGAAGATGAATTATAATTCTGTATTTTTCTTCAAGCGAAACCAGCATACCGAGGATTTGCGCATTATCCTCGCTCGTGCCGAGATTCCGTATTTCGTCAAGGCTCACAAAGCTGCGGTGTTTTCTGTGCCTGAGCATATCTTTGCATATGTTTGATGCAACCCTTATCAGCCAGGCTTTTTCATGCTCCGTATCCTTGAAACCGGGAGCTTTTTCCATATACCTCAAAAAGCATTCCTGCAGGGCATCTTCGGCATCATCCCGATTGCCGGTCATAACCGAGCAGAGGCGGTAAAGACTGTTGCCGTATTCTCTGACGGCTCTTTCCGCATCGGGAGAAATTTTCTGGATTTTCACGGGCAAATGACCGCCTCCTTTCACTCTGTAAACGATTGATAATTGAAAAAGGTGACAAAAAATCCGAAAAAAGTCAAAGCATCCCCGAAGGAATGCTTTTCAGATGATTATTTCTTATAAACTTTAATAATTTCGCCGATATAAACCTTGTGATAATCCTTGTTTGCATAGTTGTTTTCTATTGATGAATCATCAAAGCCTGCAGGGTCGATGAACTGCGATGCCATCTTGCGGCAAACGAGTGTATATTCAGCCTGTTCAAAGGTTACACCTCCGTCGGTGAAAACGGGCGTAAGACCGCAGACCTCAGCTTTGTTGATGTCTCTGCCGCTTTTTGAACCGCAGATTTTAAGGGCATCCCTCAAATCCTCGCCGTAGAATGAGAGTGTGAAGATTTCTTCTTTTTCGATGAATTCATATGTGTATCTTTGAGGACGGATAAAAATAAAGGCAACATCCTTTCCCCAGATTTCACCCAGACCGCCCCAGCTGACGGTCATTGTGTTGAATTTTTCTTTGTTGCCTGCGGTAACAAGTCCCCAGCCGTCGGAGATAAGTTCAACGGGGCTGATTTTTATATCTCTGATGTTGATTTCTTTCATAATGCTCTCCTTCAGAATTAATATACTGTCATTATACCATAAAAAGCTGCGTATGTTCAACAGCATCCGTAAATAATATGTAAATAATCAAAAAAATATTTGAATTTTATGTTAATAGATGTTAAAATAAAAATCTATAATTAAAACAAGGAGGTTAATTGGTTGGATAACGAAAAAATAAACGGTGTTCCCGAGAAAGAAACCGAGCTTGCAGAAACCGAAGAGGTTAACGAAACCGTTCAGGAAGAAGCTACGGAAGAGACTGCAGAAGAATCTGAAGAGATTTCTGAGGGAACAGATGCGGAGTCTGAAGAAGAAAATCCCGAAGAGACTGCGGAAGAAAACGAAGAGGAGCCGTCAGAAAATCCCGAGGAATCAGACGAAGAAGAAACCGCCGAAGATGAGATTTGTCAATTCTGCGGCGAAAAGCGCAGGGGAGAAGACAGCGATTATTGCGCAGACTGCGAAGCAAAAATGCTTTCAAGAAAAATTCCGTTCTTCGCCTGGCTGTGCGGTCTGGCTGTTATTGTTGTGAGCGTTTTTGCGCTTGCTCTCGCAACTCTCGTTGCCGCACCTTCAATCAAGGTTTCAAGAGGTGACAGCTTTGCAAGGGATAACTGTTGGTACAGTGCATACAAAGAATATTCCGAAG
This sequence comes from Acutalibacteraceae bacterium, assembly GCA_045590575.1. GTDB lineage: Bacteria > Bacillota > Clostridia > Oscillospirales > Acutalibacteraceae > CAG-177. The sequence continues at coordinate 1,702 of JAZNRG010000116.1, read as the reverse complement.
TTAATTCCGTTGTTTCAGAGCTGACTTCCATTATCGGAGAAGAATCTCCGTTTATCAAGATGGGTAACGGTCTTGTTTATAAGATTATCGATACCGTTGCCAACACTGCATCTCCTCTTGATGCTATCGGTGTTGCTGATTCTCTTCTCGGTCAGAACAGCACGGAAACCCACCCCGCTCTGAAAAAATACAGCAAGCTCCGTGCGGAATATATGGCAACTTATGAAGTGCTTGAGCCCTCACTCACAGCAATGCAGTACGGCGGCGCAAGCTTCGAAACAACTGTGGAGTCTTTTGAGCATTCACGCGATAACGAAAAAGTAAGCAAGGTTCTTGTTGATTATTTCATTTTCACTGCAGCGGTTTATTACGGCGAAGATGTGGATGTCCGACTTGAATTTCTTGATAACCTCGATAAGACAGCAAAAGAAAGCGGCGAGGATTATTCATGGCTTTATTATCAGGATTATGCCGATGTTCTCTTTGAGGCAGGGCAGGCAGAAAAGGCATACGAATATGTTGATGCGCTTATAGAAAGAGATAAAACCAAGTTCGGCGCATTCGAGCTTAAAATCCGTATGGAGCTTTCAGAAGGTGATATCGAAGGTGCATTTGCTGTTCTTGAAGAATTCAAGAAGTATAACGAAGGCTACGATACCGCTTATGTTCTTGAGTCTACTCTTCTCCGTGCTTCGGGTAAAACGGAAGAGGCAAAGGTTCTTATCACCGAGGCTCTCGAGGAATACAGCTCAGTGCCCGAGCTCCACCGTCAGCTTGCTCTTATTTATCTGATGGAAGGCAACATCGACAAGGCTTATGAAACTGCTGATACTGCGGTTTATAATGCCCTTTATCTCTATAATTATATGAACGACAGAAGCACAATCACTCCTCAGCTTATCAACACCGCATACCTTTGCGACCTTCTTGCGAAGAAAAACGGTTCGGCAGTTGCAGGAAGCTCAATGTGGATATCACAGCTGATTGACGGAATGGTCGATGAAGACCTTCCCGAGAGAGTGCTTCAGGCGGTAAACGGCGAAAAAACCTGGGAAGAAGTTCTTACGGAAGGAGAGTGTGACCTTATATGATGACAAAGCTTTATATCGCATCAAAAATCCTCACTTTCCCCGGAGCATATCTCCGCGGTTTCTGGGAGCAGCTTACCTGCAAGATTCTCGGCCTGCCCGTTGAAGTGCCCGGATATCTCAGAATTGACGAGGCTTGCGGTCACGTTGAACACGTTATGGCAAAGAAGGGCTTTGCTGCTTATCTTATGGCAACGGGTCCCGGCTTTATGAATCTTATGACGGGTCTCCCGCTTTTCCTTGCAGGCTTCCTCAATCTTAATTATATGGGTATCACCGCAAAGGATTCCGTCGGACTTTTTGTGTTTTATATCCTTATGCTCTATGTCGGAGTTTCTCTCCTTTGCAACCTCTTTCCCCTTGTTGAAGATGCAATGAATCTTACCGATTTGCTTTATAAGCAGAAGAAGGGCAATATAATCGGCAGAATTCTCGCCGCAATCCCTGCAGGTATCACCTATGTCGGTGCATTTCTTGAAAAATACTGCATCACATTTGTTTTGTGGGTTGTTTTCCTGGTTCTTGCGTTTGTATTTTAATATTTCAACAAAGCAAAAGCTCCGATGAGAAATCATCGGAGCTTTTTTTGGCACCCCCTGCGGGAATCGAACCCA
>JAZNRG010000115.1:0-9144 GCA_045590575.1 Acutalibacteraceae bacterium | reverse complement strand
GCGGTAAGGGGCTCAAGGTAGATTTCATCTGCAAGAGCCTTATCGGTCATGATAGTTGCGGGGTTTGAGTTAACAAGAACAACATCAAGACCTGCGTCTTTAAGAACGCGGCAAGCCTGAGTGCCTGCATAGTCGAATTCGGCAGCCTGACCGATAACGATAGGACCAGAGCCGATGACCATAACTTTTTTAATATCTTTACTGATTGGCATATCTGTTTCCCCCTTGCTTATTTATTGCCGAGAAGCTTAACAAGAACTGCTTTCTGAGCATGAAGTCTGTTTTCTGCTTCTTCAAAAATTTCCTTTGCGTGTTCTTCAAATACTTTGGCTGTGATTTCCTCTTCTCTGTGAGCGGGAAGGCAGTGAAGAACCATAGCGTCGGGCTTGGCAACAGCCATAACGCTGTCGTTTATCTGATAACCTGCAAAAATCTTCTTTCTTCTTTCAGCTTCGCTTTCCTGACCCATTGATGCCCAAACGTCTGTGTAAAGAACATCGGCATCTTTAGCTGCTTCGTAGATATCGGAAGTGCAGGTGAAATCACCGTTTTTGCTTGCCCATTCCATGATTTCAGGATCGGGCTTGTGGCTGTCAGGGCAGCCGATGCTGACGGACATACCCATTTTGATACCGCCTACGATAAGTGAGTTAGCCATATTGTTGCCGTCGCCTATGTAGCAGAGCTTGTGTCCTTTGATTGAACCCTTGAATTCGCGGATTGTCATAAGGTCTGCAAGCACCTGACAGGGATGGCAGTAGTCTGTAAGACCGTTGATGATGGGGATTGAACCGTATTCGGCGAGTGTTTCAACGTCGCTTTGGGCAAAGGTTCTGATCATAATACCGTCAAGATATCCCGAAAGAACTCTTGCCGTGTCGTTAACGGGTTCGCCTCTGCCGAGCTGAATGTCGTGAGAGCTGAGGAAGAGTGCCATACCGCCGAGGTCATACATGCCTACTTCAAACGAAACTCTTGTTCTGGTGGATGATTTTGCAAAGATCATGCCGAGAGTTTTGCCTTTGAGATGATGGTGTTCGATTCCGTTTTTCTTTTCGTATTTGAGCTGGTCAGCAAGATTGAGAATTTCTGTAATTTCAGCAGGGCTCAAATCCATAAGCTTGAGTAAGTGCTTCATATATTCCTCCAAAACAAAAATTTACAACATTATACATAGATTACGGATAATTATACACTGTTTGTGCAGAATAATCAATGTCAAACAGCATATATATACACAAATCTTGAACGAAAATTTAGTGCATATTTTACTACACACTTTTTTATCCTATATAATATATCATATTATTACAATATTTTAAAGAGTTTTTTCAAAAAAATTCAAAAAAATACCGCCGATGCAAAAGCAAAGGCGGTATGAACAGCTAATTAAAAACAGATACAAAACCTGCTGCAAAAAATATGCAGAAGGTGAGATCTTTTTCTGTTTTTGTATTGCCGTGAATCATTTATTTTTCTCCCATAAATTCAATGAGCGAGAAGTTCTGTTCCTGCGAAAAACCCGATACATTAAAAAGAACGGTTACCGCATCAAATTCCGATGGGTTGATATCTTTTATCTGAGAGTAATTGCAATATCTCGGGTCAATAACGGTTATTTCGGCGTAGTGCTCCGCGAAAAAAGGAAGCAGGCAGTTTGCATAGCTGTCTTTGATTACAAGCAGTTTACCGATTGCCGATTTGTTTTCGATTCTGCAGACACCGTGGTTGCCGTTGAGAAAGAATGAGTATTTATCCTTTTCTTTAAGCCAATTTTCAAAATAGAGCGTATCAAAAAATTCGTCTTTGACTGTTAAGGTGAAATCGGTAGACGAACGGTAAAGCTCAATGGAATCAGGGACGATTTTTTCGTTCAATGTTTTTGAATAAAGAGTGCCTTTGAAATCATCGGCTATTGTTTCAACTGAAAAATAATCTCTTGAATGAGGGGCAAAACCAAAAGCGGCAGCAATAACTTTGTAGGCATTGAAAGCACTTTCGGTTGTCCAATGATGATCTGTGCGGTAAAATGCATATTCAGTGCCGATAACGGCATCGGAAACATCAACCGGATTTATTTCTTTGAGTTTTCCAAAACAGTAATCAATATATTTCTTTTCGCTTTCAACGGCAAGATATGAGGGAATATCTGATTTCATCTTTTCCTGCGCCGTGATTACGGGGATGAAATAAAAGGGAGTACCGGCATTCTTTGATTTCAGTTTGTTGAGAGCGTTAAGATTCTTATCCGTGAGATTATAATCAACATCACGGAAAGTTTGAACAAGATTTCCTTTGATTTCGATAACGCCGTTTATTTCGGTTTTTCCGATAGCTTTTTCAATTGAATTTTTTGCTTTTATGAAGGGTTCACGGAGCACAAAATGATCCGAGAAAAAATCGCTGACACCGTTCATAAATGAACGGCTTTTATAACCCGCAAAACTGAACTTCGGGAATTCTGCAAGAACTTTGTTTTCGTTATAACTGACCTTTTCCTTTTCACCGAAGAGAGTAAATAACGGAATGATCAGAATAACCGTAAAAAAGAGAATAACTCTTAATAACTTCGTTTTCATAGAAGCTCCTAAAAATTGAAATATAAGAACGGATTGTAGGTTGCATCAACAAGATACGCAACGCAGGCAGCCATACCGACCGATTCGGCGGCAATCTGAACAGCACCGAGTTTGTTCTCGGTAAAAAACTTTTTGCAGATTTTAAGCGGCATACCGCTTGCAACAACTGCTGCAATAATAATGGTGACGGTATAATTGTGAAGCATATTGAGAGTAAAGGTGTCAAAGAACGCACCCGATGCGCCGAACATTGAACCGATGAATTCAAACTCTGCGGCAGGAGATGCTATTTCAAAAATAACCCATCCGATAACAACCATCAGCAGAGTGTAAATTCTCGTGACGGCAGGGGGGAGCCTTTTAATTACCTTTGCAAAAACAAACTTTTCAAGAATCAGGATGATTCCGTAGTATACGCCCCAAATGATGAAATTCCAGCTCGCACCGTGCCACATACCCGTCAGGAACCAAACAATCAGCAGATTTCTGATTGTTCTGAGTTTGCCGTTTTTACTGCCGCCGAGCGGGAAGTAAACATAGCTTTTGAACCAGCCACCGAGGGTCATATGCCATCTGCGCCAGAATTCGCTGACTGTTTTCGAGGTGTAAGGATAATCAAAGTTCTTAGGAAAGTTGAATCCGAGCATCTTGCCCAGACCTACAGCCATATCGCTGTAACCGGAAAAATCGAAATAAATCTGCAGGGTGAATGCAATTATACCGAGCCACGCCGTTGCAGCAGGAAGCGTTGAATAATTGCTTGCTTTGACTGTTGTCCACAGCTCACCGACGGAGTTTGCAATAAGAACTTTTTTGCAAAGACCGCAGATGAAAACGGAAATACCGTTACTGATTGAATCAATGTCGATTTTTCTGCTTTCAAGCTCTCTTGCCACATCGTTATAAAGAACAATCGGACCCGCAACAATCTGCGGAAACATAGTAACAAAAGCCGCAAATTTTACGAAGCTTTTCTGAACGGTTATGTTGCGACGGTAAAGGTCAATTGTGTATGACATCGACTGGAAGGTAAAAAAGCTGATTCCTATCGGGAGCGGAAGATTCGGATTTGTAAGCACATCACCGAAAACAGAGTTTATGCTTTCAACGAAGAAACCGCTGTATTTGAACACTCCTAGAAGTGAAAGATTCATTACAACAGAAACAATCAATGCAACCCTTCTTATTGGTTTGTTGCCGTCAAACCTATCCATAACCCTGCCTGCGCAGTAATCAATAAGGGTTGACAAAATCATTATAAGCACATAAACCGGTTCGCCCCATGAATAAAAGAGCAGACCGGTTAAAAATAAAACAGCATTTTTAAACCTGAACGGAACCGCATAATAAAGCAGTAACGCAACAGGCAGGAACAAAAACATAAATACGGGTTCGGAAAAAACCATAACTTAACTCCGTAAGATTATTCGGCGGCTGAATCTGCAACGGATTCAGCGTTTTCGGGATTGTTGCAGATGCAGAGAATGACTGTGTTGCCTTCGGTAAGCACAGCGGCGGATTCAATTTTGGGAACTTCCTGAGGACCGTAGCTGCTGTAGCCTTCGCGAAGATAATCAAGTCTCGCATTAACAGCTTCGACAACAGTGTTTACCGCATTTTCATCAATGCAATTGAAAACCGCAATTTCGTCAGCGGTTGCACCGCTTCCGCTGTAGAATGCGGCATCCGTGCAAAGAGCGGAATCAATACCGTAAATGCTGCAGGCTATATCGGCAGTGCTCTTTTCAAGCTCTTCGCCGAATTCGAGGTTTGCGTTGAGAGCATCTGCAACTGCATTTGCTTCGTAGAATTTTGTTTCATTGTCTGTGCATCCGGTAAATGAGAAAAGAAGCACGAATGCGATAAGGAGAGAAAAAATCTTCTTCATAAGTTAACCACCCGTTTTATAAACTATTCTATCGGCAAGGCTGATAATCCATATTTTTGCATATTTTTTGTTGAGATGAATTCCGTCGCTTGCAGCTTCGGGGATAAGCGTTCCGTCTTCGGCTTTGATGCAGTCGGGCTGTGGGATAAAACCAATTTCCTCATCTGCGGCAAGCTGCTCGATTCTGAGGTTAAGTGCATTGATGTTGGCGTTGTTGCAACCGAATTCGTTGGTCGCCGAAGCATCCACGCTGACAGGAAGAACAGCGTGAAGATATATCTCCGCCTCGGGGAGCTTTTCTCTGACAGCTTCAATAACCCTTGAATACTTTTTAACAAAAGAATCATAGCTGGACCATCCGCATTCGTTGTCACCGAACATCAGGATAACTTTTTCGTAGTCCTTGCCGTTAAGCTCGTCAATAACAGTAACGGTGCTTCCCGCAACCGTTTTTGTGAATACCGTGTCAACATTAAGACCGACAACCGCATAAACATTCTTGGCAAGACCGTAGTTCTTGAAAGAAATGAATCTTGAATTGCCGATGAAAACCGTAGAGTCAAAACAGCTTGAATCGTATTCACCGTTAACCGGTTTTGTTACGGGTGCGGCTGTTGATGTTTCAGGTCTGAAATCGGGAAACAGAATCGTCGGAACAGGCAGAGTGAACGGAAATGTTCTGCCCTGAGTTGATGCAACAGTTGTTTCTGAAGAGGCTGCCTGAACCGATGTTTCTTTTGCTGCGGTTGTTTTTGCTGTTGAAAAAACTGCGGTTGAAAGGGCCTCGGTAATTGTTTCAGTAAGCGTTGTTTCGTTTTTAACCGTGGAAGAACCGCTTTCTGTTGATTTGTCCGAAGCTGTTATTTTTGTTGTTTCGGAAACTGCGGCGGGCAAAGATATTTTTGTTGCGGCAAAACCGAGAGCCGATATGAGTGCAACAGCCGAAACTATATATATGAATTTGTTTTTCATTGTAAAATAATTCACCTTGAATCCCATAATAATCCAAAATGTATTTTACAATATACTTTATAATAATTCAATGGATAATTTGTTACAGATTTATAACAAATTATTACATTTTTCAGCAAAAAAATATAAAACCTGCAAAGAGTATTCTTCGCAGGTTTAAATTGATTATTTTACGGGGCAATGATTGGTTGCAACGATGTTGATTCCCGTGCCGAGAATATTCTCAATAAGAACATCTCCGAGTTTGACGGGAGCCTTTGCCTCGGTGCTGTTTATAACTTCCATGCAAGCCATAATTTTGTCTTTCGGAAGAGCGCCTGCCGATTTGCAGGGCACAACATTATAAATACCGCCGTTAACTTTCACCGTTGTTGCAAGGCTTCTTACGGGGTTTGCAATTTCGGTTCTGGCGTAAGCACCGCCTCTTTTGCAGGTGTTGCCTTTAACGGAAAGAATTTCGCCGTTATCGGCAATGTCAACAGTCACTCCGCAACCCATCGGGCAGGCTACGCAAATAATATTTTTCTGCATTCTTTACACCTCCACCGAAATTTCGATAACTCCGCCTTCGACAAAGCCTTTGAGTATATCGTTTTTGATAATAACATTTTCCATTTCGCCGGGAGCGAGTCTGGGACGCTTCTTGCTGATGATTTCTTCGCCGTTATATTTTACAACGGTTTTAGCGTTTTTATAAACCTGACCTACTCTGAAATAGAGCTTCACATCGCCGTCATTTTTGATGTTGATTTTCTGAGGAACAATGTATCTTACGCCGTTAACGCCTTTTGTTGAAACGTATTCGGGTTCTTCCATTTTGCCGAGAACGTATCTTGCGGCACCTTCGCCTGCAGTCTGACTCTCGAGTGTAACATAGTCAACAAGGTCGTGAACGTGAAGTACGTTGCCGCAGGCAAAAACGCCCTTGTGAGAGGTTTCTCTGTATTCGTCAACAACTGCACCGCTTGTTACGGGGTCAAGGTCAATTCCGACAGCTCTTGTAAGCTCGTTTTCGGGTATAAGACCAACCGAAAGAAGAAGAGTATCGCATTCTATGAAACGCTCGGAACCCTTGATAACCCTGCGGTTTTCGTCAACGTCGGCTATTGTTACACCTTCAACCCTGTCTTTGCCGTGGATATCGATAACGGTACAGCTGAGGTGCAGAGGAATGTTGAAATCGTCAAGGCACTGAACAATGTTTCTGGTAAGACCGCTTGAATAGGGCATAAGCTCGCAAACGCATTTTACTTCTGCGCCTTCGAGGGTCATACGGCGTGCCATAATAAGACCGATGTCGCCCGAGCCGAGAATAACAACCTTTTTGCCCGGCATATATCCGTCGATATTAACATATTTTTGCGCCGTGCCTGCGCTCATAACGCCGGCTGCTCTTGAGCCTGCAATGTTGAGTGCGCCTCTGGGCCTTTCACGGCAGCCCATAGCAAGAATAACTGCCTTAGCCTGGATTTCAAGCAGACCGTCAGCCTTGTTTACCGCATAAACTTTGTTATCATCGGTAATTTCAAGAGCCATTGTGTCTGTTTTATATTCGATTTTCTGTTCGTTGACAAGTTCGATGAATCTGTCTGCGTATTCAGGTCCCGAAAGTTCTTCGCCGAAATAATGAAGACCGAAGCCTGTGTGAATGCACTGCTCGAGAATACCGCCGAGGGTTTCGGCTCTTTCAAGAATAAGAATGCTGTCAACGCCGCATTCCTTTGCCTTGAGAGCAGCTGCCATACCGGCGGGTCCGCCGCCGATTACAACTATATCATAATTAAGCATTTTCTCCGCCTCACTTTGTTCTTTCATAAAGAATTTTCGAATTACCGCCGAATTTGGTGATTTCGTTGATTTCAACGCCAAGCTCTCTTGCAAGAATCTCAACAACCTTTGAACCGCAGAAACCGCCCTGGCATCTGCCCATACCCGCTCTTGTTCTGCGCTTAACGCCGTCAACATCTCTTGCACCTGCGGGTGCGTGAATTGCATCAAGAATTTCGCCTTCGGTTATTGTTTCGCATCTGCATACGATTCTGCCGTAAGCAGGATTTTTTTCAATAAGTGACTTGCGTTCTTCGTTTGTCATATGTCTAAAACGGACAGGTTCTTTTCTCTCGGGCTTGAAGTTGCTCTTTTCTTCTGCATTAAGTTCTTTGATAATCATATCCTTAACGTGAAGAGCGATTGCGGGTGCGGAGGAAAGACCGGGCGATTCAATGCCCGCAACGTTTATGAAATGAGCGTTTTTTTCGCTGGGCTCAATGATGAAATCATCTCTGTCACAATGAGCACGCAGACCTGCAAATGAAGTGATAACCTCTCTTGTTGTGAGGCAGGGAACGGATTTCTTTGCAGTCTCCAGAATACCGGAAAGCGCATCTGCCGTTGTTACAACATCTTCTTTGTCTTCAATGTCGAGTGCACTCGGGCCGAGAAGAAGGTTGCCGTCAACAGTGGGAGTGACAAGAATACCTTTACCCATTTTTGAAGGGCACTGGAAAATTGTGTGGCTGGCAAGGTGGCCGACACTCTTGTCGCAAAGCATATATTCGCCTTTTCTGGGTGTTGTGTGAATTGAATTGTCGCCGATGAGAGCGGCGATTTCATCGCAGTAAACACCTGCGGCGTTAATAACATATTTGGCAGTGATTTCGTTTTCTCCGTTTGAAAGAGTAAAAGTGTTGCCGTCAAAATCTATTTTATTGACTTCGAAATTTCTGATAAATTCAGTACCGTTGACAACTGCGTTTTCAGCGGCGGCGATTGTTAGCTCATAGGGGCAAACAATGCCTGCGGAGGGAGCCCAGAGAGCTGCTTTTGCTTCGCCGCTGATAAAGGGTTCAGCTTCTTTGAGCTTCTCTTTATTGTAGATTTCGAGACCGGGAACTCCGTTTGCTTTGCCTCTTTCGAGAAGCGAATCAAGAGTATCAACCTCTTCGTCAGAGAATGCAACAACAAGCGAGCCTACAGGCTTGAACGGAACGCTGAGTGTTTTGCAAAGCTCGGGCATAAGAGCGGTTCCTTCAACATTGAGTTTTGCTTTGAGTGTGCCGGGTTTTGCGTCAAAACCGGCGTGAACGATTGCGCTGTTTGCTTTTGAAGTAGCCATTGCCATATCGTTGTGTTTTTCAACGAGGGCAACTTTAATGTTGTAGCGGCTGAGCTCACGGGCTATGAGAGAGCCTATAACGCCTGCACCTACAACGGCAACATCATAGTTCATCAGAAAGACCTCCGTCAATAATATTTTACCACCCGATATTATAACATAATGCAGTTATTAAAACAACTCATTTTAGACACTTTTCCATTGAAATATTAAAAATTTTACATCTTAATATTTGTATAAAATCACGAAATGATAAATTCGTGCAATCGAAATGTTGACAAATTATTCTTTTTGTTGCACAATATATTTTAAATTAAAACATAAATAACATTGAAAGGATGTTGATTTATATGATGACAGATATCGAGATTGCTCAGTCCGTCAAAATGAAGCCCATCACCGAGATTGCTCAGACTGCAGGTATTGATGCAAAATATCTTGAGCAGTACGGCAACTATAAAGCAAAGGTTGACCTTTCAATTCTAAAGGAAAATGAAAATGCAGAAGGCAAGCTTGTTCTTGTTACCGCAATCACTCCCACTCCCGCAGGCGAGGGCAAAACAACAACCACCATCGGTCTTGCAGACGGT
>JAZNRG010000114.1:0-7144 GCA_045590575.1 Acutalibacteraceae bacterium | reverse complement strand
TAGAATAATTGAATATTATGTATTAAAAAAAGTCAATAATATTAAAATTTATTATTGACAGTTTATATATAAATAAGTAAAATATTGATATTAAAATAATAAGGAGAAATGCAGTGAAAATATTGAACAAAGGCTTTAATTATTCGCAAGACGGGCCGGGCAACAGACTTGTTTATCATCTTCAGGGCTGCAATTTCTCCTGCAAGTGGTGCTCGAATGCCGACAGTATTCCTTTTGAAAACCCCAAAGCAAAAGATTATTCCGTTAACGAAATATTCAATGAAATTATCAGAAGTAAAGCGATGTTTTTTGACGGCGGGGGAGTTACATTCACTGGCGGTGAGGTCTGCGTGCAGAATGATGAACTTATTGATTTACTCAAAATGCTGAGAGAGTCTGATATTCATACATGCATCGAAACAAACTGTTCAATTCCTGCCGTGCGGGATGTTGCGGAATATGTTGATTATCTTATATGTGATTTCAAGCATTTTGATGATGAATGCCATAAAAAATGGATTGGTTCATCAAATAAAACCGTTAAGGAAAACATTGAATACTTTCTTTCGTCTGGTCGGCAGATACACATAAGAATCCCCGTAATAAACGGCATCAATTCCGACCCTGTCGGATTTGCCGGTTACTTCAATTCGCTTGACACTTCCAATGCAGTTTTTGAATTCCTTGCTTATCACGAATTCGGCAGGGATAAATGGCAGGGGAGCTACGAAATCGAAAACGGATTTGTATCCGATTCGGTTATAAGAGATTTTACCGAAACATTTGAAAATCACGGACTTAAAACCATTGTTACATAAGGGAGTATAATTATGAACTCATTACTTAACAGTCATAAAATAACAGAAATGGCGAAGGCTCTCTTTGCAGAAAAAAGAGCAGGCAACCGACTTGACGGTTGGTTTATAGCCAAGGAAGCCGAACTTAACCTTGCAAAAGAATACGAGGGAATGAACGAAGAAATCAAAAAAGCAACCATTCTTCGTGAAATCTGCAGGACTCTTCCCATTTACCTTAGCGATTATCAGCTTTTTGCAGGTACTCAGGATGATGCATTCGCAAGAAGCTATGCTCTTATTAACCCATCTTTTAAGGTTGAGGAGTTCAGCGGTTACTGTGACCCCACAGCCGTTTTCTCGGATATCGTTCCCAATGAAGAATTTACAGCCGAAAGAATCGAAAAGGCAAGAAACGAATTCGGCAAGACCGAATATGCCGTGAAGCTTGGTGAGGTATACGGCAAAAATGAATGCTACACCAAGGAAGTTATCTTCTTCTTTGAGCAGGTAACGGGTCATCTTATTCCCGATATGCGCTTTGCAATCAAATACGGCGTTAAGGAAATGCTTAATAAAATCAAGGGCAAGGAAGGCAAAGGCTACGAAGCATTTGCAATTGCTCTGGAAAGCGCAATCATCCTTGCAAACAGATATGCCGACCTTGCGAGCGAGCAGGCAAAAACAGCATCTCCCGAAAGAAAAGCTCAGCTTGAATTGATGGAAAAGACTCTCCGCAAGGTGCCCGAAAACGGCGCAGATAATCTTTGCGAAGCAATTCAGTCATTCATTATTATGTGGCAGATAATGTGCCTTGAGCAGACCCCCAATCCCTTTGCATTCTCCGTCGGCAATGCAGACAGAATCTTCGAGCCTTACCGTAACGGTTTTGACAGAGATACTGTTGCAGCTCTTCTCAAGCACTTCCTTGTTTTCTTCAACGTAGCCGACAGAAGCTGGGCTATTTCTCAGAATGTTATTGTCAGCGGCCGTGACCTTTGCGGTAATGACCTTACTAACGAAACAACCTATGCCCTTATGGATGCATATTACGATATGAACCTTCCTCAGCCTATTCTTTCCGTTAAGCTTCATAAGAACACTCCCGAAAAGCTTTATGAAGAAATGGGCAGATTCCTTTTTACTCCCGGTGCTCTCACACCCTCATTCTTTAATGACGATTCTCTTTTTGAAGTGCTCGCATCAAAGGGTGTTGACGGCGATGACCTTGCCGATATCTCAATTGCAGGCTGTCAGGAGCCTCTGATTATGGGTAAAGATAACGGCAACACAACCAACAGCTGGCTCAATCTTCCCAAGATTCTTGAAATGACTCTCACCGGTGGCGTTTCAACAATAACGGGCGAAAAACTTGTTGAAGCTGAACCCTGCAAGCTTGAGAATGTGAGAGAAGCATTCTGGGCAAATACAGAGAAGTTTGTTGCTGCTATGGGCGAAGCGGCAAACGGAGCATCAAAAGCTCTCTCAACCCAGAGAGTTCCCTTCCTTTCCTGCCTTATGGGCGGACTTGAAAACGGTATCGATGCCCGTGACTTCAACGCTCAGGGAACAAAATATAACGGCAGCGGCTGTCTTATCCACGGCGTTTCGGTTATTGCAGACAGCTTTTCTGCTATCGATAAACTTCTTGCGGAAAGACCTGAGGATGCAGATAAACTTGTTGATGCACTGAAAGCTGATTTCGTTGGTTATGAAGACCTCAGAGATTTCCTTCTCTCTGCCGATAAATTCGGTAATAACATTGAAAAGGTTGATACCGAAGCCGGTGAAATCGCATCAAGGGTTGCCGATATCGTTTCTTCAACAAAAAATTATCTCGGCAATTCATTCAGACCCGATTTCAGCTCACCCTCAACCCATCTTCTTTACGGCTACTGGGTCGGTGCAACTCCCGACGGCAGAAAGTCAAGAGATATGCTCGGCTACGGCGTTGACCCTCTTTATGGCAGTGCTGAAAACGGTCTCGGCTTCCGTATGCTTTCAAATATGGCAATGCCCTTTGAAAAGATGAACGGCGGATATGCATCTCACCTCGGCATTGACCCTAAATATTTCAAATCCGAATCTTATGAAGGCAAGGGTGTTGAATTCAGAGATAAGGTTATCAATCCTCTTTTCTTCAATCCTCTTGCAGAGGGTGTTTCACCCTTCTATCTCTATGTTAATGTTACTACTGCCGAAATTCTCCGTAAGGTTCTTGCAGACCCGAAAAAATACGCTCCGAGCGGTGTATATATTATGAGAATTCACGGAACTTTCGTTAACTTCCTTGACCTTTCACCCGCAATCCAGCAGGATATCATAACAAGACTTGACCCCAAATCAACAACCATTTAAGGTGACAGTATGAACTTTATTGGAATTGATATCGGCACAACGAGTATCTGCGGAATTGTTTTTGATGCCGACAGAAAATCTATTATAAAATCCGTTACTTTGCCCAATAATTCTTTTATAAAATCCGATAACGCATTTGAGAAAATTCAGGATATCGAAATAATAATGAACACGGTTTATGATATACTCGGTCAGCTTCTTGAATCGGATGCTGCCGCAATCGGTTTTTCGGGTCAGATGCACGGAATTGTTTATACAGATGCCAATGGCAATGCGGTAAGTCCGCTGTATACCTGGCAGGATGAGAGGGCGGCAAAGCAATATCAGAACGGCAAATCATATGCGCAATATCTCGGCTGTTTTGCAGGCTACGGTCTTGCAACTGATTTTTATAATGAAGTAAATGATCTTATACCTGAAGATGCTGAATATCTTTGCACGGTTGCGGATTATGCGGCTATGAAGCTGTGCGGTCTTAAAAATCCTGTCACTCATATCACCAATGCCGCAAGCCTCGGCTGTTATGATATTGAAAAGAATTGTTTTGATATCAATAACCCCCGCCTTCCCGAAGTTACTGAGGAATTCAAAGCAATCGGTGAATATAACGGCATTCCCGTCTGCGTTGCTCTTGGCGATAATCAGGCGAGTTTTATCGGTTCCGTTTCCGATGCGGAAAATCCGCTTATCAATATCGGAACCGGTTCGCAGATTTCCTGGCTTTCGAAGAAGCCTGTTGTTGCCGACGGTGTGGAAAACAGGCCGTTTGACGGCAATTATTTTCTTGCAGCAGGCTGTGCACTCTGCGGCGGAAGAGCTTTTGCGATGGTTGAAAAGATGTTCAGAGAAATTGCGAATCTTGTTACCGACACACCCTCGTTTTATTCATATATTGATAAGCTTCTTGAATCAAAAAACGAAACAACTCTTTCGGCTGACTGCAGATTCTGCGGAACACGCAGTGACCCATCCGTCAGAGGCGGAATATTCAATATTTCTGAGAATAATTTCACGGCAGCGGATATAGCACTTTCAGTTTTAACAGGTATGTCTGATGAGCTGTATCAGATGTATAAAAACGGCGGCAAGCAGGCTTCAAAGCTCGTCTGTTCAGGCAATGGAATCCGTAAGAATGCAGCTCTCAGAAGAGTCGTTTCAGAAATGTTCGGCTGTGAAATAATGATACCTCTTTTTGAAGAAGAAGCATCCTTCGGCGCGGCTCTTGCAGCTTCGGTTGCCGTTGGATTCAGCGGGAATATTTTTGAAGCGTGCGGTATGATTTCCTACAGAGGTGAATGATACAGAGGTGAATGATATGTTTTATAATGAACCTATTTTCTTTGAACAAAACAGAGTTTTCCGTGTTTATACGGGCGGTAAGCTCTTTTCCGATTTCTTCGGCGATGATTCAACCGACGGCTTTTATCCCGAAGAGTGGGTTGCATCAAGCGTCAGAGCACTTAACGAAGGAAGCACAGATATTTACGAAGGCGTTTCCCGAATCAAAGACACCGATTTATATCTGAACGATGCAATCGATAAGTATAAAGCCGAGATTCTCGGCGAAAGAAATGACCTCGGTATTCTCACAAAAATCCTCGACAGTGCAATCCGTCTGCCCGTTCAGGCTCATCCCGACAAGGCTTTTTCAGAGAAGTATTTCAAATCGAAATACGGAAAGGAAGAAAGCTGGATTATCCTTGCAACTCGTCCTGACGCAAAGATTTTTTACGGCTTCAAGGACGGCGTGACAATGGCTGATTTTGAAAAAGCAATTGATAAGAGTGAGATAAAGTCCAACGATATGGAGAATCTGCTTTGTTCAATCAGCGTTAAGGCGGGCGATGTTATCTATATCCCCGCAAAAATGGTTCATGCTATCGGAAGCGGTTGCCTTCTTCTTGAGGTTCAGGAACCGACGGATTTCACCATTCAGCCCGAACGCTGGTGCGGTGAGTATAAGCTCTCCGACAACGAAATGTATCTCGGTCTTGACCGTGAGAAAGCTCTTGAATGCTTTGATATAACAAAGAAATATCCCGCTCCTCTTACTCCCAATACTATTTACGAAGCCGACGGTGTCAAATATGAGGCTGTTATCGACGAAGAAATAACAACCAGCTTTGCAGTCAGAACAATCACTCTCAGCGGCGGTTCCTTTGAACTTTCAAGAGGTGCAAGTGTTTATGTTGTAACCGAAGGGCAGGGGAGAATAATCGGCGAAAACTATGAAAAGGAAATAAAGAAGGGCGATTATTTCCTTATGCCCCATTCCGCAAAGAATAAATTCAGTATAACAGGTAAAAATATAAAAATTACCGAATGCTTTGCATAATTTTTCCGGAGGTGTTTTATGGATACAAAAGCAATGTTTAAAATCGGCTACGGTCTTTACGTTCTGACCGCAAAGGAAAACGGCTTTGATAACGGATGCATCATCAACACCGTTACTCAGGTCACTTCCGACCCCAACAGAATCACAATTGCCGTCAACAAGGCAAATAAGACTCACGATATGGTTGTTTCAACAGGTGAGTTCAATGTCAGCATTCTTTCAACTTCCGCAAAATTTGATATCTTCAAATATTTCGGATTCAGAAGCGGTAAAGATGTTGATAAGTTTGACGGGTACGCATTTGCAAAACGCAGTTCAAACGGTATTTATTATGTTACCGATTCAACCAATGCTTATATTTCTGCAAAGGTAATCAGCGTAACAGATCTTGGAACTCATTCACTGTTTATTGCAGATGTAACGGATTGCGAAGTTCTTTCCGAAGTTCCAAGCGCAACTTATGATTATTATCATAAGTATATCAAGCCGAAGCCCGAGGTTAAGAAAACCGCAAAGGTTTATTACAGATGCAAGATTTGCGGATATATCTACGAAGGTGACGAATTACCCGCTGATTTCATCTGTCCGCTTTGTAAACATCCCGCTTCCGATTTTGAAAGAGTTGAAGCGGTTGAAAATAATAATGATAAAGGAGATATTGAAATGAATCTTAAGGGAACAAAAACAGAAAAGAATCTTATGGAAGCTTTTGCAGGCGAATCACAGGCAAGAAATAAGTACACGTATTTTGCATCGGTAGCAAAAAAGGAAGGCTATGAGCAGATTTCCGCAATCTTCCTTGATACAGCCAACAATGAAAAAGAGCATGCAAAAATGTGGTTCAAGGCTCTCGGCGAGCTTGGCGACACAGCCGCTAACCTTCTTCACGCTGCTGAAGGTGAGAATTATGAATGGACGGATATGTACGACACCTTTGCAAAGGAAGCTGACGAAGAAGGTTTCACAGAGCTTGCAGAGAAATTCCGTATGGTTGCTGCAATCGAAAAGACTCACGAAGAAAGATACCGTGCACTTCTGAGCAATGTTGAAATGCAGAAGGTATTTGAGAAGGCTGAAGAAACAATGTGGGAATGCCGCAACTGCGGTCACCTCGTAATAGGCAAGAAGGCTCCCGAGGTTTGCCCCGTTTGTGCTCATCCTCAGGCTTACTTCGAAGTTAGAAAAGAAAACTATTAATTAATAGTTACGGCAAGGCGGGGGCTTGCTCCCGCCATTGCTATCAGGTTTTAATTATAAATAAAAAAATATCAAAAAGTCATTGACAAATCAAAAACTTTTTGATATTATATCTATCGTTGCGAATATACATCGTATGGGCCATTAGCTCAGTTGGTTAGAGCAACCGGCTCATAACCGGTCGGTCCGGGGTTCGAGTCCCTGATGGCCCACCATAAATTAAATAAAGTCGGAGGCCAAGCGGTCTTAGGAAGACAATCCTTTTGTACAACTCCTTGGCTCACAGAACGACATGGCTACGATCCGACTTATATGATCACCTCACGTAAGTAAAAAAAACAAGCTTCTGTTGAAGCTTGTTAATTTCTGGTGGGCCATCAGGGACTCGAACCCCGGACCGACCGGTTATGAGCCGGTAGCTCTAACCAACAAGTCGGAGGCCAGCGGTCTTAGGAAGACA
>JAZNRG010000113.1:0-4776 GCA_045590575.1 Acutalibacteraceae bacterium | reverse complement strand
GTGGTCGTCTGCACTGATAGCGATAGCTGTTGTGCCTTCGAGAACGCCGCACATATCGTCAAGACCTACGTTCTTAGCTGCGAGGCCGAGGAGAGTATTCTTAACAACTGAATACTTGATGCCTGCTTCACGAAGCTCCTTACGAAGCTTTGTGTCATCAGCAACGTTGATACCCTTGTAGTCAACAAGAACACCTGCTACTGAATTCTGGAGCTGCTCGGTGAGGTCAGCAACGATCTGCTTCTTCTGTTCCAAAACCTTTGCGCTGGGCATGTATTTTCACCTCCGTGTGGATTATATACAATAATAAAAGCCCTTTCCGCATACCGCAGAAAGGGCATAAACATACATAGTTACTTTGTATGCATCCTCTCTCGGCAGGCGGTTAAATAACCATTATGCGAAAAGCACCTGCTGTCTTAAAAAGAACAGCTTAGATATGATATCACATAAAAATGTGATTGTCAAGCATTTTTTATGCTTCTGTTGAAGTTCCAACCTTGTTGGGGTTAACCTTGATGCCGGGGCCCATGGTTGTAGCAACAACGCAGGAACGGATGTACTGACCCTTTGCAGCTGCGGGCTTAGCCTTGATGATAGCATCGAGGAGAGTGTTGAAGTTCTCAGCGAGCTTTTCTGCACCGAAGGAAACCTTGCCGATGGGGCAGTGGATGATGTTTGTTTTGTCAAGACGGTATTCAATCTTACCTGCCTTAGCTTCTTCAACAGCCTTGGCTACGTCAGGAGTAACTGTGCCTGCCTTGGGGCTGGGCATAAGACCGCGGGGACCGAGAACCTTACCGAGACGACCAACGAGACCCATCATGTTGGGTGCTGCGATACATACGTCGAAATCCATGAAGCCTTCGCCCTGGATTCTTGCAACAAGGTCTTCTGCGCCAACAACTTCTGCACCTGCTGCAGCTGCTGCATCAGCATCTGCGCCCTTAGCAAAAACTGCTACTCTTACTGTACGGCCTGTACCGTTGGGGAGAACTACAGCGCCGCGAACCTGCTGGTCAGCATGACGTGAGTCAACGCCCAAACGAACGTGTACTTCAACTGTTTCGTCGAACTTTGCACTTGCAGTCTTGGTTGCAAGCTCAAGTGCAGCGTCGGTATCATAGAGTGTTGCTCTTTCAACGAGCTTTGCACTCTCGTTATATTTCTTTCCGTGTTTCATGTTAATTAATTCCTCCCAATCATGTGGTTAATCGGATTTTTCCTCCCACAGTTTGCAAATCAGTCAGTTACTGTAACGCCCATTGAGCGAGCTGTGCCTGCGATCATGCTCATTGCAGCTTCAACTGAAGCAGCGTTGAGGTCGGGCATCTTCTGCTCTGCGATCTTGCGAACCTGTTCCTGAGTGATGGTTGCAACCTTGGTCTTGTTGGGAACGCCCGAGCCGCTTTCAATTCCGCAAGCCTTCTTGATGAGGACTGCAGCGGGGGGAGTCTTTGTGATGAAGCTGAATGTACGGTCAGCGTAAACAGTGATAACAACAGGGATGATAAGACCCATGTCGTTCTTTGTGCGCTCATTGAATTCCTTTGTGAAAGCCATGATGTTAACGCCGTGCTGACCGAGAGCAGGACCTACCGGGGGAGCCGGAGTAGCCTTGCCTGCGGGGATCTGCAACTTAATTAAGCCAACTACTTTCTGTGCCATAATTAAAAACCTCCATAAATTGTGGTAAATTGCGGAGCCTTAACGCTCCTCCCACGAAGCCCACGCTAAAAAGCGGGACTGCGCATTGCGCGCTAAATTTGAAAGGGATTAACCCTCAAATTACCGTGATTATTCAGCAAGCTCAACCTGATCGAGCTCAAGCTCAACTGTTGTCTGCTTACCAAAGAGTGCGGAAACCGTAACCTTAACCATATTGTTGTCAACATCGATTTCCTCAACAATTCCGCTGAAGCCGTCGAAAATTTCATCAATGATGTTGACTGTGTCGCCAACCTGATAAGAAACTTCAACACTTCTCTTCTCAACTCCGAGCCTGATAACTTCTTCGTCGGTAAGAGGAATTGCTTTGTTTTCAGGACCTACGAAACCGGTAACACCTCTTGTGTTGCGGATGAGAAGCCATGTTTCGTCGCTCATTGCGGGGCGGCTATCCTTATCGGGATAAACTGCAACCTTAACGAGAACCTAGCCGGGGAAGAGCTTGCGCTCAACTTCCTTTTTCTTCTCAACATCGGTAACGATTTCTGTGGGAATTTTAACCTCAAAAATCTGATCCTGCATTTTGCGGTTTTCGACCATCTTTTCGATGTTGGTCGCAACCTTGTTTTCGTAACCGGAGTAGGTATGAACTACATACCATCTTGTGTCAACTGACATCTGATTTCCTCCCGTATCAGCCGATGAAATTAATCAAACCTGCAACGTGAGTGTGGTCGCCGTGGTCTTCGATAACCTGAGCGGCAGTTGTTGCGAGGTTGTCAACGACTGTTTCTGCACCGGAATTGCCGATGCTCTGAGCAGCTCTTTCAAGAAGAGAAATACCCTGTGAAAGGAGCCAGTCAATACCACCGATAACAAGAGCGCAGATGATAACTACTACGAGAACTACGCCGGTGGACTTAAGAACGGTCTTTGCATCGGGCCAAACAATCTTCTTGGTTTCGCCCTTAAGATCCTTGCAGAACTTCTTGATTGCCTTGCCGGCTCTGACGAAAATGTTACCGTCAGGATTAGCAGGCTTCTTTTCCTTTTTCTTATCGGCGGCAGCAACCTTTTCTGCAGCTTGGGAAAGTTCCTTCTTAGCCATAGGTTAATTCCTCCCGCTTAATTATTTGGTTTCTTTGTGGAGAGTATGCTTCCTGCAAAAACGGCAGTACTTGTTCATCTCCAGTCTGTCGGGTGTGTTCTGCTTGTTTTTCATTGTGTTGTAATTGCGCTGTTTGCATTCGGTGCAAGAAAGTGTGATTTTTACTCTTTTACCGTTAGCAGCCATGTGCGGCACCTCCATTTTTGGAATATTTAGCCCTGAAACGGGTCTATCAGGCAACCTGAAACAGAGCCAGGCCTCCCTCTGCGTTGTATTTTTAATACCAATTTTCGGGCGCAAAAAAAGAACCCTCTTGCAGAGGTACGATTATCATAACACATTCGTCAACTGCAGTCAAGAACTTTTTTTGTGAAGCTTTCTGTTTTGTTAATACATTATTATATATATTGTGTTTTCGGACAGGCTTATGAGCATATTAAACAATATATACTTAAAAAATTTTTATAAAACACCTTTAAAATACATTCCTCTTGTAAACTCCGAGGGCGGATTTGCACCTTTTTTTACTTCGCCAAGGATTTTCGAGCATTCCTCCGCCGTTTCGTCGGTGAAATAAACAACACCGAAATCGAGGTTGCGGAATTCGTTTTTCTTATCGGCAACCCAGAGAGATCGGGAATTAAGAATAAAACTGCAGCCGTTTTTGCAGATAACGGGGAAGTTGACGCCCATTCTGTCCGTAAGATAACTCTTTTTGCCGCATTCGGCGCAGGTCAGCTTATTTCTGACGGGGCAGTTGCGGGTAAGCATAAGGGGAATCCTGCCGTAAATCATTGCACCCCTCGGAATATCTCCGCCGAGGCGGGATGCATCAGAAAGAGTCATCTCGCAGGAAATAAGGCTGTCTGACGCACCGAGGTTTTTTGTTTCCTCAAGAGAAACACTGTTGTAGATATTCATACCGAATCCCGAGGCAAACGGAATTTCCGCCTTTTCGGCAATGCCGACACCGTCGAGGTTGCAGACCCACGCAAGGTCCGCACCGCAGGCTTTGAGTGCGGTGAGCTTTTCAATATATTTATCTGCATTTGAGAATACTGCAACAGGCACCTCTATTGCGGTTTCGATGCCTTCTGAAGAAATTCTCTTCACGGTTTCGGGCGATACTTCAATTGGAAGTATAACCCTCTTTATTCCGTCGAGATCCCTAGGTATCTGCTCCTCAACGAAAAATCTTGCGTGGAGGGTAAATGCTCCTGCACGGTGTGGAATTATATTATTACCGTATCGTATATAAGGACTTTCCTGCTTCTCAGCAATTTTTTCGGAAAGCGCGGTAATTGCATCTCTGCGAAGTGCGTTTAGTGCACCCGCCGAGGTGTTCAGACCCTCTTCGAAATCAATTTCAATATTATTTGCATAAAACTGCGTACCGCCGCATTTTGAGATTCTCTGAACAAGTTCATCACGGGAGAGCGGCTTGTTGAGTGCCTTCTGCGGAGCCGTTTCACTTGTTACGGTAACAGATTTACTGAGTGCAGATGCTGTTAAGGTCATCGGTTCATTTTCTTTAAATATAAGTGAGAAATCAACGGGAATGAGCGGATTTTCATTATCATAAAGTCTCTGGAGTGACGAAAGAACGGACGATGCGTTTTCAACATCTTCCTTTGTTCTTGTGCCGAACATTTCCTTGCCGAGCTTTCCCTCAAAATAACCTTTTGTGAATCCCGAGCGTGAGAATACGGCATAAAGAGAATGGTTCAGCTCTTCATCGGGCGTTCCGCTAATGCTGTTTTTGCAGGCGGTCACCGCCGCCGCAACATATTCGGGACGCTTCATTCGTCCTTCGATTTTGAATGAGCATATTCCCGCTTTTTCAAGCCTTGAAATTTCGTCAACGAGTGACAAATCCTTAAGACTCAGGTTGTTGCCTCCCTTGCCGTTAACACCGAAAGGCAGTCTGCACGGCTGGGCGCAAAGACCTCTGTTGCCGCTGCGGCGTCCGATAACAGCACTCATATAGCACTGGCCGGAGT
>JAZNRG010000112.1:0-2738 GCA_045590575.1 Acutalibacteraceae bacterium | reverse complement strand
AAGGTGGGTAATAGAACCGGGTGCCGCAGCAGTTGTCAAGGAAATCTTCAGGCTTTATCTTGAAGGCTACGGTCAGGACAAAATTGCAAGGACTCTGCAGGACAGAGAAATTAAAAACTGTACCGCATATTGGAAAGACAGAGGTATCGGCAGAGGCGGTAAAAAGGTACAGCCTAATCCGTACAAATGGAAAAGCTCAACTATCGGTCAGATTTTATCCCGTCAAGAATACTGCGGAGATGTAATCAATTTCAAAACATACTCAAAATCTTTCAAGAATAAAACAAGACACTTGAATCCTGAGGAGAACTGGAAGATTTTCAAAGATGTTCACGAGCTGATAATTGACCGTGAGACCTTTGAGAGAGTACAGCAGCTTGTGAAGAAATGCAAACGAAGAGACCCTAAACCTGAGAACGGTGATAAAAACATATTTTGCGATTTCCTGCGGTGTGCTGATTGCGGTAAAAAACTGTGGTTTCATGTGAACACACGAAACAAGGATATTCACTATTTCAGTTGTTCCAACTATTACAAGGATTACAGGGGCAATTGCAATAGCAGGCATTATGTCAGAGCAGATGCAATTGAACAGATAGTAATGCTTGAACTTAAAAAGATGGTATCGTATCTGAAATATGACGAAGAAGCCTTTGCGGAAATATTGTCACAGAAAACTAATAAGGATATACTTACAGAGCAAAAGTATCTGCAGAGTGAACTGCAGAGATGTCTGTCAATGCAGGAAAAGGTAGCAAGTCTGTATGAAAAGCTCTATGAGGATAACGCAAGCGGCAAGGTAACGGATGAATGGTTTATGCACATGTCACGCAAATATGAGGTTGAAAGAGCCGAACTGAAAGTAAGAATTTCCAAACTCCGTGATGATATTGTTCTTCTGAAAAACAAAGAGCAGGACAAAGAAACCTTTGCTTCAGCAATACGAAAGTTTATGCGTATGGAAACAATAACTGCACCGTTGCTTCACGAACTCATTGATCATATTGATGTTTATGAAACAGAGGGTACGGGCAAAAACAAAACGCAGAGAATTGTTATTTACTACCGCTTTGTGGGTTATATTGAACTTCCGATACAAGAGGAAGAACTGTTCAGCAACGATACCCGTCAGGGAGTAGCGGTGACTTATATACCAAAAGCATTACCCGAAAGCGTAACGGCATAAAACATAAAAAGGTCGCAGACCCTAAAAAGTCTGCGACCAATAAAAATATGATTTTCAGCAAAGAAAAAGAGTGTTCACAACTTGAATCCGTTATGAACACTCGAAATGGTGGAGCGCAATAGTTTAAATCCGAACCGAAAGCCGCTTCAATCTCTTTCAAAGTTATTGTTTCGGTACCGTCTTTGAAGTTGTATGTAAACACCAGTTTATCGTCATAAACATATACCGAGTTGACGAAAGTGTCTATTATCTGTCTTTGATAGTTTCTGTTGTTGGGATTGCCGCCTTTAAATCGGCTTATCCAATTAACAATTCTTTCTTTTGAGTATTTCGGGCGTTTAATTTCCGCCTGCAATATTGCAACTTTCAGATTTCTCTGCTGTTCTTCAAGCTGTTCAAGTCTGCCTTTTGTTGATTCCGTCAGTATTCCCGACTGAATCGCATTCAGCATATTTTCTATCGCTTTTTCGCATTCTTTCAGTTGAGCCTGCATTGCAGGAATTGTTGTATCCTCTTGCTCTTGCATTTTCAGAAGCGCATTTGCTATCCTCTCAATTTCCTCATCTTTTAATACTCTGGCTACGGTCTGGAGAACCACAACCTTTTCAATCCAATCCTTTTTGATTGCTTTTCTTTTGCACCCGAGATGCCTTTTTGCACCGCCGCATTTGTAATAATAATGCTTAACTTTTCTCGTTCCGCTTGTTCCCGATTCGCCTGCCATAATTCTGCCGCAGGTTCCGCAGAACAGTTTCGTTGTGAGTAAGTATTCGTCTTCTGCCTTCTTTCGAGCAGGAGCTCTTTTATTTTTTGCCATTCTTTCCTGAACTCTCTCAAACATATCTTTGTCGATGATTGCAGGTATACCGTCGGGAGTAACTACATCACGGTATCTGTATTCACCGATATATTTTCTGTTAGAAAGAATAATACTTACTCCGTTAACTTTGAACTTTTTGCCGTTACGGGTTTTGAGTCCTCTTGAATTAAGTTCGTCGCAGATTTCTTTGATTGATTCGCCGTTGTCATACCGTGTAAAAATCTCCAACGGTATCGCCGCTGTTACAGGGTCAATCAGGATATTCTGCTCGTTGTCGGAATAATATCCGAGCGGAAGCGTTCCTCCGTTGGTTTTGCATTTGAGAGCGTTTTCAGTTTGCCCTCTTTGAATTTTCTCCGAAAGCTCTGCCGAATAATATTCCGCATAACCTTCTAGGATTGATTCAAGAATGATACCTTCGGGTCCGTCTGAGATATTTTCTTTGACCGACATAACCCTGACACCGTTCTTTTTGAGAATGTGTTTGTAGTGTGCACTATCATAACGGTCTCTCGAAAATCTGTCAAGTTTCCACACAAGCACAATATCAAACAATCTCTTTTCACTGTCGGCAACCATCCTCTGAAAATCGGGTCTGTCATCGGTACGGGCAGAGAGCGCTCTGTCAACATAGCTGCCGAGAATTGTGATTCCGTTTCGCTCCGCATACTCCGTACATTCACGAATCTGACCGTCAATGGATTCTTCACGCTGACTGTCTGAAGAGTATCG
>JAZNRG010000111.1:0-27665 GCA_045590575.1 Acutalibacteraceae bacterium | reverse complement strand
CAAAGACAGGCTATACCTTCGTTGGCTGGTCAACAGCTGAAAACGATGCAGATGCTGTTATCAGCGGCGAGCAGACCATCACAGCTGATGTTGTTCTCTACGCAGTTTATAAGGTTAACACCTACAACGCAACCTTTGATGCAAACAACGGCGCATTTGAAGACGGCGAATCAAAAATAACCTATGCTGTTGAATACAATGATTATATCGTTGCTCCCGCAGCAGCTCCCGTAAGAAAAGGCTACACCTTCGCAGGCTGGACGAATTACGCAGAAGGTACAACAATCGGTGCTAAGGATGTAACATATAAGGCAAAGTGGACCGCAGAAACATACACCGCAACATTCTATCTTGATGCTGATACTTATGCAGCAGGCACAGTTCTTAAGGAAGTTGCCGTAACATATGACAAGCCTGTTACAACAGGTTATGCTACCGCAAACCTTGCAGAACTCAAGCCCGGCTATAAGTTTGCAGGTTGGGCAGATGCCGCAACAGGCGAGCTTGCAACCAACAGCGCAGTTAGTCATGCAAATCTCACAAAGTATGCTTATGATTCAGATAAGGCATTCTATGCTATGTGGACTGAATATGACAGCTCAATCACCGTTATGGTAAGAGATTACGAAAAGGGCGAAGGCTGGACAGTGTACGAAACAAAGTTTGCAGATAAGGGTGAAACTTACAATGTAAATGCTCTTAAGGGCAAGGATGTTGCCGCTGCAATGGGCTGGACTGAGTTCACGGCAACTGTTTCAATGGTTACAGCTCTCTACACTTCAGAAACACTTGAAACTGCTGTTACAGATGCACAGATTGTATTTGACGGCGACCAGACATTCTATCTCAACACAACCGCTTCGGCTGAACTTACTTTTGCAGCAGGCGAAGAGACTCAGGTTGTAAAGGCATCTACCAATAACACTAACCCCTATTCATATAAGATATCACTTTCAACAATTAATCTTGACACAACACCCGCAACAGGCTATAAGTTTGTCGGCTGGGTTGATGCAGAGGGTAACGCTGTTGATGCAGCAGGCGGCAGAGAGCTTACAGTTTCCGTAACCGGCGGTAATGCTCAGTCAATTGCTGCAGATTTCCAGAAGATTGCTTATACAATCGCATTCAATGTAAACAATGCAGCTGGTTACTCTGTTGTTAAGAATGCTGACAAGACCTTCTCACTTGGCGACACTCTTTCACTTGAAGGCGTTAAGTATCTCAATGCTGCAGGCGAAGAAACCGAACTTCCCATTATCGGCAAGGAAAACGGCGAGCAGGCAGGCGGCGATATGACCGGTACCGACGGCAAGAACTACACTGGTAAGAACGGATATAAGTTCACAGGCTGGACAATCGGTCTCGGCGAAAACGAAAAGGAATTTGCTCTTGATTCATCAGAAGTAATCACTGAAGAATTCATCAAAAAGTATGCTTCAGGCGAAACCATCAAGATTACAGGTCAGTGGAAGGCTCTTGAGGGCAAGCTCGTGTTCTACATTGTTGACGGCGTAAACGAAGACGGTACAGACAAGTACGTTGAACTTATCAGCTATGATGTAGAAACAGGCAAAACAATTTCCAGCTATAAAACAGCTGCAGAAGCTCTTGCAAAGGAAAAACTCCCCGAAGGCAGAACATTCAACTCTTGGAGCGATACTACAACAACTACTATGCCTGCAGGCGGTCTTGAAATCTATGCAAGATATCAGAACAAGGCTCTCAAGGTTTATATTGATTACAACAACGCAACAGAAGAAAACGGCTTCACTCTTGAAGACACAATGATTGAAGGCACATTCTATAAGTCATACTACGGTCTTGATATCAAGAAAGAATATCCTGACTCATCAGCTCCTCTCTATGATCAGATCAGAACAATGACCATCACAAACGTTCCCGGTGAGGACTATATCTGCATCGGTTGGGATGTCTATACAGTAGAAGAAGGCAAGAATGTTTATGACGAAGCTAACTGGGTTAAGGTTGAAGGCATCAAGGATGCCGAAAGCTACAAGGCTACAACAACGCTTATCTTCAAAGCAAACTGGAAGGCTTACGGTGACTTCTTCTTCAGAATCTATGATACAAACCATAAGATTGTTAAGGCATTCGGTAAGGACTTCAAGATGTACTACTGGGCAAGTGAAATTGCAACAGATAGAAAGAACGCTGACCCCGTTAACCATCTTCCCGATGGTCTTGTAATCATTCTCTTCACTCTTTCTCTTGAATTCGAGAATGGCATTACACTCGCTATCGAACCCTTCGCAGTTAACAAGACATTCTTCGATCCCAAGAACTTCGGCGCTCTTCTCGAAGCTCTCGGCGGCCTTCTCGGCAACCTTGGCAATCTTTGATTTGATGCCTGAAATGGTTTGAAGAAATCTTAAAACCGCATAACAAAGCCCTTGCACTTCGGTGCAAGGGCTTTTTGCTATTTTTTGCGGAAATAGTGAATTGTTTTTCCCACTTCTCCGACTATGAGAATAACAAGAGAAAGCAATGCGGCAACAAGCCATTGTTTTGAGTTCAAAGTTGTAACACCAAAAAGCTCGGATAACTCAGGGATAATAACAACCGATGCCTGAGATAAAGTGCAGATTATAACCGCGGCATTCATTGTTTTGTTGCTGAAAAAACCTGTTTTGAACAAAGGCAACGAAGAACGCAGATTAACGGATTGAGCGATTTCGCAAAGGCCGAGTACGGTAAAAGCCATGGTTCTTCCGAGAATAGTATTTCCGTGTGTACCGAAAGAGTAAAGTCCCAAAAGATATGCAAGAACGGTAAGTGTGCCTATAAGAAATCCTTCGAGTGTAATATCAAGCCAGAGTCCGTCTGCAAAAAATCCTTTTTGAGGTGAGAGCGGTTTGCGAAGCATAATATCTTTCTCTGTTTTTTCAGTGCCAAGCGCCATAGCGGGAAGAGAATCAGTAACAAGATTTATCCATAAAAGCTGAATCGGAAGAAGCGGAGCAGCAAGACCGAGCAAAGACGAAGAGAAAACGGCGAGGATTTCACCGATATTTGTTCCCAAAAGAAAGTGAACGGCTTTTTTGATGTTGTCATATATTCCTCTGCCTTGCCTGACGGCTTTGACAATAGTTGCGAAATTATCGTCGGTCAGTATCATATCTGCCGCATTCTTTGCAACATCTGTGCCGCCTTTACCCATTGCGCATCCTATATCCGCCGCTTTGAGAGCTGGAGCATCGTTAACTCCGTCGCCCGTCATTGCAACGATTTCACCCTTGTTTCTGAACGCTTTGACGATTCTGACCTTGTGCTCGGGACTTACTCTTGCAAAAACTCTGCATTCGCGGATTATGTCGGAAAGCTCACTGTCAGTGAGTTTATCAAGCTCTTTTCCGCTTAACGCACGCTCGTTATTCCCGAGAATACCGATGTTTCTTGCGATAGCGCAGGCTGTGTCGATATGGTCGCCTGTTATCATAACAGGGATAATTCCGGCTTTTTTGCAATCGTTTACCGCTTTTGATGCCTCGGGTCTTGGCGGGTCAATCATTCCTATAAGCCCGAGAAAAACAAGATTATCATCATTTCCGTCGTGATTCTTGACGGCAACAGCAATAACTCTCAGTGCTTCGGCAGCCATCTTTTTGTTAAGCAAAGCTATTTCAGATTTGTAAGCGGAAGACATCCTTACCGGGCTTCCGTTTGCGGAAACATACCCACATTTTTCAATAACAATATCGGGTGCACCCTTTACCGTAAGGATTTCTCTGTCGTTAATTATGTTAACGGTTGCCATATATTTTGTTTCGCTGGAAAAAGGGATTTCTTCCGTGCGTCGATAATTCTTTATTTGTTCAAAAATATCGGGACAATGATTATGTGCAGCATTGAGAATTGCTGTTTCGGTAGGGTCGCCGTCAAAAGTAATATTCTTTCCTTTTTTGACTGAACGGGCATTGCTGCAGATTGAACCGTGTAAAAGAATTCTTTTTGAGCGGGCATCATCAAAAGAAAGATTGCCTGAAAAATCGCAAACTCTGGTTACAGTCATTTTGTTCTGAGTGAGAGTGCCTGTTTTATCAGAACATATAACGGTGGCGGCACCGAGTGTTTCAACGGCAGGAAGATGGCGGATTATTGCGTTACTTTTTGCCATACGCTGAACACCGAGTGAAAGAACAATCGTAACAATCGCAGGCAATCCCTCAGGTATTGCCGCAACGGCAAGACTGACAGATAGCATAAATGAATCAAGAAAACCGTTTCTGCGGATAACTCCGAGAATAAAAATAAAAGCGCAGATAACAAGAGCGCCTATGCCCAGAGCTTTGCCGATTTTTTCAAGACGCTTCTGCAGAGGAGTCTGCGGTGAATCCTCGGAGGAAATAAGATGAGCGATTTTGCCGACCTGGGTGTTCATACCCGTTTCGGTCACAACTGCTGTGCAGTTGCCTGCCATAACCGTTGTTGAAGAAAAAACTGTATTTTTTCTGTCTGCAGGAGGACATTCGACGTCAAAAACGCAGTCGGGGGATTTCTCGCAAGGTTCGGATTCACCCGTGAGAGCGCTTTCCTGAACTTTAAGGGCATTAGTTTTTAGCAGCCTCGCATCGGCAGGTACCATATCTCCGCTTTCAAGCATAATAACATCGCCCGGAACAAGCTGTGAAGACTGAATTTTTATTGCTTTACCTGAACGGATAACAACTGCACCCGGTGCGGAAAGTTTTTTCAGTGCTTCTATTGCTTTTTCAGCTCTGCGTTCCTGATAAACGCCGATAGCAGCATTAAGAACAACAATGGCAAGAATGATAATCGGCTCAAAATAATCTCCGCTCTTTTCAAGCACGGCGGTTGCAAAAGATATGGCGCAGGCGATGAGCAATATAATCACGCAGAAGTCTTTGAACTGTTCAAAAAAATGAACAATCAAAGGCTTTTTCTTTTTACCTGTAAGAATGTTTTCTCCGTATTCGGCAAGCCGTTTTTTTGCTTCGTGTTCCGACAGACCGCGAGCAGGGTCAGTTTTCAGCCTATATGAAGTTTCGGCTACCGTTAATGAATGCCAGTTCATATTTTTTATATCCTTTCCGATTTGTTTCAATCTATCTATATTCGGATAAGGGTAAAAAAATCCCCGAAGATTTTTTCTTCGGGGAAGATCTTACAAACGGGTTATTCTGATTTAAGTTTTTCAAGGCACGAAGCACAAATGAATTTTTCATCAAACTCAACCAACTTAGACTCGGCTGAACAAAAAACGCATTGAGGTGCTGCTTTCTTGAGAATAATTTGCTTGCCGTCACAAAACAATTCAACAACAGCTCCGAGATAGTCGATACCGAGTTCTTTTCTGAGTTGCTTTGGAATCACTATTCTGCCTGCTTTGTCAATATCACGAATAAATCCACCGTACATTCCTGTTGCCTCCGGTTAAAATTATTTGTTTCAACAAATATATACCATTAATTGCCAAAAAAGTCAAGCTGTAACTGTAATTCGATAAAAAACAGATGCATATAATTTCTCAGGGGGCGGTAATTTGATAAATTATATTTGGTTGGGAATGATTGTTTTCTCAGTTATATCAGCATTTTTTGCATCAAACGGAGATGCATTGTCAAGCGCAATTATTTCGGGAGCAAGCGATGCCGTAAATTTATGTATCAGGCTCGGGGGTACGATATGCTTGTGGGGCGGATTAACGGAGATTGCGGAAGAATCGGGTCTCACAGCGGCGGTCTGTAAGCTTATGTCACCGCTTCTTAAGATTGTTTTTCCGAAAATGGATATGAAAAGTGAAACGGCAAAAGCAATTTCAATGAATGTGACTGCCAATATGCTTGGCCTCGGCAATGCCGCAACTCCGCTTGGTCTTGAGGCGATGCGAAGGCTTCAGGGGCAGAATACCGAAAAGGAAAAAGCAAGTGCCGATATGATAAAGTTTGTTGTTATGAATTCGGCAGCTTTTCATCTTATCCCAACAACCGTCGCATCACTCAGGCAGGATTACGGCTGCAAAACACCGTTTGATATTATGCCTGCATCGTGGATTTCCTCATCTGCAGCATTGACAGTCGGTTTAACGGCGGCTGTAATAATGATAAAGATTTCAGAGGCTAAACTATGGAAAAGATAACGGGATATATTCTCCCGTTCGTAACGGGAATAATTGTTTTATGGGGAGCAGCAAAGGGGATAAAAGTATTTGATTGTTTCGTGAAAGGAGCTAAAAAAGGGTTTGAGTCTGCAGTGAAACTCCTTCCGCCGCTAATGGGACTTGTTCTCGGAGTAACGATGCTCAGACACTCCGGTGCACTTGATGTAATAATAAAAATGCTTGAACCGATTGCAGAAATAAGCGGAATACCCGCCGATGTATTGCCGCTTGCTGTACTCAGCCCGATATCCGGCAGTGGGTCACTGACAATGTATGAACAGATTCTCAAAAATTCAGGTCCTGATTCTCTTGAAGGCAGAATTGCCTCGGTAATCATG
Source organism: Acutalibacteraceae bacterium (assembly GCA_045590575.1). GTDB lineage: Bacteria > Bacillota > Clostridia > Oscillospirales > Acutalibacteraceae > CAG-177. The sequence continues at coordinate 21,185 of JAZNRG010000111.1, read as the reverse complement.
GGTTCAACCGAAACAACATTCTATGCCGTAACGGTATATTATGGCTCAGTGGGTATAAAGAAAAGCGGCTGTACCGTGCCTGCTGCATTGCTTGCGGATGTGACAAGCTTTGCGATGTCAGCGATAACAGCTGTGTGGTTTGTTTAGAATACTATTACTTTTAAAGTTTACGTCTTAATTCAATCGCTTTGCCGAGAACGAACAAAGGCAAAGTTTCACATTCTGCTTTTGTAAAAACAAGCGGTTCGTATGAAGTGTTTTCAGACACAAGCATTGTGCTTGTGTCTTTTTTTATTATTTTTTTCAGAATGGCATTGCCGTTTCCGATTGAAACAGCAACAGTGTCGCCACCTTCGATTTCTGCAGAGCGGGAAATCAGCACCATATCACCGCTGATAAAAGTGGGCGACATGCTGTCATCGGTAATGGTAAGAGCGAAATATTCTTTTTCCCCAAGTCTGTTGCAAAGCTCTGCAGCAGAAATAAATTTAAAAACGGGAATCTTGTTTTCGTCATCTGAAGGCTTATTTCCCATCAGTGTTTCTATGCTTACTCCGAATAATTCCGAAAGTTTTTTCAGGCTGTTTATATCGGGTTGAGTTCTCTCTTTTTCCCATTGGCTGACTGCTGTCTGGTGAACTCCGCACAGCTCGGAAAGAGCTTTCTGCGAGAGCTTATTCTTTATTCTCAGTTCTCTTATTATGCTCATAGAGTAAATCTCCGAAAAAGTTGATTGATAATGATATAATAGCATAACTATTGAAAAAGTCAATGATTATATTTAAATTCACAGTTTATTCATTGACAACAGAACAAATGTTCACTATAATCAATAGCATAACTATTATCTAAAGAGGTGAGCAGATGGAAAGCAGAATACCCTCAAGTACTATAAATCATTTTCCGAGTGAGGAAGAAATGAAAGCGGCTCAGCTTCTTTGCTGCGGAAGATATTGCAATCAATGTGAAACCCCCGCTGAATATGCGATGAGAAAAAGAGAAGTGGATATGTCGCGGATTCTTGGAATCGCCATTGAAAGGGAACTGAGCGAAAACGAGAAAAGTGTTGTTGTTGATTATTGGTATAACACTTTGAATATATCTCAGATTGCTTCAAGGAGAAGGGTTACTCCCTCAGCAGTAAAAAGCACTCTTGACCGTGCGATGGAAAAGCTCACTAATGCGATGACATATGCGGTGCTGTATCAGCAGGGTATTGCCGAATGTTCCGTTGAGCCTCTGATAGCAGGCAGGGCACGGGTTGTTTTATCTGCAAAAAACGGTGTGAACGGAAGCTGCGGTGGGCGTCTTTATCAGCTTAGAGAGAGCAGGGCACTCAGCCTGAACGCTGTCAGCAAAGCGTTGAATATTCCCGTTCACAGACTCCGTGCACTCGAAAAAAACGCAATGCCCGAATGCGATGAACTGATATTGTTCAGTGATCTTTACGGAGTTACTGTTGATTATATTCTGAAAGGAGAAATAAATGACGGAAAGCAAGAATCTTAATGAGCTTGGAAATGAATATGAAAATGCTGCTTCAGTTGTAAAATCAAGACTTGAGCGGAAAAGAGCGGAACTTAAATCGCTGAAAAACAGCACCTGCTCACTTGAAGCCTATAATCTGAAGGGAGAAATCAAATCTCTGTATATTGAGTACCGTCAGGCGGTTGAAATTGCGGGGTATCTCAAAGGCTATTATGAACCTCATATCGGAAAAAGAGAAATCTTTGCATATTAATCAAAAAAGACTTGACAAAACAGGATATGTTCATATATAATAACACCTGCACTTTGCGGTGCAGAAAAGGACATTTAGCTCAGCTGGTAGAGCATTCGCTTGACGTGCGAAGGGTCAGCGGTTCGAGTCCGTTAATGTCCACCATTGAAAGAGCCAAGGTATTAACCTTGGCTCTTTTTGTTATTACGGATTGTATGTTGATAGAATTTCTGAAATATTATTTCTATAAATATTACTGCCGAGAATATCGCCGTTTGCGCCGAAACAGATTGCGCGTATATCCGTTGGGTCTTCCTGATAAGGATTCTTTATTTCTTTGCTCAAATCAAAATATTCGCCAAGATATTTAAATGCATTTCCGCTCGGGAATATAACATTTCCTTCGCTTGTTTCAATACCTATTTGATTGAATTCGGCGAGAAATTCTCTTGTTCTGATGTTATACGGATTATCGTCATCAGCATTGACAAGCCACGCAGGATGAACTTTCAGTTTTACCTCAGGCACATTAACTGCATTTGCAAACGCTTTTACATATTCAAGCGGAATTGTTTCCTGATGAAAGGCATCAACAGAAAGCAAGATTTCATTAACTCCGTTTTCGATAATCTCTTTGGCAACAAGCTTTATTTTATCGGAATCCTTGCTGAAATAGCCGTTTGTTATAAGCTGTCTTTGGGCGATATTCATTTCCTTTGCGGCTTTGTGTATTTCACAAACGGTTTCGTGGCAGAGCAAAGGCTCACCGCCGAAGGTCATAACGGATTTAATATCATATTCTGCGGCGATTTTACGCACTGCATCAGCTGCCAAATATTTATCAATTCTATCCTTGCTCTTATGCTCACCTTGTGAGCAATGCTTGCATCTGCCCGTACAAGCCATAGTGACAACAAATTCTATTCGGTTAAGACTTTTAAGGTGTTTATTCATAAATTGCTCTCCGAATGATACCATTTCAATAAATCTGAATAACGTCCTTTAAAATGATAGCTTCTGCCGTTTTTATTAAGACCGATGTTAGTTAACCCGAATTTTTCGAGAATACCGATTGATTTACTGTTGCTGATACTTGCATAGGCTTCAACAAACTCAATATCTTCCCTTATATGCGAAAAAATAAAGCCGTATAACGCTCTGAAAACACCTTTGCCTTGATATTCGGGCTTGAACTGTATTTCTTCCATCATAAAAGTATCTTCGTTTGTGTAGTACTGAAAAAATCCGATGATATTATCGTTGTCTTTTATAAGAATAATTTGTCTTTCTGCTCTTCGCAAGCCGTCGATGACAGCCTCAAACCATAAATTGAAATCTTCATCTCTGCTGTTTCCTGTTGGTGCAATTACCGTCATATTGTCGGCAAGGATGTTGAAAATGACCCTTGCAACAATTTGAAAATCGGATTTGTTAAGATATTCGAAACTTATATTATACAAGGTCATTTTTATATCCTTTTCATCAGTTTAAAATATTTGCCGTTTTCATCTGCACCGTCAAACAAAACTTCAGTGAATCCGTGTTTTCTGTACAAATGAAGTGCATTGACATTATCTTTATCAACGCCGATTGCCATTTCGGAATAACCCATTTCCTTTGCTTTCGTTATAAGGAATTTCAAAATCTCACTACCGATGCCACGGTTACGATATTCTTTTTTCACTATCATTCTTGAAACATAAATGCGTTTGCCGGGAATGGTGTAATCGGGGTCGCCTTCATCCAAAACCAATGCACCCTCGCCGATGAACTCGCCGTTGATTTTATAAACGAAAACAAGACGGTTGCCAGACTTTATCTCGTCAAGCCATTTGTCGGCAAGAGGTTGAGATTTTATATTCCAGATATTTGAGCATTTGTAATAGTCTTCGGGGCTGAGAAGCTCGATTGTAATATGTTTATCCGTGATATTTTTCAAGAATTCATCAACCTGCCGTTTAGTTTTAAGCACAACGGTCTTTTCTTTATATCTTTCTGCGATTTCGGCATAGGTCTGCCGTCTTTCTTTGTTTCTGCAGCCGAATAAAGTGAATTTCACAAACCACCAATTAAGGTCATTTTTATAGCCTTCTTTTCTGCGTGATTTTGCTCTTCTGACCGTTCGGAAAAAACAGGTCAAACGGGGTAAAAGGAGCAGAATAATAATATCAGCCTGCTCGAGTCTTTCATCATAAAGCAGATATTTATAGTAGCCGTCGATTATCCAATCTTCTTTTGCCATAAACTCCGAAACCTGAGGCAAAACAAGCGAATCGTCAATCGGCTTCCATTCCTTATCCCACTTGACTGAATCGAGATGAAGAACGGGAATATTCTTTTTTACGGATATGTAATCAGACAGATATGTTTTGCCGCTGCCTGCATAACCCAGAATAGCAATTTTCATAATATATTTCCTTTGATGTTTGTTTGATTCAGGATTGGTGATGTGAAATTGATGAAGAATTTAATCCGTTATAAAACAATCCTCCGTCTTTCGGCAATTGACTTTCTGCTATAATATTGCTTGCGTCTCAGGCTCCTTTTGAAAGGAGCTGTCCGTAGGACTGAGGATTGGCTTACATCTTTTCTAAAAACAAGTCCGCTTCTTCTCTGCTTTTGAAAATTACAACCTGTTTTTCCGATTTGTATTTATCGATTAATTCATATATCTTCGGCAGAGATGTATTCGGAAATTCTTCAATGAACTGCATAAACTCAGGGTCAACCTCTGCTTCAAGCCACGGCAAATCATAATGACCTTTGCCGATTCTTTCCGTTGCACCCTGAACACAGACCTCTGTAGGCAAATCAAAAAGAAAAACCGTGTCGCATTGCTGAAGCCGAATTTCGATTGTTCTGTTATAGTTACCGTCGATTATCCATTCGGGAGTTTCGAATATTTCTGATATCCTGCTGTCGAATTCTTCTCTCGGGATATGGGTTTTATCGGGCTTATGCCATACAGCATCCAAATAATACAACGGCAGACCCGTGAACTTATTGAGTTTTTCTGCAAAGGTTGTTTTGCCGCTTCCGGGGCAACCGATTACAATAACTTTTTTCATCGTTATTCCTCAACAGAATCAAAGTTTTTTTCCATTATTGCACTTCCGCCATGGTCTTCGATTACTTTAAATCCGTTTTTCTCATACATCGAAAACGATACGGGTGTGTGTTTGAAAACATTGAGCACCATTTTTGAAAAGCCTTTTTCACGGGCATCTTCCTGAAGCTTCACAAATGCACTTTTTCCGTAGCCTTTGCCTCTGTAATCCTCTTTGATAACGTTCTCGGTTACAAATGCGGCGTTTTCTTCAAACGGACTTTTCTGATATCCTATAACACCGATTTTCTCGTTCTTTTCATTCACTACAATGTAAAGATAGTTATCGGCGGAATCTGCACCGTCGGGAAACACATCACGGAACTCACTTTTTGCTGCTCTTAATGCTTTGAATCTGAATCTTTCATCGCCCGATTTTATAAGGTGGTCTGCATAAGCTTTTGCTGACCATTTTGAATATATTCGAAATTCATTGCTGTTCATACGTTTGAAAGTGATTTGTTTTAAACTGTTTTTCATAAAAACATCTTCTTTCTTGTAACAAAAACAAAAATAACGATAAAACATCCTGCGTTTTCACGTTTGACATATGATTATAAATATTTCTGCATATAAACTATGTTCTGATATGTTCCGTCTAACGGTCGGTATATTTGTAGGGGCGATTCACGAATCGCCCGCCAAACAAACGCCGGATAATAGCGGGAATAAATTCATACTCTCTCAGGCGTATCGCCGGCTCCCTCGGGAGGGAGCCCAATCAGAAGATTTCTGTTGTAAATCAATTTTGCGGAGCGAAATAAAATGCGTCGAAGACCATTCGCTTTGAGCTTTGAAATTAAAGAAATTCCTTTGCCCTGCAACTTTATATTACTTAACCCTGCCGTAAAGGCATCTTGTAGGCTCTTTTTCGATTACAAGCCCGCAGTAGTTGCACATAATGCATTTTGCTTCCAGCTGACCGTTTGCGAGTTTCTTTGCCAGGTCGGGTTCGCAGATAAAGGGTCTGCACATCGAGATGAAATCTGCCTTGCCTTCGGTCAGAATCTTTTCCATATCGCTGACTTTATGTATTCCGCCGACTGCAATTACGGGGATTGAAACATTTTTCCTGATTGTCTCCGCATTGGCAACGTTAAAATTCTCAAGCGGCTTCGGCTGCTTGATAAGGGGATTGACGAGATTTGCGGCAGGCAGCGAGATTTTTTTGAGAATCTTCGGAAAGGATGCGCAGGGTTCTCTGTATTTAAACACAGCATCCATCGGCATAAGCTCGCTTCTCATCGTGTTCATTCCGTCCTGAACCGTGCCGCAGGAAACCTCGATTGCGTCGCATCCCGCTCTTTCGAGTCTTTTGCAGATTTCAACGGAAGAATCAATGTTCATTCCGCCTTTTCTGTTATCTTCTGCGCTGAGCTTTATCCATACGGGCAGATTGGTTTTTTCTTTGATGCCTTTGATGATTAATTCAACGATTTTGCATCTGTTTTCAAGGCTTCCTCCCCAGCTGCCTTTTCGTCTGTTGCCGAAGGGAGAAAGAAAATCGTGGAGCAGATAACCGTGACCGCCGTGAAGCTGAACGCCGTCAAACCCCGCTTTTTCAGCTCTGACAGCCGCCGCAATAAAGTCGTTGATTATACCGTGAATTTCAGCGTTGTTGAGTTCCTTTGCCTTATCGGGATAGAATGCGTGGAGCACGTTTGACGGAGCAACCTTCTGCACGCCGATTGCCTTTGACGATGTTTGCCTGCCGCAATGGGCAATCTGCAGAATAACTGGCGTTCCGTGGCGGTGAACAGCTTCGGTCAGCTCTTTATATTTATCAATAACCGAATCGTCAAATATTTTCATCATTCTCGGATAGGGCGAAACACCGTTTCGGCTGACGGCGGCGTAACCTGTTATTATGCATCCCGCTTCGTTTTTTGCAAGATGCTCATATTTGGCAATCAGTTTGTCACTCGGAGCGCCGTTTTCATCGGCAAGACCGTCATGGGTTGCGCTTCGGATTATTCTGTTTTTAACGGCAATGCCTGAAATGACGGTTTCGTTGAAAAGCATAATCAGTCCTCCTGCGTTTGTTGTTATAACAGAATTTTATCATAACTGAAGATGTATTTCAATATCACTTTAATTCTTTAATGCGGTAATTGACAAACAGAAAAATAAAAATTATAATAATAAATAGTATTTATTACAAATAATGTATCAAAAATTACAATTCTCTGCGTAATCTAATTTTTTGTATTATACTATAAGCAGTTGCCGAGGTGAGTTGAGTTGCTGAAAATAGCGGTGTTTGATTCGCAAGCGAGTGCCGAAAGGCTGGAGGATGTGCTTGTCAACATTCTTTTTGACAAGTGCGAGTTCGGTTATGAATCCTACACAAATCCAAATAAAGCGCTTGAGATTGATTTCAAGAATAATTTTGATTTTGATATTGCGTTTATCGAAATCGATTCCCGTATTTTCCCCGGTATTGAGATAGCAAAGAAAATCCGTGAAAGCGGCAATATAAAAACGGAGATAGTCTTTATTTCGGATGATGATTCCTTTGCTCTTTTCGGCTATAAGCTGAGAGTTTTTGATTATCTTATAAAGCCGATTCCGATAAAGGCTTTTTCCGAAACACTCGAAAGATATTTCTGTTGGTTTGAATCGGACGAGGATAATTATTTTTCATTCAAGGTTTCGGGTGCGATTCAGAAAATCCGTTTTGATGATATTTTCTATTTTACCAGCAGCGGCAGAAAATGCATTGTTGTCAACAAAAGGGGCGACAGCGAGTTTTATTCAAAACTTGATGAGGTTGAAGAGCTTGTCAATGCGGATGAGTTCATAAGAGTGCATCAGAGCTACATAGTCAATATCCGATGCATAAAGAGTTTGACGAAAGACGGTCTGACGATGAACAACGGTTTGTTTGTGCCTGTCAGCCAGAGAAGATACAGCGAAGTTAAAAGCAAGTTTATGAAATATCTTGATATTTCGGAATAGGAGACCGGTTTTATGAAAGAAGTAAAAAGACTTATCAGATGCGCCAACGGTCATTTCTTTGACGGCGGAAAATATAACGAATGCCCCCATTGCAACAACACAAGAATTCCGGATGTTACGGTTTTTGTTGATGAAAAAGAACTGTCAAAAACCGCACCTGCAGAAGAAGCGAGAGAAGAAAACAAAGCGGCAGAAAACTACACGGTTCATTATTTTCAGAAATCAATCGGCACAGAGCCTGTTGTGGGCTGGCTTGTTTGTGTAAAAGGTGTTCATTTCGGAGAGGATTTCAAAATCAAGAGCGGCAGGAATTTTATAGGAAGGTCCGGTGCAATGAATATCAGTCTCAGCGGTGATAAGGCCGTTTCGAGAGATAAGCATGCCATTCTGACCTATGACCCCAAGAGCAATTCGTTTATGATTCAGCCGGGTGATTCCTCGGAACTCTGTTATCTTAACGATGAACCCGTGCTTATTCCCGCAAAGCTCAAGGCAAACGACAGAATTTCGCTCGGCGAAAGCGAGCTTATGTTTGTTCCTTTCTGTTCGGATGTTTTCACTTGGGAAAGATAAGGTGTAACAGCTATGAAAATATTCAGAAAATCAGGCGATAATTTCGTCGGTGCGATAACGGGAATCAGCGGTGCATATGCAGATGCGATTTTCAGAATTGACCCTGACGAAAAAATAACCATAGGGCGTGACCCAAAAACGTCACAGATTGTTGTTGACGAAGGCTGCGAGCTTGTAAGCCGAACCCATTGCACGGTGAAAGGCGATGCGAAATCAGGCTCCTACAGCGTTACGGATTATTCAACCAACGGCACTTATATAAACGGCGAAAGGCTGCCGAAGGGTATAACTGTTTCCGTTCCGAGAGGTTCGCTTATGTATCTCGGAAACAAGGATAACACCTTCAAGCTCAACTGAGCCGGGAAAGGATATTAACCGATGACTGGTAAGGATATTTGCATTTCGTGCTTTTGCGAAAAAAACGGTGCGGTCTGCGGAAAATGCGGCTATGCGGAAACTGAACAAAGAAACGGCTCTCTGCTCCCCGCAAGAACTTTGCTAAGCGGCAGATATCTTATCGGAGAGGTTGACTGCATTGACCCGGAAGCCGTTGACTACAAAGCGTGGGACAGCGAAGAATCCCGCATTGTTGAGGTTCAGGAGTATTTCCCGAGAGCAGTTGTTTCGAGAGAAGACGGTTCGGCGGAGCTTACTGTGAGTTCTACGGCAAATGTGCAGGAATATGAACGCAATGTTGCGGAAATCAGAATCAATGCTGAAAAGGCGGCAAAAATCCGCTGCCGCGATATGATTGAAATATACGATTCCTTCAATTGCAACAATACGGTATATGTTGTCAAGGAGTATGCCGAGGGAATGTATCTTTCGGATTTTCTCGAGGATAACGGCGGAAAATTTGATGCAGACGCCGCAACGGCTGTTATGATTCCCGTGCTGAATGTTCTTACGGCCATTCACAAAGCGGGGCTTTTTCACGGTGCGCTTTCGGCGAATAGTATTATTCTGACAGTAAACAATGAAATCAAAATTTCGGACTACGGTTTTCTGAAAACCGTGTTCCCTTACAGCGATGAAGACAAAACGGTGCATTTTGTGCCCGGCTATGCTCCGCCCGAGAGTTACCGCTCAACGGGTGTTCAGGGTTCTTATTCTGATATTTACTCAGCGGCGGCTGTTTTATACAGAGTTCTTATCGGCAAAAAGCCGTCGGATGCACTCAACCGTATGAACGGTGAGGAACTTGCTCCACCGATTGAGCTTGACCCGAAAATTCCGCCTCATATCAGCGATTCGATTATGAAGGCAATGGACATGGAGCCTAAAATGCGTTTTGGCAATGCGGCGGATTTTATATGTTGCCTTTCCTCAGAAAAGGATGTTTCCGAATTCAGCGATAAAACGGAAGGCATAAGAAAATATGCGGATATGCTGCTTCGTAAATGGCTGCGCAGATATAAACCGCAGGATTAAAAGATTATTTATGACCGACGGGAGGGGATATTATTGATTAATTACAGTTCGGTCTCAGATAAAGGCTCAAGAGGTGTCAACGAGGATTCTGTTTCCGTTGCCGTGAAGTCGGATAAATATTGTTTCACGCTTTGCGACGGTCTCGGAGGGCACGGCAACGGCGACGTTGCATCTTCTGCAGTAACAGGGATTTTTTCGGATATATTCAAAAACAGGGATATGAATGCTGAGGAGTTTTTTCTTGAAGCATATTCTCAGGCAAACAGCAGGGTGCTTGAGCTTCAGGAAGAAAACGGCTCATCAAACGGAATGAAAACAACGGTTGTTTCGCTTGTTATTTCGGGTAGCGAATGCCGATGGAGCCATCTCGGAGATTCAAGGCTTTATTGCTTTGCGAAGAATTCCGTGAAGGTAAGAACCTATGACCACAGCGTGCCGCAGATGCTTGTTCTGTCCAAAGAAATCAAAGAAAAGGATATCCGCTTTCATCCCGACAGAAACAAGATTCTCAGGGCAATCGGTGCTGATGACGAAATGCCGAAATATCAGCTTTCTGACCCTGTCAGACTTGAGGATTGCAACGCATTTCTGCTTTGTTCGGACGGCTTCTGGGAGCTTATAAGTGAAAGAAGAATGTGCAGCCTGCTCAGAAAAAGCGGTACCGCGGAAGAATGGCTTCGTAAAATGGAGCAGGCAGTTGTAAAAAAAGGCAAAAACATAAACATGGATAACTACTCGGCTGTTGCCGTGATTATAAAGTGAGGAGAGGGGAGAGAATAAAATGCAAAGATGTTACGGTTGTATGAAAGAATACGGCGAGGATTTTAATGTTTGTCCGTATTGCGGCTATATTGCAGATACCGTTCCCGAATCCAAATTTCATCTCAGACCCGGCACCTGCCTCGCGGATAAATATGTTCTCGGCAGGGTTATCGGTCACGGCGGCTTCGGAATAACCTATATAGCATATGATAAGGTTATTCAGAAGAGGGTTGCTGTTAAGGAATTCTTTCCCAATGCCTTCTCAACAAGAAGTGAAGGGGAGCTTGCGGTTTCCTGCTATAACAGAAAATCCGAGGAATTTCTCAAGGAAGGCATCAGAAAGATGCTTGAAGAGGCAAAAAGGCTTTCGAGTTTTTCCGCAACAGATAATGTTGTTGATATCTTTGATTTCTTTGAAGCCAATAACACCGCTTATATTGTTATGGAATATCTTGACGGCAAGGACCTCAAAAAGCTGCTTGAGGAAAACGGAGGAAGCCTTAAGCCTGAAAGAGCAATTGAAATAATTATGCCCGTTCTCAATGCTCTTGAGGATATGCATAAAGAAAAGGTTATTCACCGTGATATTTCTCCCGATAATATTTTTATCTGCGGCAACGGTAAGGTGAAGCTTCTTGATTTCGGCTCGGCAAGGCTTGCGGTTGATGATTCCGAAAAGAGCCTTTCGGTTATGGTCAAGAGAGGCTATGCTCCGAGAGAGCAGTATGCCAGCCGTTCAAAGCAGGGACCGTGGACGGATGTTTATGCCGTCTGTGCAACGCTCTACAGAATGATAACGGGAGAAACTCCGCTTGAAAGCACGGAGAGAGATGAAGAACAACTCAAGCCTTTCTCTGCTTTCGGTATCAAGGGCTATGATTCTCTTGAAGCGCTTCTTGCTCAGGGCCTTGTTGTTGATTATACCAAGAGAATTCAGAGTGCAACAGAGCTTAAGAATGCTCTTACCAAAATTCTTGAGGGCAAGAAACCCGTCGGCATTCATAAGAAAAAGAGTAAGAAAACAAAGAAGATCATCAAAGCGGCAGTTGCCGCCGCAGCATCGGTTGCCGTTCTTGTCGGTGCGGCTTTTGCAATCAAATATTTTGTTGGCAATGCCCCGAAAGTTGAAGAAACAACAACCACCGCCGAGCCGCAGACCGTTGCGGCTGCCGAGCTTAAAATAAGCGAAAAAGAGGCAACGGAGCTTTATGACGGATATCTCAAATCAAGCGATTTTGCAAAGGAAAATCCTGCACTCAACGGTTTTGTGAATAACAGTGATTCTGTCTATAACGGCAGTGACCTCAAACCCGAAGACATGCTTGTTTTTGACTCCGAACCAATGGATATAATTCCCGGCTCGGCTGCTCACAGAAAAGATTATTTTGACCTCGACGGTGACGGTGTTTCCGAAATGCTTTTATCGGTAAGCATCAGGCTCAAAGAGGGCAAGGACAGAATGTGTGTTGCACTTTTTGATATTGATACCGAAAACGGCAACAAGGTTTTCAAAGGCGCACAGTGGGAGAAGATTTCTTCCTCAGATACCTCATTAAACCATCTATCAATAATTAAAAACACGGATGAAGCAGTTCAGGCTCCGTATTACTTTGCTGAGTTCAGTTATAAGAATCAGCTTGATGAAGAAGCCCCCGAAACAGAGGATTACAGTAAGGACGGCAGAAAAACCAGTTATAACGGCAAAGAGCTTGTTCAGCAGGTTAGTATTTCAATAGCCGATTATCAGCTTAAAGGTCTTGCTCAGCCTCGGTTTATAAAATGTACGCTGCCCGAAAAGTCGTTGTATATGACAGACCCCGAAGGAGCAGAATATCCCGCAGCTCAGGAGGTTGAAAGGCTCACCTATGAAGCTGCTTGCGAAGAATGGAAAAATATATTCGGAGGCAGCAGAGAATACGGATATTGTGATGAGGCAAGAGAAAGCCTTCTCAAGGGTGTTGAAAAACTTAACGGAAATTTTGTGAATGAAGATATAATCTGGAGCTGGTACGAAAACGGTTATCTTCTTGTTGAAATAAGAGATAACGAAATCAAAACCGCTTCGATGCCCAACAAGGTTGATTTGCCGGCAAAAACGGCGAAGAAAGTGGGAATTACAAGCGGAATAACGGATATAGCACCCGATATGTTCAGCGGTTTTTCTGAACTCACGGCGGCTTTTATATCCGAAGGGGTAACCGAAATAGGAGCAGCCGGTTTTATGGGCTGTGAAAATCTTTCTCAGCTAAGCCTTCCCGATTCTTTGATTACCGTGGAGGACAGCGCATTTTCTTCGTGCACGGGTCTTGGTGCGGTTGAGCTGCCAAAAAATCTTGCTTTTATCGGTGCGTCTGCTTTTATGGATTGCGGAAGCCTTGTGTCAATCAACATTCCCGCAGCCGTAAGCAATATAGGAGACAATGCGTTCTATTCAACCGAATCTCTTGAAAGCATAAATGTTGATGCCGGTAACAGTTATTATTCGAGCATTGACGGCGTTCTTTTCAACAAAAGCAAAACCGAGCTTATCAAGTATCCCGAAGCCAGAAGAGGGGATGTTTATGCCGTGCCCGAAGGGGTAAGGATAATAGGAGAGGGAGCCTTCGCAAATGCTCATATATCGGGTATAAGAATACCAGGAACGGTTCAAGTTATTGATGAGTATGCATTCCTGGGATGTGACAGACTGAAAACGGTATATTATACAACGGAGCATCTTGTCAAAAAACCCGAAATCAGAGCCAATAACCAGAGCTTCAAAAATGCCAGAGTGCAGTATAACTGATAAATTAACACGGCTGAGGATGATTCTTCGGCCGTGTTTTTCAATTATTACAAAAAACGCATCAAATATTACATTTGATGCAATTTTTTTGTTTTATGAGGTATTATACAGGTGTCACGGGGACAAAAGAAATAACGGAGGGGGTAGATGAATGACGGCGTTAGGCGGAATACTTCTTGTCGGTGCAGGAATGCTTTTTGTCGGCAAGGTCGGAAAGATTATTTTTGAATAATCAGGAAAAGGATGGATTGATTGCTCACGGCGGGGCTGATTTCACCGTCAGCTCCGTACCCCTCCAAGGTTCTGTGTTATCGGGACCACACATGGAACTGCAGAAAGTAACAAAGCACCTTCGCAGCTGCGAGGGTGCTTTTTGTGAGTGTTTTGAAGGAAAAAAGCGAATAAGGTTTAAATCTTAATTATTTCGTAATATATTTTTAATTGCTTTTATATTTTAATAATGTTATAATCTATAATAGTATAATATTGACTTTTATATATAGGGGGAATATGCATGAAAAAATGCGTTATTATAGGCGGCGGTCCCGCGGGTCTTACCGCAGGCTACGAGCTTCTTAAAAAGTCGGATGAATACGAGGTTGTTATTCTTGAGCAGAGCGATATGCTCGGCGGTATTTCAAGAACAGTAAAGCATAACGGTCACCGTATGGATATCGGCGGCCACAGATTCTTCTCGAAGGACAAGGCTGTCAACGATTTCTGGGCGGAGCTTATGCCCGTTCAGGGTGCACCGTCGTTTGACGATGAGCTTCTCGGCAGGGAAAAGCCTCTTGCAAAGGGCGGTCCCGACCCCGAAAAAGAGGACAGGGTAATGCTTATCCGTCGCCGTATTTCAAGAATTTATTATCTTCACAAATTCTTTGATTATCCCATTTCAATGAAGCCCCAGACCTTCATCAATATGGGTTTGCCCAGAACGGTAAAAGCAGGTTTCAGCTATCTTAAATCAACCGTTTCGAAGAAGGAAGAAACTTCTCTTGAAAACTTCTATATCAACCGTTTCGGCAAAGTGCTCTATTCAATGTTTTTTGAGGGCTATACCGAAAAGCTATGGGGCAGGCATCCGAGTGAAATCTCGGCAGACTGGGGCGCACAGAGAGTTAAGGGGCTTTCGATTCTTGCGGTTATAAAAGATATGCTTTCAAAGCTTGTGCCCAATAAGGACAGAAAGGTAGAAACCTCGCTTATCGAAGAATTTCAGTATCCCAAGTTCGGTCCCGGTCAGCTCTGGGAGGCAGTCGGCGCCGAGTTTGAGAAAATGGGCGGCAAGATTCTCTATAACCACAAGGTAACGGATATTGATATCTCCGAGGGTAAGGTGAACTTCGTCAGATGCGGCGACGAAACCGTAGACGGCGATATCTTCATTTCATCAATGCCCGTTAAAGACCTTGTTGCGGGTATGGGTGCAAGTGTGCCTTCCGATGCAAAGGAAATCGCCGAGGGACTTCCCTACAGGGATTTCGTAACAGTCGGTCTGCTTCTCAACAAGCTCAACCTCAAAAACGAAACAGGCATAAAAACTCTCGGCAACATCGTTCCCGACTGCTGGATTTACGTTCAGGATGTCGGCGTTAAACTCGGCAGAATCCAGGTGTTCAACAACTGGTCACCTTATCTTGTGAAAGACCCTCAGAATACCGTTTGGATAGGCCTTGAATATTTCTGCGACGAGGGCGACAGCTTCTGGAATATGGAAGAAAAAGAATGCGTTGATTTTGCAGTCAAGGAGCTTATCAGCATGGGTGTTATTGATGCCGATGCAAAGGTGCTCGACAGCCACCGTGAAAAGGTGCAGAAGGCTTATCCCGCATATTTTGACACCTACGGCAGAATGGACGAGCTTATTTCTTATCTTGATACTTTCGAAAATCTTTACTGTGTCGGCAGAAACGGTCAGCACAGATATAACAATATGGATCACTCCATGGCAACCTCTTTTGAAGCTGTTTCAAATATCATCAGCGGCAAGAAAACAAAGGAGAATATCTGGAGCGTAAACACCGAAGCTGAATATCACGAGGAGAACTCAAATGAAAGCGGCAAAACGAACTAAAGGATTTTTCGGACTGGTTTTAATCCTTGCAATATCGGTTCTTGCAGAGATAGTTTTTTCAAACTTCGTCTGGCTTGCATATGTTGCAGGCAAAGACGGGGTGAGGGATTTTGTGCCCTATGAGTCGGAATCTGTTGAAGTCAACGCCGCACGGAAACTTGTTGATTTCGACTGTGATGATTTCAGGCTCAATTCCGTAACCTTCTCTGTTGCCAATGCTTATCCCGATGCAAAGGATTCCTACGAAAAAGTCAACTTCTATGTGTTTGACGAAAACAGCACCTACAGTGCGGCAGTGTCAAGAACAGAGAATATCGCCGTGGGTAGTGCCGCAAGGAGATACAAGGTTTATCTCGGCTCATACGGCAATGCAAGCGGAGTGAGCATCGAATTCCCCGATACCGATACCGAGCTGATTCTTTCGGATGTTGTTGTTAATGAGAGCTATGAGTTTTTGTTCAACACGGTCAGATTTGCGGTTGTTGCCGTGCTTCTGCTTATCATATATATGTTTTCGGGTGCTGCAGGCAAACAGCTCAGAGATGAAATGACCTATAACAATGCGGCAATGATTGCCTGCTCGGTGAGCTGCTTTGTTTCGTTTGTTGCGTGGCTTCTCTATTCATCATGCGAAGACGGCAACTACATAACATATCCTCTTGACGGGGGACCCGAATACTGGCAGCCGTATTTACAGCAGTTTGATGCGTTTATAAAGGGGCAGCTTCATCTTGATGTTGAGCCGACCAAAGAACTTCTGATGCTCGAGAACCCTTATGCTCCCGATGCACGCAACGGAATCGGATTTATGTATGACCGTGCGTTTTATAACGGCAATTATTATTCCTATTTCGGAATTGCACCGATTCTTGTTGTGTATCTGCCTTTTTATCTTATCACTGGCAACCTTCCCACCGACTCTCTTGTTATGGCGGTCTTTTCGCTCATAACGGCATTGTTCCTTCCGTGGGCGGTTATCGAGTGGGCAAAGCTCAGAAAAGAGAATATCCGCCCCTGGTTTGCGGGAGTGTGTGCGCTCGGAGCTTACTTTGCAAGCGGAGTTCTTCTGATTCAGAGAGGCAGAATGCCTTTCTACTATATAGCAAGCATAGCCGGTATGGCTTTTGTTTCGGCATTCCTGTTCTTTATTCTCAAGGCGTATAACCTAAAAAACAAAGCGGCAAGAGTAATAATGCTTTTTCTTGCAGGAATCGGTTTCGGTCTTGCTTTCCATTCAAGAATTAATTCCGTTGTTGCTCCTGCGGTGCTCGTTGCGGTATTTGTTATCATTTATTTTATCCGCAGCATAAAGGCAAAAAAACTGCCGTCTTTCTTCGGAGAAATGATTGTGCTTGCTCTTCCCGTTGTGGCGGCAGTCGGTGCATCGCTTTATTATAACTATCTGCGCTTCGGCGATATACTTCAGTTCGGTGCGGATTATCAGTTAACGGTGTTCAACGCTTCGCTTTATGAAGTGAGCGCAAGCGGACTTGCAGGCTCAATTCATCATTTCTTCCTGCAGCCTTTTGTTCCTCAGGATATTTTCCCGTATATCCAGCTCGGTTATCACCGTTTTGCGGATTACGGCAGGAATATGTATACCGACAGTAACTTCGGCATCTTCGCTTTCCCGTTTATGCTTTCGCTTCTTTTAAGCCCTGTGCTCCTGAAGAGCAAAAAGATATCATCAAGCGGCAAGGTAATGCTTTCTGCGGCGATTATTTCATTTGTGCTTACGGCATTCCTTGATTTCTGCATGGGCGGAGTAATATTCAGATACACAACCGATATTTCGCTCCTTGCGGCATTTGTTTCGGCGGCGGTTGTTCTTGAAGTCTGCCTTATTCTGCAGAAGGATTATCCCGCAAACATTGCCTGTGTATCAAAGAAGGCGGTAACGGCGGGTGTGGCGTTGACGGCGGTTTTCTGCGTTGCGGTTGCAATATCGCTCAACGGCAATTTTGTTGAGTATGACCCCGATTATTACTGCGCATTCAAGGATTTCTTTGCGTTCTGGAACTGAAGGTGAGAATATGACTGTTGATGTTATAAAACTGAAAAAGCGCCTTGCGGTTGCTGTGTCCGCTTTGTTTGCGGCGGCATCCCTTGCGGCGGTGATATATTATATTATTTTCCCGTCAGAGCAGTATTTTCACGCCGACTGTTCGGATACGATTCTCTGGGCAAAGGCGAGCTTTGACAGCGGAACTCTTTTCAACGAGGATTTCGGCTATGCAGCAATGCTTCCCTTCGGCGGCACGATGCTGATGCTGCCGTTTATCGGCATATTCGGTGTTTCTATGACCACTCACCATATCGGTATGGTGCTTTTTATCCTGCTGTTTTTTGCATCTGCATTTCTTCTTTGCAGAAGTCTGAAATTCAGCCTGCCGCTGTCTTTTACGGCGGTTTCCGTGCTTGCAATGGTGCTCTGTGCATCCGCAAAGCTCAGGGAAATATTCTATGAGCACGTTATTTATTACAGCATAAGTGCTCTGATTGTGTTTGTTGTTCTCTCGCTTCTTCTGAGATTCAGAGATTCTTTTGATAAAAAAGAAAACGGCAAACTCATTTTTATAATAGTATCTACCGTTATATTTTCTGCGTGCAGTGCCCTTGACGGAATGCAGGTTATTGCAACGGGTATTGTTCCCGTTCTTTTTGCCGCAGTTGCGGAAATGATGTTTTCCGGAGAAAGAAAGCTTGTTTCAAAGGAAAACAAGAGTTCAGTCTTTTTCTGCCTTATCTGCGGTGCAGCCACAGTTATCGGAATGGGGCTTCTTGCGGCGCTCAGCAACGGCGTTGAGGCAGGCTATGCGAATGCATATTCGCAGTATGCCAATATGGAAGACTGGCTTTCCAACCTCGGCAATTTCCCGCTCCATTGGTTCTGGCTTTTCGGTGTTGATGCACATTACGGTATGTCAATCTTTTCGCCCGAATCCATCGTGAATATTATCAGAATCGCTTCGGCGGTAATCGTTGCGGTTGTTCCGTTCGTTGCCCTAATCTTCTATAAGAAGTTCGACGTGCCCTCAAGACTTCTCATCCTCAGTCATTTCGGAGTGACGGGAGTAATAATGTTCGGCTACATTTTCGGCATCCTTTCGGCAGCAAACTGGCGTTTAAGCCCTATGATTTGTACGGGTGTTCTTGTTTGCTTTGCGGCTTTCAGAGCGGCAAAGGATTATGCGGTTCCGCTCAGATTATCCGTTATTGCCGCGTGCATGCTCATTCTTATGAGCGGGGTTTCGTTCAAATGCATCTCCGAGATGGATAAAAACGGAATTGAACTTAACGAGAAATATAAGCTTGCTCAGACGCTTGATGAAAAAGGCCTTAACTACGGCTATGCAACCTTCTGGAATTCTCAGGCAATAACCGTGCTTTCGGATTCAAAAGTCAGAGCGGCAAATGTTGATATCAACGAAAACGGAATTGCTCCCTGCCGATATCAGGCAAATATGAAGTGGTTTGAAGAGCAGGAGGGCGTTGAAAAATATTTCGTGCTTGCTTCGGACAACGAAGTGGAAATGTTGAAATCAACAGTTGACTGGAATTTGTTTGAGATGCTTGCGGTTGAAACAATTAAAATTGAAGGTTATCAGATATTTGTTTTTGAAAATCTGTTCTTTCTGAAATAAAATAGTTGGCGGCAGTGTGATGACTGCCGCCCTTTTTTATTTTGTCAGTAAATTATTTAATAAATCCGCAACAGAAAAAACAGGAGCGGCTTCTCCGAGAGTTATTCTTCTTGCGTTTTCGTCGGCAATAAAAACAGAAGCCGTGAATGCCGTTATGCTTGCAATTGCAATAACGGTTACGATATAAATTCTGAGCAATTTCAAATTATCATTCCTTCACATATTCATCCATAAGCGAAGCAAGTGCCTCGGCAAGCATTCTTCCCGAATAGCAGGCTTCGTCAAGAGTGTTGGTTTCACTGCCCATTTCAATCAGCAGGCTGAAACGGGTCATATCCATATTGTATTTTCTCTGAGAAAACAGAACGGGTCGCATAAGCCCCGGAAACATTGTTTCGCATTTTTTCTGAAGTTGAAGAGCAAAGCGGAGATTATACTCCCAATCGGGAAAATCCTTGACCTTTCCTTCCTCTGCACCGCTTATAATCATAAGCTGGGCGGCTTTCTTGCCCGATATGGTATTGACGGGCTTTATTTTGACTCCGTTATCCTGAGTTATTGCATCACGGTGAATATCAAGCACGATTTGTATCTGCGGATTTTCCTTCAGATGCTTCTCGACGGTTTTTCTTGAATTCGGATAAGAATCTCCGTAAACATCGTCGTGGATTGTTTTATCGTGTATAACGGTATATCCGAGCCTTTCGAGATGATTTGCAATTTCCGTGCCGACCCTCACGATATTTCTGTTTTCATCATTGCTTCGCGCAACATAATCCTGAGCATAGAACTCTCTTTCAATCATCTCGTAGCCTTCGGAGGTGTGGCTGTGGAAAATCAGAACGGCGGGTTTTGATTTATCAATTGAAAGCTCAAGCGGGTGCGAAAGCACTTTTTCGATGTCGAGCGATTTTGTTTCAGTATTATTTTTTACCTTTACATTCCCGAAAATGTGCGTTGCACCCTTATTTTTATATGTAACACTGCTTATATCTCCGTCTTTTTGGTCATTTGCAAAAAGCTTTGAATATTTTTCGATAAGGGCTTCTATGTCTGCGGGAGTTTCGGTTATATCAGCAGAAACCGAAGGCTTGATGATCGGTGCAAAGCTTCCGGCAGTTTCGGGTTCTTCCGAATAATATTCCTCGGGCAAAGCCGAGCCGCCGTTTCCGAACATAACCGATGCCATTGCGAGCGACAGCTTGCCCGAAACGGGTCCGAAACAAATAACCGCAATAACAATAACCGACAGCGTGAATGCCGCCACATCTGAAAATCCCGAACTGTTCTTTTTCATATATAAATCCTCCTGCGCATCGGATATATAATTATATGAAACATCAGGAATAATAATTACAGTTTGTAATTTTCGGGAATTCTTTTGTAACGGTTTTGTATTGATATTGTAATTATAAAAGGTGGTTTTTGACGGACAGACAATGTATAATTAAATCATAACAGATATGATTTAATTTGCCGGTTTCCGCAGGTGCAAACGGATTCCGCATTTTCCTATCCATCCTTTCAATGTGTATTTACAAAGTCGGGGGAGCTTCTTTCCGGAAGCTCCCCCGACTTTATTATTAAAAAAATGTTTTTGAAAAAATCAATTATACGGTTGAATATATCATAAAGGAATCCGAGAAAACCGTCGGCACTTTTATCACAAACAAAAAAGGAACCCGAAAATCGGATTCCTTTTGCTTTTTATTTAGATAAGACCCTGAGCCATCATTGCATCTGCAACCTTGATGAAGCCTGCGATGTTTGCGCCTGCAACAAGGTCATAACCGAGACCGTATGCTTCTGAAGCTGCTGCGGAGTTATCGTGAATGTTCTTCATAATCTGCTTGAGCTTAGCGTCAACTTCTTCTGCGGTCCAGCTGTATCTCATTGAGTTCTGGCTCATTTCGAGAGCTGAAACTGCTACGCCGCCTGCATTAACTGCCTTTGAGGGAGCAACTGCCTTGCAGTTTGCCTTGAGGTATGCAAGAGCATCGTTGGTTGTGGGCATATTTGCAACTTCGATGTAGTAGGGAACGCCGTTTGCAACGAGCTTTTCAGCCTGTTCCATATTGATTTCGTTCTGAGTTGCGCAAGGCATTGCAACGTCAACCTTAACGCCCCAG
>JAZNRG010000110.1:0-6993 GCA_045590575.1 Acutalibacteraceae bacterium | reverse complement strand
GTTACCGAAAACTGCATTTCCGGAATCGGAGGCTTTGGCGGACTTTTTGAACTTGACCTTAAGGGAATCACAAAGCCCGTTCTTGTCAGTGGTACAGACGGCGTTGGAACAAAGCTCAAGCTTGCTTTTCTTCTTGACAAGCACGACACGGTAGGTATTGACTGCGTTGCAATGTGTGCAAACGATATCATCTGCTGCGGCGCAAAGCCCCTGCTTTTCCTTGTCTATATCGCTTGCGGCAAAAACCTTCCTGAAAAGATTGCAGAAATCGTTTCCGGCATCGCTGAAGGCTGCGTTCAGTCCGGCGCATCACTCATCGGCGGCGAAACCGCTGAAATGCCCGGCTTCTATCCCATCGACGAATATGACCTTGCGGGCTTCTGCGTAGGCGTTGTTGATAAGGATAAGGTTCTCGACAACACAAAGATGACCGAAGGCGATGTTGTTATCGCTCTTCCCTCAAGCGGCGTTCACTCAAACGGTTTCTCACTTGTAAGAAAAGTGTTTGATGTTGACAATGCAGATATCAAAACTCCCGTTGCAGAGCTCGGCGGCAAGTCTGTCGGCGAAACTCTCCTCACTCCCACCAAGATTTATGTTAAGCCCATGCTTGCTCTCTTTGAAGAAGTAACAGTAAAGGCTGTTTCCCACATCACGGGCGGCGGCTTCTATGAGAATATCCCCAGAAGCATTCCCGACGGCTTCGGCGCAAAGATTGACAAGTCAGCTCTTAAGATTCTTCCCATCTTTGACCTTATTGCAAAGACAGGCAACATCCCCGAGAGAGATATGTTCAACACCTTCAATATGGGCGTTGGCATGAGCATCGTTGTTGCCAAGGAAGACGCCGAAAAGGCTCTCGAAGTTCTCAAGGCAAACGGCGAAGACGCTTACATCATCGGCGAAATTATCAAAGGCGAAGAAAAGGTTGTTATTGCCTGACTGTGATAAATGTGACAGAACATAAACATTTTTAAGGTAGGGGCGATTCACGAATCGCCCGCAATAATATGATGTTTATTTGACGTTTTTTCGCCTTTGACGTATACCCGATACGCCTGCAGGCGAGAAAAACGCCATCCGTCACCATTTCTCACCAGTCATTCCCATCCTATTAACTACAAGTGTTTTGAACGGAGTGAAAATATGAATAAAGCTCGCATTGCCGTTCTCGTTTCGGGCGGCGGAACAAATCTTCAGGCATTGATTGACGCCCAGGCGGCGGGAATAATCAAAAGCGGGGAAATAACCCTCGTTATTTCCAACAAGGCTGGCGCATATGCGCTTGAAAGAGCCGCAAAGGCGGGTATCCGC
The DNA here is from genome assembly GCA_045590575.1 of Acutalibacteraceae bacterium. GTDB lineage: Bacteria > Bacillota > Clostridia > Oscillospirales > Acutalibacteraceae > CAG-177. The sequence continues at coordinate 5,679 of JAZNRG010000110.1, read as the reverse complement.
ACCGAAACCGTGCTCAAAAAAGAAACCCCGGATTTTGAGGGCAGGCTCATTGAACTGCTTGACGGCGACGGCATTGACCTGATTGTTCTTGCAGGCTTTATGAGCATTCTCTCCGAGCGTTTCACAAATCACTATAAAGACAGAATCATCAACGTTCATCCCTCGCTTATTCCGTCATTCTGCGGCGAAGGCTTCTACGGTCTGCGTGTGCACGAGGCGGCGCTCGGCTACGGCGTTAAGGTGACGGGTGCAACGGTTCATTTTGTTAACGAAATTCCTGACGGCGGCCGTATCATTATGCAGAAAGCCGTTGAAATTCAGCCCGGCGATACTCCCGAAACTCTTCAGAAAAGAGTTATGGAACAGGCGGAATGGATTATTCTTCCTCAGTCGGCAGAAAAAGTTTGCTGTGAAATAATCAATTCATAAAACCTTGCTGTTCCGTAGGGGTCGGCGACCCGACGACCCGGGCAGACCATAGGTCTGCAAAAGGTTGGTTTTATTTCTTGATTTGTTAAACAGCTATTCTATTGTTGATGTTTCTTTATGAAACATTGTTGCGGCTTTGTGGTTATGCACCTTACGGTGCATTCGGGACGTCGAGTCGCCGTCCCCTACAATAAGCCAATAATTCCGATTAAACTCACGGAGGTTTATATGAAAGTTCTCGTAGTCGGCGGCGGCGGACGTGAGCACGCCATCATCAAAAAACTCAAAGAAAACAAAGATATTGAAAAGATTTATGCGCTCCCCGGTAACGGCGGTATGGCGGCAGACGCAGAGTGCGTTGCAATCGGCGCAAAGGATATTCCCGCAATCGTTGATTTTGCAAAGAACAACGATATCGGATTTGCCGTTGTTGCTCCCGACGACCCCCTCGTTCTCGGCGCTGTTGATGAGCTTTCAAAGCTCGGCATTCCCTGCTTCGGCCCCGAAGCAAAGGCTGCTATCATCGAAGGCAGCAAGGTTTTCTCCAAAAACCTTATGAAGAAATACGGCATTCCCACCGCCGCATACGAAGTTTTTGACGATGCGGACAAGGCTCTTGCCTATCTCGAAACAGCCCCGATTCCCACCGTTATCAAGGCAGACGGTCTTGCACTCGGCAAGGGCGTTATCATTGCAATGACCCGTGACGAAGCAAAGGATGCCGTTGTTTCCATTATGCAGGACAAGCAGTTCGGCGAAAGCGGCAATCAGATCGTTATTGAAGAATTCCTTGAAGGTCCCGAAGTTTCCGTTCTTTCATTCACAGACGGCAAGGTTGTTGTTCCCATGATTTCTTCAATGGACCACAAGAGAGCCAAGGATAACGATGAAGGCCTCAACACAGGCGGCATGGGCACTATCGCTCCCAACCCCTACTACACAGTAGACGTTGCAGAAAGATGCATGGAAGAAATCTTCCTCCCCACCATCAACGCAATGAACGCAGAAGGCAGAACCTTCAAGGGTTGCCTCTACTTCGGTCTTATGATAACCAAGAACGGCCCCAAGGTTATCGAATATAACTGCCGTTTCGGCGACCCCGAAACCCAGGTTGTTCTTCCTCTTCTTGAGAGCGACCTTTTTGAGATTATGAAGAGCGTTGCCGCAGGCACACTCACCGCAGAGCAGGTTAAATTCAGAGAAAAGAGCGCCTGCTGCGTTGTTATGGCGTCAGACGGTTATCCTCTTGCATATAAGAGCGGCTTTGAAATAACAATGCCCGCTGATAAAAACATCTATGTTGCGGGTGCAAAGCTCGACGGCGGCAAGCTCCTCACCGCGGGCGGCAGAGTGCTCGGCGTAACAGAAACCGCAGACACCCTCGCAGACGCAGTTACAAAAGCATACGAAACAGTTAAAACAGTTAATTTTGAAAATGCCTATTACCGCAAGGATATCGGCAAAAAGGCTTTGGAGGTATAACAGCTATGGTATACAGAGCTTATGTTGAAAAGAAAAAGGGTCTCGATAACGAAGCACGCGCGCTCAAAAACGAGCTTGTTTCACTTCTCGGCATCGCAAGCCTCGAGAAGGTAAGAATCCTTAACCGCTACGATGTTGAAAAGATTGAAAAGGAGCTTTTCGAATATTCAAAGGGCACTGTTCTTTCCGAACCCCAGCTTGACGACATCACAGAAGAACCCAACCTTGAATGCGACAGACTTTTTGCCGTTGAATTTCTCCCCGGTCAGTTTGACCAGAGAGCAAATTCCTGTGCAGAATGCATTCAGATTATCTCAAAGGGTGAAAGACCCCTCGTAAGATCGGCAAAGGTTTACTGCCTCTACGGCAACATCACCGATGACGAGCTTGCACAGATCAAAAAATTCGTAATCAACCCCGTTGAATCAAGAGAAGCATCTCTCGAGAAGTATGAAACTCTTGTTGCGGATTATGATATTCCCGAGTCAGTAAAGACTCTTGACGGCTTCATCGCTCTTGACGAAGCAGGTCTTAAGGCATTTGTTGCAGACTACGGCCTTGCAATGGACCTTGACGATATCAAGTTCTGCCAGAAGTATTTCATCAGCGAAGACCGTGACCCCACAATCACAGAAATCAGAATGATTGATACATACTGGTCAGACCACTGCCGTCACACAACCTTCCTCACAAACATCGATTCCGTTAAGTTTGAGGACGAGCTTCTTCAGAAAGCATACGATGAATATATCGATGCAAGAAAGGCCTGCAACAGAACAAAGCCCGTTAACCTCATGGATATCGGCACAATCGCTGCAAGATACCTCAAGCAGCAGGGACTTCTTCCCAAGCTTGACGAGAGCGAAGAAATCAACGCTTGCACAGTTAAGATTGACGTTAACGTTGGCGGCGAAATCCAGAAGTGGCTTCTTCTCTTCAAGAACGAAACCCACAACCATCCCACAGAAATCGAGCCCTTCGGCGGCGCTGCAACCTGCATCGGCGGCGCAATCCGTGACCCCCTTTCAGGCAGAAGCTATGTTTACGCTGCTATGCGTGTAACGGGCGCAGGCGACCCCACAGTTCCCGTAAGCGAAACCATCGAAGGTAAGCTCCCCCAGAGAAAGATTGTTCAGACTGCAGCTGCAGGCTACAGCTCCTACGGTAACCAGATCGGTCTTGCAACCGGCATCGTTGATGAGCTTTATCACCCCGGCTACGTTGCAAAGAGAATGGAAATCGGCGCAGTTATCGCTGCGGCTCCCGAAGAGAACGTTCGCCGTGAACGCCCCGAAGACGGAGATGTTGTTATTCTCCTCGGCGGACGCACAGGCCGTGACGGCTGCGGCGGTGCAACAGGTTCTTCAAAATCGCATAACCTCAAGTCACTCGAAAACTGCGGCGCAGAAGTTCAGAAGGGTAACGCTCCCGAAGAAAGAAAACTTCAGCGTCTGTTCAGAAATAAAGAAGCATCACAGCTCATCAAACGCTGCAACGACTTCGGCGCAGGCGGCGTTTCGGTTGCTATCGGCGAGCTTGCAGACGGCCTTGTAATCAACCTCAACGCTGTTCCCAAGAAGAATGAAGGCCTTGACGGCACAGAACTTGCTATCTCCGAATCACAGGAAAGAATGGCAGTTGTTGTTGAAGCAAAGGATGCCGCAAGATTCATCGAGCTTGCAACAGGCGAAAACCTTGAAGCAACAATCGTTGCAGAGGTTAAGGAAAAGCCCTATCTCGTTATGAACTGGAACGGCAAGGCAATCTGCAACATCAGCCGTGAATTCCTTAACTCAAACGGTGCGGAGAAGCACATCGACATCGCTCCCGCAAAGCTTGAAGATTACTCAAAGAAGATTGACGGTTCATTCACCGATATGTATGAAGCTCTTGCAGGCGACCTCAACATCTGCTCAAAGAGAGGTCTTTCGGAGCGTTTTGACTCAACAATCGGCGCAAACACCGTTCTTATGCCCTTCGGCGGCAAGAATCAGCTCACTCCCATTCAGGCAATGGTACATAAGATTTCGCTTGAAAAAGCACATACCGATAGTTGCTCACTTATGTCTTGGGGATACAATCCCTACATTTCCGAGAAGAGTCCGTATCACGGAGCATATCTTGCGGTTACGGAATCTGTATGTAAGCTTATTGCAAGCGGTACAGATTATAAAGATATTTATCTTACTTTCCAGGAATATTTTGAAAAATTAGGCAAAAACGAAAAGCGTTGGGGTAAACCCTTAAGTGCGCTTTTGGGAGCGTTCAGAGCTCAGAAAGAACTTGGAGTCGGCGCGATCGGCGGTAAAGACTCTATGAGCGGAAGCTTTGAAAATCTTGACGTTCCGCCTACACTTGTTTCATTTGCGGTAAGTACAGATAAAACAGAAAATATTGTTTCACCTGAATTTAAAAAAGCAGGAAACAAGGTAGTGGTACTTGAATGTCCATACGGTGAAGACGGCCTTCCTGTAGCAGAAGAGCTCAAGAAACTCTTTAATTATGTATCTTCACTTTTAAGAAGCAAAAAAGCAGTATCTTGTTACACACCCGGAATCGGAGGGGTAGCAGAAGCTGTACTTAAAATGTGTATAGGTAACGGTTTTGGCTTTAAATTTGAAAATACACTTTCTCTTAAAGATATTTTCGGATACAAGTATGCATCCTTTATTTTAGAACTTACAGAAGACGAAAATATCGGAAAAACTTTGGGATATGTAACAGATGATAGAAATATATCCTACGGAAAAGAATCTTTAGAGCTTTCAGGACTTCAAAATATGTACGAAAATAAGCTTGAAAGCGTATATCCCACACTTGTAAAGGGAGAAGCAAAAACTTGCCCGAATTTAAGCTATACAACAGATAAGACATTTTCATCTGCGGTAAAATTTGCAAAACCCCGCGTGCTTATTTCCGTGTTCCCGGGTACAAACTGCGAAATGGATTCTGCAAAGGCAATAAATGATGCAGGTGCAGAAGCAGAGGTATTTGTTATAAATAACCTTTCTTCCGAAGGTATTTCAAGAAGTGTTGAAAGCTTTGCCAAGAAAATAGAAGAGTCTCAGATAGTATTCTTGCCCGGTGGATTTTCCGGAGGAGACGAGCCTGATGGTTCAGCCAAGTTTATAACAGCGTTCTTCAGAAACCCTGAAATAAAAGAAAAAGTTGAAGAATTACTCCAAAAGAGAGACGGTCTTATGGCAGGTATCTGCAACGGTTTCCAGGCACTTATAAAATTAGGACTTGTACCTTACGGAAAAATCATAGATACCGACGAAAATTGTCCCACACTTACATTTAATACGATCGCGCGCCATCAGTCTCGCATTGTCAGAACAAAGGTTGTAAGCAATAATTCACCCTGGCTTTCACTTTTGAATGTAGGAGATATTATAAACGTTCCCATTTCTCACGGAGAGGGAAGATTTATTGCTTCTGATGAACTCGTAAAAGAGCTTTCAAGTAAAGGTCAGATAGCAACTCAGTATGTAGACCTTTCAGGAAATGCAAGTTACGACATAGCATTCAACCCCAATGGATCTGTATGCGCTATTGAAGGTATACTTTCACCTGACGGAAGGGTAATAGGCAAAATGGGACATTCCGAGCGCGTCGGTAAGGACCTTTATAAAAATGTGCCCGGAAATTATGATATGAAGTTGTTCTGTTCAGCAGTAAAATATTTCAAGTAATCCCAAAATGACATTTATTAAGAATAAATATCAGTGAGGTAAAAAAATGACTATTTTTGACGCGTTAACAATG
>JAZNRG010000109.1:0-12757 GCA_045590575.1 Acutalibacteraceae bacterium | reverse complement strand
TCTGGGTCTGGGTTCGCCTCTGTTCCCTTCAATTGAGGTCATGAGAGCTGTTTCTTCCCCGCCACCGAAGCCGCCTGCTCCGAGGCGGATGTGAAGATCAAAGTCAAAGCCTGAATCAAAGATGTTCTTGCCGAGAAGGCCGTATTCCTTAGCCTGGTCGATTGCCTTCTGAAGACGGGCAACAGCGATGGGATACTCAGCACGAACGTATACATAACCTTCGGTTGCGCCTGTTGCGTAGCCGCAGATTGTCATGGCTTCGATAAGGCAATGGGGGTCGCCTTCAAGAACCGAACGGTCCATGAATGCACCGGGGTCGCCTTCGTCAGCGTTACATACAACATACTTCTGGTCAGCGCTGTTGGCAGCTGTGAAGCTCCATTTGAGACCTGTGGGGAAACCGCCGCCGCCTCTGCCGCGGAGACCTGAATCCTTAACGATCTGGATAACTTCTTCGGGCTTCATTTCGGTAAGAACCTTACCGAGAGCCTGATAACCGTCCATAGCGATGTATTCATCGATATTTTCGGGGTCAATAAGACCGCAGTTGCGAAGAGCAACTCTCTTCTGGGTCTTGTAGAAGTTTGTGTCGTTGAGTGAAAGAACTTTGCCGGCTTCTTCGATAACGCTTTCGTCTGCATCCTTGTAAACAAGTCTGTCAACAAGACGGCCCTTGAGAAGGTGCTCGCTAACGATTTCTGCAACGTCTTTTTCTTCTACACGGCTGTAGAATGTGCCTTCGGGGTAGATGATAACAACGGGACCGAGGGCGCAAAGACCGAAGCAGCCTGTCTGAACAACCTTAACTTCTTCAGCAAGACCGTTCTTTGCGATTTCTTCTTCAAAGGTGGAAATGAGTACCTTACTGCCCGATGAAGTACAGCCGGTACCGCCGCAAATCAATACATGGGAACGAATCATATTATTTAACCTCCATTATGAGATAACGTTACTGATTGTGTATTCAGAAACAACCTTGCCGCCCTTGAGATGTTTTTCAACAACTTCAGCAGCCTTTTCAGCTGTCATCTTAACATAAGTAACCTTTTCTTTGTCTGCCTCAAAGATTTCAACAACGGGCTCAAACTGGCAAACGCCGATGCAGCCTGTCTGTGAAACCGTAACCTTATCGGAAAGACCTGCTTTGCTTACTTCTTCAACGAATGCGTTGAGAACGGGTCTTGCACCTGCTGCGATGCCGCAGGTTGCCATGCCGACAACAACTCTGATTTCGCCTGTGCCTTCACGAAGAACAACCTTGTCCTTCATCTTTTCTCTGATTGCTGCAAGCTCAGCCAATGATTTCATAACATCTGTCCTCTCTAAAAATATTTATTGTATTATGAAACGGATTCATAGCTCTCTTTGAGATAGCCTTCAATCCATTTTATAACCTCGTAGTTATCCAGCGGAACATCACCGAGAATTTCACGAAGCTCTCTTGTGTCAAGCTCCACGCTTTGGTCGTTTATTTTATGCACAAACCGCCATTCGATATCGGGCTCGCCCTGAATCAGAGTTGTGACGGTTGAGATAACATCGCCGAGAGGCGTGAAATCAAGATGATTTTTAAAGAACTTTGCGGTAACGGTTGTTCCGTGGGTTTCGGGATTGTCGTTTTCGCTGACAGAGATGATTTCAATATCTCCGCCCGTCTGTTCCGCCGCAAGCTTTAGCAGCGGTACGCCGAGACCGACATTCCTCGTGGTTCTTGTGGTGTAGAACGGGTTCATAACGTTCTTCACCGTTTCTTCGCTCATTCCGCAGCCGTCATCCTGAATGGTGAGAGTCAGGGTTTCGTCTGTTTCGACGAGCTGTATCAGAATATTCGCCGCCTTTGCCTTAACGGAATTCTGTGCAATGTCGAGAATATTCAAAGATAACTCTTTCATAAGCCTTTCAGCCTTTCAAAAAGCTTTTTGCGGATTGCTTCGGGCGTTTCTTCCGAAACGTCAAGTTCAAATTTATTGAGCCTTCCGCTGATGTCCCAGAGATAATGGGCATCGGAAGAAATAACGCAGGGCTTGTCCGCAAGGACGGGGAATCTTTTGGTGTATTCATCCTTTTTGTCACCGTCGTGCAGTTCAAAGCACGGGAAATACGGCATATCGGGGAACACACCGAGCGTTGCAACGATTCCGTTTGCCTCTCTGTCGATATGAGCGGGGTAGCAGATGCCGCCGTGCTGCTCAACAAGAGCGGGCGCATCGTCAACGGTTATCATTGTTGCGTTGGAGAGCAGATTTTCCTCAACGGCGATAACCTCGTCGTTTTCGTCCATTATCATCTGCTCGCCGAAAATATCAACACGGTTTTTGAAGGGTATCCTCTGAGCGTTTACCGCTTCGCTGAATTTCATCGCATCTTCAAGATGCTCAAAAAGACACACAAGGTGGATATCCTCAGCCGTGGTAAGCTCCATACCCGCAACGGGAATGATTCCGTTTGCCTCGCAGGTTTTGAAGAATGCGGGGCAGTTGCGGCAGGTGTTGTGGTCGGTCAGCGCCATAATATCGAGCTTTGCACCCACTCCCATGCCTGCAATGTTGTTGGGAGTCATATCGTCGTCGCCGCAGGGCGAAAGGCATGAATGCATATGAAGGTCATAGTAATAATCTTTCATATCAAAGATTGAGGGCAACCGCTGTTTCGTAAGCGGGAAGCTGAGAAGCGATTATGTTAACGCCCTTTGCTCTTGCAGTTTCAACAACCGAAATATCGAGATTAACGCCCTCTGCAAGAATTATGCAGGCAACATCGGCAAGCGAAGCAACGGCAACGATGTTGATGTTGGACATAATCGTTATCCAGGCATCATCCGCCTTGGCTCTGCCCATTACCCAACTGAGAAGGTCGCCGATGTAAATGCCGTTTATCTCACGGTCGCCGTCGGGCATGGCAACGGATTTGAAGCCCTGCATTTCGGAAAGCTCTTTAACCGTCAACCGACTCACCTCCGTCATAATTCTCGATATATTTTTTAATAAGCGATTTATAGGCGATGATGCATTCGTTTCTGTCTGCATGGCCCATAACGATATCTTCTGCAAAAGCGCGGCAGTTGGGTGCACCGCAGGAACCGCAGTCGATACCGGGAAGCTCCTTCCTCAATGCCTGAATCCTGGACATAAGCCTCATTGATTCGCCGATGTTGTCGCTCAGTCTGTTGAGAGGCTTGTATTTCGGCAGCTCGCCGAAGAAGCTCTTTTCGGGGATATAATCCTCGCTCATATTGTTGAGTGCAACGGGCATAAAGCGTCTTAAGGTGTGGAGTCTGTTTTTTGCAACATAGGGATTTTCGATGGTAAGCACGCCGCCAACGCATCCGCTCGGGCAGGCATTCAGCTCAACGAAATCAACGGGCGGGATGTTGCCGTCCTCAATCTGGTCGAGCACGGAGATAACATTATTAATGCCGTCTGCCGCGATAATCTTATCGTTGAGCAGTGCGGAGCCTTCGCCGCCGCAGATTGCCCAGCTCAGACCGATTCGCCCTGCCTGAGAAGGCATGTCGCTCACCTTTTCGCGCTTCATAACGTTGATAAGCTGAAAATAAATTTCGCTCATCGAAACAACAAGGTCAACCTCGCTCTTATAACTGCCGAAACCGTTCTTTGCGTAGCTTGCCTTTGCGGGGCAGGGAGAGATAAAGCAGGTGCATATATCTTCTCTCTTAAGCTCCGGATTCTTCTTCATTGCCTCTTCGGCGGCAAGCCTTGCGGCAACCTCCATGGGAGAAAGAAGCGGAATCAGATTATCCTTAAGGAACGGGAAGCGGAGCAAAATAAGTCTTGTTACAACCGGACAAGCCGTGCTGATAACAGGCTTTTTTATGCCCTCGGTCTGGAGAAAGATTCTTGTGTATGCCGAAACAAGCTCGGCCGCTTTGGCAACCTCAAAAACCTCGTCGAAACCGATATCGAGCAAACCCTGCAGCACATAACCGATATTGTCAAGGTTATCAAACTGAGCGAGCAGGCTCGGGGCGGGGAGAGCGATTTTGTGCTTATAATTCTTTATTTCGTCAAAAGAGTTGCAAATGCTCTTTTTGGCGTTGTTGGGACAGTTGCGGATGCATTCGCCGCAGTCAATGCAGCGCTCCGAATCGATAACGGCGCATCCGTTTTTGATTCTGATTGCCTCTGTGGGGCAATGCTTCATGCAGGTGGTGCAGCCGGTGCACTTTTTTGCATCAAGCGACACCGAATGGATATATGTATTCATCGGGAATACACCTCCTGACTTGATATTTGCGGGAATCAGTAGTTAACCTTCATTGTGATGGTTGTACCTTCGCCCACAACAGAATCTATCTGCATATAGTCGGTATATCTTTTCATATTTGGCAGACCCATACCGGCGCCGAAGCCGAGAGAGCGGATATTGACGGGAGCGGTTGAGAAACCTTCCTGCATAGCCTGCTCAATGTTTGCAATGCCGGGACCGTGGTCTGTGAGTTTGATTTCAACGCATTCGTCGCTGACGGAAACCTCCGCTTCGCCGCCGCCCGCATGGATAACCATATTGATTTCGCCTTCGTACATAGCGATGGCAACTCTGCGTATGGTTTCGGGGTCGAAGCCAAGCTCTCTCAGATTCTTTTTGACCTGAGCGGATGCCTGGCCTGCCGAAGTGAAGTTTTCGCCGTCAACATCGAATCGGAAAACTAAGGGTTCAGCCATTTGTTTCACCTCTGAGTCCGTTTGAATAGAGAATTCCGCAGGCATCGTACATTCGCTTCGGAGAAGTGAGCACTGCAATTCCGCTTTCCTCTGCAAGGTCAATCATATCCTGCGACGGGCGTTTTGAACGAACGAAAACGATGCATTTCATATCCATCATTTCAGCTGTTCTGATAACCTGGGCATTAACAAGACCCGTAAGGAGCACCGCCTGGTCTTTGACATATGCGAGCACGTCGCTCATCATATCGCTGCCGCAGGCTGAGTGAATTTCTTTTTCAAGGCTTTCTTTGCCGCAGAGGATTTCTGCGCCGAGAAGTTCTTTTACTTCAAGAATTGTCATGGTAAATCCCTCGTTCTTCCGCTGATGCGGTATGGATTAGTTATATTTTGCGAGGATTTCGGGAATTTCATCTGCTGTTACTCTGCCGTAAACATCATCATTGATTGTGAAAACGGGAGCAAGACCGCAGGCACCGATACAGCGGCAAGCCTCAACAGAGAACTTGAGGTCGTCTGTGCATTCGCCGGGAGCAATGCCGAGAACTTCGCAGATTTTGTCGAGAATTTCCTGTGAACCCTTAACGTAGCAAGCAGTACCGAGGCAAACTGATACATTGTACTTGCCCTTGGGAGTGAGTGAGAAAAGTGCATAGAAGCTTGCAACGCCGTAAACCTTCTGAAGGGGAACGTTCATACCTTCAGCGATCATGGTCTGAACCTCGATGGGCAGCTAGCCGTAGATGTTCTGGGCTTCCTGGATAACATGCATGAGCATGCTTTTGTCGCCTGCGCATTCGGCGATAATAGCCTTAAGCTGTGCTTCCTGCTCAGGGGTGCCGTTGAAAGGCAGTGTGCTGATCTTCTTAACCATTAAGTCATTCCTCCTGAATGAAATTTTAAACAGTTTGATTTGCGGAAAAAGGGCAGAATAACCCACATTCCCACATTCTAAATGATTATAACATATAATTATAAAAAATGCTACTTTTTTATCAATTTTTTTTAACGATAGTATGTAACTTTTTGTGTAAATTTTGTATATTTTTACTGTTTTATGCATCGGATGTCTTTCCGTTGACAAAAATTGGTTGTTTGTGATATATTTATAACAGCAAAGGGGGAGTGAAAGTGTTTTATAAAAACTGGATGTCATACATAAAAGATGACGCAAAGATAACAAAAATCGCCATGCCCGGAAGCCACAACTCGGGCACTATGGGGATGAATAAATTTGCCCGCTGTCAGAACGGCTCTCTTTATGAGCAGTATGCCTGCGGAGTAAGATTTTTTGATATAAGAATGAAAGCGGATAAAAAAGGCAATCTTTTTATTGCTCACGGGATCTGTAAGGGTATGCCTGCGGAGAAGGCTTTTGAAAGCCTTAAAAAGACTCTTGACGAATCGGATGAATTCTTTGTGCTTGGAATCAGAACCTATATGAATCAGGGTATCGGACCCATCAAGCTCAGCTATGAAGGCAACACCGAAGAAACCAACCGACTTATCAAAGAATATCTCAGCCCCGAAAAATATGCGCTGACCGACTGCGAAAACATCGGCGAAATAACAATCGGCGATATCCGAAAATCGGGCAAGAAATATATTATCATTAACAAAGATAAAGAATATGATTACAGCACCGACTGCCCGCTTGCAGACCCCTGGGATTCAGCTGTTTACGGCTATAAACCGCAGAAATTCGCAATAGAAATTCAGAAGTATCTGAAGGAGATTGAAACCGAAGGGTTCTTCTGGTTCCAGACTCAGCAGACCCCGAATCTCGGTACGGAAAACGGCTGGACCAAATGGCCCGATGACCTTGACGATATGAGCAGAGTTTATTTTCCGCAGATAATAAAAGACATTGAGGCGGACCCCGTTATGCTTGCAAAAGCCAACATTGTTGCGGGCGATTTTATGACCCGTGATTTAATGAAAGCGAACAAGATACTCGGACTGAATCTTGCAAAAGATGTTGTAAAAGACGAGCTTAAAGCGGAATTTGCAGAAAAAATATCGGAATAAAAAGGCAAAAAGATGCCCCGTAAACCACTCGGTTTACGGGGTTGTTTGTTGTTTAAAATACGCTCCAGACAAGCTGCATTACTTTGCCGATTGCCGAGAAGAAGAGGTTTGTTATCTTCCAGAATGAAGTCATATCTATTCCTTCAAGCATTGCCTCAATAACGGTGCCGAAGATGCCCGCTTTGTCTGATACGGAATAATCTTTCGTCTTTTCAATCGCAAAGTTATCAATGCGGATTGCCTTGCCGTCTTCAACTTCGTAGGCGTTGTAATAGAGTCTGTCGCCCTCAACGGTGATTGCCGAGAACATTGAATTTTCGGTGTTTTCTGCGTTGAGTTTTTCGGCTCTGGGGAAGAGCTTGTCGGTTGCCTCAACATCCTTTGTCTGATAAACCTTGACACCCGAAGTGCCGCAGATTGAATATATCGAGCCCTTGGGATTATATTTAAGGCTGTAATCAAGACCGTCAAAGCTGATTGTTTCTTCTTTTGCGGGGATAATCGCATTTGAGTTTATAACATCTGTTCTCAGATAAACGTGGTCGTGCCCCTGAAGAACAAGGTCAACTCCGAGATAGGGGAGAAGAGTGCTCAGCTGAGCTCTCATACCCTCAACATCGCCGTCATCATAATGCGAGCCGTTGGAATAGATTGCCTTGTGGAAAACAACAACCTTCCACTTTGCATCGCTTGACTTGATGTCGTTCTTAAGCCATTTTATCTGTTCTTCGCCGAGCTTGTCGCCCTCGTCATCGTTGGTGTTGAGCACGGTGAAGTGAACATCGTTGTAATCATATGAATAGTAAACACCCGAGTCGAGATTCTGTGCGGGAACGCCGGGAATAACAAAGTTTTCGGTGATGACTGCACCGCCTTTTTCGTGGTTACCCGTTGTGGGCATAAGCGGAAGTGAAAGAAGAAGTTCCGTTGAATTGAGAAGGTAATTCCAATGCTTGACATTGCCGCCCATATCAACCTGGTCGCCTGCGGAAACGGCGAATCTTGCATCGGGATAGGTTTTGTTTGCTGTTTCGATAACTTCGGCAAATCTTTCGTAGTGCTCAGGTCGCTGCGCCTGCGGGTCGGTAACATAAAGGAAGGTGAATCCTTCGTCGCCGCCTTCTGCAGTGCGGATAACACCTGCATCGCTCCACCAGCCTTTTTCGGCATCACCGACACGGTAAGAATATTTCTTGCCCGGTTCAAGACCCGAAAGTTTTATTGTGTGTTTAACATAATCTCTTTCGTAGGGCATAAGTATGAGGAGCAGTCCGATATCTGCACCGGGATAGGTTTTGATAACTGTTTCGGAAGAGGCATCGATACCGTCACCCTTGGTTGCTTTGCCTGTGAAATCCGGATTATCGGAATACTCAACGATTTCTATATCCGTGCCCGTAACGCTGTATTTGGTGAGCCAGGTGATGTTGATTTCGGTTGAGGAATCCTCGCCGAGAGTGGTTGCAATGTGGTTGGGCAGGCGGTAGTTTTCCTTTGAAACTTCGGGATTGACCGCACCCGAATAAGTGTAGACTGCGTTTTTATCCTTAAGGTTTTCATCGATAATAAATGATGAAAGCATCCAGTTGATGGTATAGCCCCAGGATTCATACTGGCTCTGAGTGATATATTCACCGAGCAGAGTATCAATGATTGAATTGATTGAGCTGTATTCCTCGGGGACGAGGGGGATGGAGAGCACGCTGTCAACGAGATTGATGAAGCTGTTGTCACCGCCGAGAAGAATTTCAACGGCACCCTGAAGAAGTCTGCCGGTAACGAAGAATAAAGTGCCCTTCGGGAAAAGCTCACCGGGGTTGAAATCGAGATTTGCAAGCAGTTCGTTCTGAACAAGGTCATCCCTGACAACCTCAAGGAGAAGCATAAACAGTTTTTCTGCGAGTTCGCCGCTGAAAAAGCCGTCAAGAATATCTGTTACATAATTATATTCGCTTGCATTTTCATCGCCTGCGTAGAAAGACAGAATAACAGTTGTTGCGAATTCGCCGATAGTGCAGCCTTCGGCATTGACTTCATAGCCGAGCACATCGGTGAGCATTTTTGCAGGCTTATCGGTGAGTCTGAAGTTAAGCACTTTATCAACGATTGCTTCTGCTTTTTCCATTGTCAGTTCAGGCTGATTGACATAAATTTCATCTATCTGACTGAAAAGGTCGTTGATGAATCCCATAACATTTGTGCTGACGGTCAGAATTTCAACGGGACCGAGAGCAAGACCGTTGGTGCCGAGGGCATCAACGATGATTTTTTCAAGGTCAAGATTCATTGACTTGAGATATTCGCCGATACCGCCCGATTTCTTGATATCCGCAAAGGTATCGCCGACGAAGATTTCAAGAGCACCCATAATCATTGATTTGACTCCGTCTTCACCGAAGGTGCGCTCAAAAGAATAGGTATATGCGAAAGGCTTTTTGTGAACGGTTCCGTCATCGCTGACAACATTTTTATATTCGTCAACATCTTTGGTGTCTGTTTGCATTGTTGTCTTTTTACCGTCAGTGCTGAAGTCAACTATTTTATAATAGTTCGGGAAACCCGAAAGAGTGGGGCTGAGAATATCATATACCGTTTCGCCGCTGTCTGAAACATGGGAAGCGGTGTCGTTTGCGTGAAGATGACCCGTGAACACATAGTGCATTCCCGCATCGGCATAGGTTTCGGCAATCTGAAGCCAATTATTTACAAGGAATGGGGCGAAGGTTGCCTCTTCAATATCCATATGGGGGACAAGGTTATGATGCTGCATACCGACAACCGAAAGTCCTTGCTTTTCCGCGGATTCGCATTCATCGAGAATCCAGGCAAGCAGGTCGTCGGAGATGTTGCCTGCGGTTTCGTGTTCATTGTTTTCCGCACCGTTATCATTGCTGTAAATGCAGCTGTCGATGGCGAGGAGTCTGTAATTGCCGAGGGTAACGGCATATGAAAGCATACCGCCTTTGTTGCCCTTTGCAGGCACGAAAACGCTGTCTGCAAGGTCATACCCGAGGTTCTTATAAATTTCTCTGAACTGCTCGGGAGAGGTTTTCTCTGTCGGTTCTTTTATGCCGTTTTCATATGTGACGGCATTGCTGTTGTTGACATCGTGGTTACCGGGTACAACGAAAACCTGAATTCCCGTGTCTTTCTCAAATTTTTCGAGTTTTGCGGCAAGAGCCTTGTGGCTTTCGAGCTCGCCGTCCTTGGTCAGGTCGCCGGGGATAAGGACATAGGTTTCACCGCCGCTGACGGCATTTCGGGCAACGCCGTCGAGAGCGTTGTCAACAAGAGAATCAAGCTCGTTATATTCCTTGTGTTTGTTATAAACAAAGGAGTTCCATGTATCACTGTTACTCTTGAGTGAGGGTGCGATGTAGTGGATATCGGAAATAACTCCGAAACGGATTTTTGAGGTGTCTGCATTCGCTGCCATCGGGATGCAGGCAACGAGCATTGCAAATGTAAGTGCAACGCACAGAAGTTTTATGCTTATTCTTTTTTTCATCTGTTTTCTCCTTAAAATGCTATGACGGAAGCAGTACATACTTCCGTCATATTTGTTGATCAGATGCTCTTGAGAAGGGGGCCGATGCCTTTGATTGCTCCGGGAATTCCCTTGAGAATCTTGCGGATACCGCCCTTTTCGCCGGCAATCCACATAACAAGACCGTTTGCCATATCTTCGCTCATAACACCGCCGCTCATGCTGATGAAATCGCGGAAGGGAGTCTGCAGAGCGATAGCCTGAGCAAAGCCTGCGGGGATAAGAGTTGAAAGGAGCTTGTAGAATCTTGCGCCGTTCTTTGTGCAGGCGCAGCTCTCGAAGGTGTCGCAGATGCTGAGCTTTCTGTTGGGGTCATAGTTTGTGGGGGGAAGCTCTCTGCCGAGAAGTGCAACAAACTGCTCTGTGGGAACGTTCTGCACGTTGCCTGTGTAGTATGCGGGAGCAACTGCGGAATAATCGGGGATATTCTCTGTTGTGCCGCTTACGTTAACTGTTGCACTGAGTCTGATATCTGCGCTTGAAGCACCTACGAGAATATCAAAATCGCCGCTTTCGACGCACCAGTCATTGATATTCACATTATAGAAAGCGAATGCTCTCTTGTTGAGAGTGAGGCTGATTTCCTTGGTTTCGCCGGGATTGAGCCAGACCTTCTTGAATGCCTTGAGTTCCTTTTCGGGTCTGTAGATTGTGCTTTCTTTGTCTGCAACATAAAGCTGAGCAATTTCGTAGCCCGAAACGTCGCCTGTGTTCTTTACTCTGAAGGTTACGGTGAGAGTGTCATTTTCGCTCATAGCTGCCTTGTCGAGCTTGATGTCGGAATACTCAAAGGTTGTGTATGAAAGACCGTAGCCGAAGGGATAACGGACAGCTTTATTTGCCTTGTCGTAGTATCTGTAGCCGATATAAACGCTCTCGCGGTATTCAACGGATGCGGGGTTGCCGGGGAAGTTGTTGAATGCAGGAGTATCGGTATAAACCATAGGATATGTTTCGGGGAGCTTACCGCTGGGGTTAACCGCACCGCTGATGATATCTGCAACCGCACCTGCACCTGCCTGACCGCCGAGGTAGGAGTTGAGGATAGCTGCAACGCCGTCATTCCAGGGCATTTCAACGGGTGAACCGCCTGCGAGAACAACAATAACATTCTTGTTAACCTTAAGAATTTCGTTAACAAGTGCATCGTGGGCTGCGGGAAGGTTCATATGAGTTCTGTCGAAGCCTTCTGCTTCGTATTCGTCGGTAAGACCGATGAAAAGAAGAACGGATTCGCATTTTGCGGCAAGCTGAGCTGCTTCTGCAGCAAGCTCTGCGTTCTTCTTTGCCTTCTTGCCCTTGAGCTCATAACCCTTTGCAAATTCAACGTCATAGCCTGACTTCTGGAGCTCTTCAAGAGCGTTGTCGAGCTTTGTGGGGTTGATGTGAGATGAGCCTGCGCCCTGATATCTGGGAGTTCTTGCGAGCTCGCCGATAACGGCAACCTTGCTGTTCTTTTTGAGGGGAAGAATGCCGTTATTCTTGAGAAGAACCATTGACTGAGCGGCAACCTTTCTGGCAAAAGGCTGGTCGTCAGCATCGTTATATGCGTAGCCGGGCTTTGCGCCGTCAACTGCTTTCTTGATGAGATTGAGCATATTGAGTGCTCTTTCGTTGAGAGTTTCTTCCGATATAGCACCGCTTCTGACAGCATCAACAATCTTCTTTGTGCCTGAGCCTGATGATGAGGGCATTTCGAGGTCGTTGCCGTTATTGAAGCCGAGCACTCTGTCGTTAACTGCGCCCCAGTCACTGACTACAACGCCGTCATATCCCCATTCGTCACGGAGAATTTCGGTTTGGGTGTGCTTGTTTTCGGAGCCGTGGAAGCCGTTGATTTTGTTGTATGAGTTCATAACAGTCCAGGGCTTTGCTTTCTTTACAGCGATTTCAAATGCTGTGAGATAGATTTCGCGCAGAGCTCTTTCGTCAACAACGGAATCGCAGGTCATTCTGCGGGTTTCCTGGCTGTTTGCACAGAAGTGCTTGAGCGAAGTGCCTACGCCCTGTGACTGAACGCCTTCGATGAAGCCTGCTGCAAGCTCACCTGCAAGGATGGGGTCTTCCGAGAAATATTCGAAGTTTCTGCCGCAGAGAGGAGAACGCTTCATATTGATGCCGGGGCCGAGAAGCACGCCGACTTCTTCCTTAAGGCACTTCTTGCCGAGCGCAACGCCCATTTCATAGAGAAGCTCGGGGTCCCATGATGCGGCGGTTGTTGCCGCTGTGGGATAGCTGATTGCGGGTACGCTGTTGCTGAGGCTGTCGCCCTTCTTTTCGTAGTCCTTTTTGCGGAGTCCGTGAGGGCCGTCGCAAACCATGATTGAGGGAATGCCGTACTTTTCCATTGCCTTGAGATTCCAGAAGTTTTCACCGTCACAGATAGCGGCCTTTTCTTCGAGAGTCATCAATGCGAGAATTTCTCTGGGGTCTTTCATTTTAAGTTCCTCCTTATGTATCTGAAGTTTCTTCTAAACCAAGTATATCATCGGCGTCCATG
>JAZNRG010000108.1:0-13687 GCA_045590575.1 Acutalibacteraceae bacterium | reverse complement strand
TATAAGATTGAGGGAGAGGACCTTTATCTTATCGGCACAAGCGAACACTCAATGATTGGTAAATATATCGACACAATCGTACAGGAGGACACACTTCCCCATACCCTCACAAGCTATTCACCCTGCTTCCGCAAGGAAAAGGGTGCCCACGGTCTTGAAGAGCGCGGTGTTTACAGAATTCACCAGTTTGAAAAGCAGGAAATGATTGTTGTCTGCAAGCCCGAAGAAAGCCCCGTTTGGTTTGACAAGCTCTGGCAGAACACGGTTGATTTGTTCCGCTCACTCGATATTCCCGTAAGAACTCTTGAATGCTGCTCGGGCGACCTTGCCGACCTCAAGGTTAAGTCAATCGACGTTGAAGCATGGTCACCCAGACAGCAGAAATATTTTGAAGTGGGCAGCTGCTCTAACCTCGGGGACGCTCAGGCAAGAAGGCTCAAAATCAGAGTCAACGGCAAAGACGGCAAGTATTTTGCACATACCCTCAATAACACCGTTGTTGCTCCTCCCAGAATGCTTATCGCATTCCTTGAGAACAATCTCAACGAAGACGGCAGCGTAAACGTTCCCGTTGCACTTCGTCCCTATATGGGCGGCAAGGAAAAGCTTGTTCCTGTTAAATAAGTAAAAATTAATCCGTATTCCTTTTTCGAGGAATACGGATTTTTTATAAAGTGCTTAAAAAATCAATCAATTTTTCTTTTTGCAAGGTTGTTAGTTTTAATAAAAGATTGTTGATTTTATCGTTCTGGGAGTGTTCGGTAGCGAAAAAATCTGATATAGATATACCCAAACCGTAACAAATATACTCAAGGTATTCAATTGTTGGCTGTTTGTTTCCTAATTCAATATCTCTGAGATAGCTTTGAGATATACCCGATAGAGTTGCTAATTTATTGACGGTATATCCTTTTTTCTCTCGTAATTCAGTTATTCTTTTGCCAACATCCATTTATAACACCTCATTTCTATAGATATAAGAATAATAGAAAACGAGAATAAAGTTTACAACGATAGGCTTGACAAACAATATCTATAGATATATAATGATGATGCTTGGAAGTTTTTGAAAGAAAACCTTCCAGGCGACAGAAAATTATTAAAGGAGATTGTTTTATGAAGTGCAAAGTTAAAAAAATACTATGTTTTGCTTTGGTTTTTACAATACTTTTTTCTTTTGTATCATTACACGCAAATGCGGCAAGTTCGGGATACAATCTAACTTTTGATTCTAATGGCGGAGACGATTTTGGAAAAATTGTTTGGAAAAACAAAACTTACAGCAGAGTTTTAAATATATATCCGCAAAGAGAGGGATATATTTGCTTGGGTTGGTCGATTGATCCGAACGCAACTGTTGCGGAATATCTTGACGGTGATTATATATCAATCAGTGAAGATACTACTTTATATGCTGTTTGGGCAGAAGTTCCAACAATAGAAATAGTAAACAATCCCGGGACGGTTACATTGGATTATGGCGATGAGCTTATTATTACAGCAAAAACTTCTGAGTTGCCGGAAGGTATTGTGCTCAACTGGACATCGCTTGCTGCTACAAAAGTTTACAGAGAAGGAAATACTTGCAAGATTACTGCCAAAGGCACCGATGATCCAATTACCGTTCAACTCAGACTTTTGTATGAAAAGAATGGCAAGGAAGTTTATTATAACGGAATTACAATGTTTGAGGAACAAAAAATAGAGTTTAATTTTGATTTTTGGGCAAGATTTGTTTCGTTCTTCAAAGATCTGTTTATGGTTGACAGAAGAATTTATCAGTAAAACATATAGAAATTTTGAAGTCGAAATTTAAAAACCACCGTTCACGGTGGTTTTTTGCTCTGATAATGTATCTTGTCAGTGTTGCAGCGGATAATATTTCTAACCAAAGTTTTCTGCTTCGGCTTCCCCTTGAGGGGAAGCTCCGTCATAGACGGTGATGAGGTGGATGTGAAGCATCAAAAAAGTATTGAGATTTATGGCGGATGCCTTCTCTTCAAGGAGAAGGCTATTTTTCTTATTCCGCAATCCCTATACCCAGGCTCACGGAAAGGGCACGGTCAACTCTGTTCATATCGCTTTCATCGAGTATGCCCATTTTTTCTCTTAATCTTTTTTTATCAAGTGTACGTACCTGTTCAAGCAGAACAATTGAATCCTTTGCGAGCCCGCACCCGTCGGCATTTACCCTTATATGTGTGGGCAGGCTTGTTTTGAATCGCTGGCTTGTGATGGCGGCGGCAATAACCGTCGGGCTGAATTTGTTGCCCACATCGTTCTGCACTATCAGAACAGGTCTTGTTCCGCCTTGCTCCGAGCCGATTACAGGGCTCAGGTCGGCATAATAGATTTCTCCCCGTTTAACGGTCACAATTAATCACTCCTGAATGCAAATGAAAATAACTGACACCAATATTTTGGGCAGTATTAATCCGAAATAAACGCAGTTTTGAAATCGGGGAGCAAAAAATTTCAAAATTGCCTGTCCTTGTATTTTTATTATATTCTTGAGATGCTTATAATGTTAAAAACCGCCGAGTTAATCGGCGGTTTTGTGAGTTTTGAAGTGTAGGGCGGGGGCTTGCTCCCGCCGTTGACTTTATAAAATTATTTTCCACGCTTCAACAAGTTTATCAAAGCTCCATGCGGCATTTGCGGGGCTTGTTGACGGCAGACAGATTGCCTTTATACCCGTTTTCGGATAAGTATATTTGTTATAGTATTTTTCTGCGGTTTTACCGTTGACAAAAATGCGGTCAACCGAGCTGTTGCTGATTATAACCGAAAGGTCGTTTGCGGTAACGTTGCTTATCGTGCTGTCTGCGCTGCCGACTATTTCGCAAGAAGCGATAACATCCCACAGAGCGAGATTATTTTCAAGAATAAGCGTTTTCTTTTCTTCGATAGTGTTCGGCTTTTCTTTACCGTATACTGCGGCAACAACCGCCCAAAATCTGTTTTGCGGATGACCGTAAAAGAATTCGGTTTCTCTTGATTTTACCGACGGAAACGAGCCGAGAATAAGTGTTTTTGAATTTTCACCGTAAAGCGGCGGAATTGGATGAACTATCATTTTTTCACATACTTCTTAAGGATTGATTTGATGGGCGTGAATACCGCAAATGTTACTGCGGAGTTGATTCCTGCCTTGAGCAGATTGAAGGGGATAATTGCGGGAATAAGCATTCCGATAACTGTCTGCGTGCCCGCACCGAGGAAGATTCCCGTGAAGACAAGGTTAAGAGGAATCATAACCGCCGTCATTGCTATTGAGCCGATAACAAGACCGACTATAAGGCTTGCCGCAGTCTGTTTGCGTTTATAAATAAGCGAAGCAATAAGCACGAGCACCGATGAAGCGATGAAATGCATAACGAAACCAATCCATCCGCTTGATGCGCTGACGGTGAGTGCCTGTATAAGGCAGACTGCAAGCAGAGTCACTATGCCCGAAACGGGGCCGAGAAGCATCGAGCCGATAAGTACGGGAATGTCTGCAACGTCATATTCAAGGAAGGGTGCGGCGGGTATCAGCGGCATTCTGATAACATAAAGCGAAACAATTGAGAGTGCCGTGAGCATCGCCATAATTGCAGTGCGGATAACTTTTTTGCTGTTCATAATTTTTCTCCTTTTCACTCGGAGTGGATAAAAAACAAAAGCCCTGCAAAAATGCAGGGCGTAAATGCTTCTTATCGCATTCTCTATCATCCGGACTTTCAGGTGAATGACTCTTCACCGTAACCGTCGGTTGCGGAATTTCACCGCATCAGCACACAAAAGTGTGGTCGTGGACTTTACCACCGGTGGGGAATCTCACCCCGCCCCGAGAACTAATATTGATTATATTATAAACCTTGCGCCGTGTTTGTCAACATTAATAACAAAAATTCAGAAATAATCTTTATGTTTTATTGTGTTTTATATAAATATATGTTAGAATTAAATATATTTTGAAAATTACCATCCGGAAGGAGATATATATGAATTTTACTCCTGTCGGCACCTCAGGTGCTCACGAAGGCTATTGCCTCATCAAATCAGCAGAGAAAAAGCTGACCGCAAAGGGTGTTCCTTATCTTGACCTTGTTCTTGCGGATAACAGCGGCGAAATCAGCGCAAAGCTCTGGGACTACAAGGAGTCGCCGACCAATCAGTTCAAAAAGTTTGATTTCGTTAAAGCGAGAGGTTCTTATGTGCCGTTTAACGACACAATGCAGTTCAGGGTTGAGCGTATCCGTCAGGTCATAGCTGAAGATAATGTTATGATTGAGGATTATGTTCCCTCTGCCTGCCTTACGGGTGAGGTTATGCTTGCAGAGGTTGAAAAGGTTGTTGCTTCATTCAAAGATGAAGAGCTTAAAACTCTTGTTACCGCCGTTATTGCCGAATACAGAGAGCGTATTCTTTTTTGGCCTGCGGCAAAGAATCTTCACCATGCAGTCAGAAGCGGACTGCTTATGCACACTCTTTCAATTCTCCGCCTTGCGGCAGGGGTCTGCAAAATATATAAATTTGTCAATTCCGATTTACTCTGCAGCGGTGCAATCCTCCACGATATCGCAAAGATTGAAGAAATGGATGTTTCGTCAACGGGTATCGCAAGCGAATACACAACCAAGGGTAATCTGCTCGGTCATCTTGTTATGGGTGCAATTGCCGTTGACAGAATCGGCAGGGCAAACGGCATTTCCGACGAAACGCTGATGCTTGTTGAGCATATGCTTATTTCGCACCACGGCACTCCTGAATTCGGTGCGGCAAAGCTGCCTATGTTTATCGAAGCAGAGCTTCTTTCGGAGCTTGACCTTCTGGATGCAAGGCTTTATGAGATGAATCAGGCAGTCGGCGCTGTTGAAGAAGGCGAATTTACTCCCCGTCAGTGGGCACTCGAAAACAGAAATCTCTATAATCACGGCAGAGCCGGCGACGGCGGAGTTGAACTTATAAATATTAACGATGAGGAGGAACAATAATATGAGAAACCACGAAATAACCAAGGTGCAGCCTTTGCTTAAGGAAGACGGCAGCCTTCGTGAGCCGGGTTGGTCAAAGCAGCTTTATCAGGTTTATGACCGCAATGCAATCAAGGCTCCCAAATTCAGAATCAAGGAATGGGATTATTATCTCGTTATCTCCGAAAAGAATAATTTCGGTGTTGCATTCACCATTTCGGATGACGGATATATCGGTTTGCAGTCTGTGAGCCTTCTTGATTTCTCAAAGCCTTGGGAGCATACAGAAACAATTCTCAATGCATTCCCTATGGGTAAGCTCAAGCTTCCTCCCACCAGCGCAAAGGGTAACACCGTTTATCACGATAAACGCCTTGATATGGAATTTCAGGTCAGCGAAGGTCAGCGCAGAATAGTATGCAACTTCAAGAATTTCTGCGACGGCAAGACTTTCAGCTGCGACATAACTCTTGCACAGCCCGATATGGACACAATGGTTATCGCAACTCCCTGGAAGGAGAAGAAAACCGCTTTCTACTATAATCAGAAAATCAACTGTATGAGAGCAAGCGGCAAGGCAACCTTTGACGGCAAGGATTATGTTTTTGACCCCGCAACCGACTTCGGCACTCTTGACTGGGGCAGAGGCGTATGGACCTACGATAACACCTGGTACTGGGGCTCGGGCAATATGGATATTGACGGCCATTCATTCGGCTTCAATATAGGCTACGGCTTCGGCGATACCACTGCCGCAAGTGAAAATATGCTTTTCTACGACGGCAAGTGCCATAAGCTTGACGATGTAACATTCAACATTCCCAAGTCGGGATATATGGATAAGTGGACATTCACTTCAAGCGACGGCAGATTCGAAATGGAATTCACTCCGATTCTTGACCGTGCGGCAAAGATTGATGTCAAGTTTATCATTACAGACCAGCATCAGGTATTCGGCAGAATGAACGGCAAGGCGATTCTCGATGACGGCACGGTTATTGAAGTGAAAGACTGCCTGTGTTTTGCGGAAGATGTTCATAATAAATATTAATTGGAGATTAAAATGGATTGGACAGAAATCAAAATAACAGTCAGCGCAGATGATGTTGACAGAGCGGGGGATATAGCCTCAATGGTTGTTCCCTACGGAATTTATATCGAAGATTACCGCACTCTCGAGCAGGAGGCGTGGGAGATTGCAAGAATCGATCTCATTGACGAGGATTTGCTTGCAAAGGACAGATCAAAGGGCATTGTTCACGTCTATATTTCGCCCGAAGAGAATCCTGCAGAGGCTGTATCCTTCCTCAGAGAAAGATATAATGCAGAAGGCATAGCCAACGAAATAGATGAGAACGTCTGCAAAAATGCGGATTGGGAAAACAACTGGAAAAAGTATTTCAAACCTATGCCCGTCGGCGAAAGACTTCTTATCAGACCCATCTGGGAGGATGAATATGATGCGGGCAACAGAGCCGTGCTTCATCTTGAACCCGGTCTTGCCTTCGGTTCGGGCACTCACGATACCACAAGACTCTGCCTTGAAACTCTTGAAAAATATGCAAATCCCGGCAAAACCGTCCTTGATATCGGCTGCGGAAGCGGTATTCTTTCCGTTGCCTGCCTTCTTCTCGGTGCAGACAGTGCGGTAGGCGTTGATATCGATGCACTTGCGGTTAAAACCGCAAAAGAAAACGGAAAAACAAATGGCTTTGACGAACCCGAATTTACCGTTCTTCAGGGTTCAACAACCGATAAGGTTACGGGTAAATTCGATATCATTGCGGCAAACATCGTTGCGGATATAATAGTCAATATCTGTAAGGATGTTAAGAATTATATGAATCCCGATGCCGTTTTCATTACCTCAGGTATCATTGTTCCCCGTGAGGATGATGTGCTCAATGCGTTTGCGGAAAACGGTCTTGAGGTTATTGCCCGCCACGAAAGCGGCGGATGGCTTTGCTTCGAAACGAAGGTGGCAAAATGAGCATTCAGCAGGAATTAAAAGAATTTTTGCTTGAAAAGGGTGTTGCCGATGTCGGTTTTTTCAAAGTGACCGATGGTGGCGAAGAGTTGCCCTACGGCGTGAGCATTGTTGCACGCCTTTCAGAAAGCATTGTTGAAGAAATAGAGAACGAGCCGACGCATACCTATTTCAACCATTACCGCAACGTTAATGCATTTATAGACTCAATGCTTCTTCAGGCGGGTATGTTTCTTCAGAGAAAAGGCCATAAATACATAACCGTTGCCGCTTCGCAGAGTATCAATAAAGACGGTTGGAATTATGTTGCCCGCTATTCGCATAAAAAAGGAGCCTGCCTTGCGGGGCTCGGCTCAATCGGAAGAAACTCGCTGTTTCTTCATAACGAATACGGCAGCTATGTGAGACTCGGTACTTTGTTTACGGATTGCCCGTTTGAATGCGATAACACCCTTGCCGAAAGCATATGCAACGGCTGTGACATCTGCGTCAGAGCCTGCCCTGCCAAGGCAATCAAGGGCGGCGACTGGACTCCCGACACAAAGAGAGAAGAAATTTTTGATCCCGAGGCATGCAGTCAGTATATGAAAAAGCATTTTCAGCATATCGGCAGAGGTTCGGTTTGCGGAATCTGTATGAAGGTATGCCCGATGAATAAGCCGAAAGGTGATTGATATGAAAGTTTTTGAAATCAAATTAACAAACGAGCTTGCAAAATTAACTGTATATATCCCTGACCAGTCAAACGAAATGGGTCACAATAAAATAAAAGCCGGTGTTCTTGTTATCCCGGGCGGCGGCTACTCAATGTGCTCCGACCGTGAGGCAGAGCCTGTTGCTTTTTCGTTCCTTGCCAAAGGCTATGCGGCGTTCATTCTCCGCTACACAGTCGGTCACAACAAGGGTTATGATTTTTCAATGCCCTTTGCCGATGCCAACGAAGCAATGAAGATAATTCGCGATAATGCCGAGGAATGGGGTATCGACAAAGAAAGAATTGCCGCAATCGGCTTTTCCGCAGGCGGTCATCTCTGTGCCGCTCTTTCAACAATGGGTGATATCAGACCCAATGCATCGATTCTTGTTTATCCCTGTATTCTCGAATCAATCAGCAAGATTCTAGCATTCCCTGTGCCCGGTCTTGATGATAAGGTTGATGATAAAACACCGCCCGCATTCATCATTTCCGCAAGTGAAGACGGTTGCGTACCCATCGCAAATTCACTTGCATATGCAAATGCGCTTAATAAAAACGGAATTCCTTTTGAAATG
Organism: Acutalibacteraceae bacterium; assembly: GCA_045590575.1. GTDB lineage: Bacteria > Bacillota > Clostridia > Oscillospirales > Acutalibacteraceae > CAG-177. The sequence continues at coordinate 5,470 of JAZNRG010000108.1, read as the reverse complement.
CATATCTATGAAAAGGGATATCACGGCTTCTCTCTTGCCGATGAAACAGTTTATACAAAAGCAGAGGCAGACTACTGCGCTCATATTCAGGGCTGGTTCGGTCTTTGCGCAACGTGGCTTAAAAAGAGATTTGAAAAATAAAGACGCCTCCCTTGTTAAAGGGAGGGGGGACCGCTTGCGGTGGAGGGATTCGTTCCTTCACCGTATTTTTTATATTGCTTTTGTTGTTTCCGGATCAAAAAAATGAACGCTTTCGGGGTCTATGAGGAGTTTCACTCGGTCACCTGAGGAGATTTTTTCTTCCGGGCGGATTTTTGCAATGCACCTTTTGTTTCCGAAATTAAAATAGATGTTTGTTTCGTTACCCGTCATTTCCGCGATTTCGGCAATGACCGTCAGTATGCATTTGCCTTTTTCGCCTTTTCCCTCTGCGGGAAGAATGTGTTCGGGTCTGATTCCTAGAATGATTTTTTTGCCGACATATTCTCTGAGCTTTTTATCATATTCATCGTGTATATTGAGTTTGTAGCCTTCAAAAACCGCTGTCAGTTTTCCGGATTCTTCTGTTACGGAGGCTTCAATGAAATTCATCTGCGGAGAACCGATAAAACCTGCAACAAACATATTCGCCGGCTTGTTATAGAGCACCTGCGGAGTGTCAAACTGCTGAATAACGCCTTTGTCCATAACAACTATTCTGTCCGCCATAGTCATAGCTTCGGTCTGGTCGTGGGTAACATAAACAAAGGTTGTTTCAAGCTTCCTGTGAAGCATTGTTATCTGACTGCGCATTTCCGTGCGGAGCTTTGCGTCAAGATTCGATAAAGGTTCGTCAAGAAGAAAAACCTTCGGGTTCCGCACCATTGCTCTGCCGAGAGCAACTCTCTGCCTCTGACCGCCCGAGAGTGCACGGGGTTTACGGCTAAGATAAGGTTCAAGGTCAAGCACTTTTGCCGCCCACATAACCTTTTCGTCAATTTCGCTTTTTGGCATTTTTTTGAGCTTGAGCGCAAACGCCATATTTTTATAAACAGTCATATGCGGATAGAGCGCATAGCTCTGGAATACCATTGCGATATCCCTGTCCTTCGGGTGAACGTTGCTGACCTCTTTTTCGTCAATATAAAGCTCGCCCGATGAAATATCCTCAAGCCCCGCAATCATTCTGAGTGTGGTTGATTTTCCGCAACCGCTAGGGCCGACAAGCACTATGAATTCCTTGTCTGCGATGTCAAAGGTGAGGTCGGGTATAACGGTGAACTTGCCGTTATCAAAGGTCTTTTTAACATTTTTGAATTTTATAGCAGCCATATTCTAAGCTTACCCCTTCACGGCGCCTGCCACAACGCCTCGGATAATATATTTTTGGCAGAAGAGATAGAAAATGATTATCGGAAGAATGGCAAGCACAAGCATAGCCATAAGAGCGCCCATATCTTTGTTGCCGTAGCCGCCCGTGAGAGCCATCTGCACGGCAACGGGCAGAGTTTTGTTTTCTCCCGAGCCGAGCACAAGATAGGGGAGCAGGTAGTCATTCCATATCCACATTGCATTGAGAATGGCAACGGTTATTGCAGTCGGTTTAAGGATGGGAAAAACGATAAGAAAAAAGGTTTTTATCGGTCCGCATCCGTCTATGGTTGCCGCTTCTTCCAGTTCTCTCGGAATGCTCTTGATGAATCCGCTGAACATAAAAACGGATAATCCTGCACCAAACCCGAGATATATAAATACTATGCCGATAAGACTGTTTAAATTCAACTCAAAAACATAATACGTCATCGTATACATAACCATCTGAAACGGCACTATCATGCTGAAAACAAAAAGATAGTAAATGGTTTTTGTGAATTTGTTGTTGACTCTGACAATATACCAGGCGGTCATTGAGGTCATAAGCACTATTCCCGCAACGGAAAAAACGGTTATAAATGCAGAATTTGCAAACGAACGCATAAAATCAGACTGCGTAAATCCTTTTATAAAATTCTCGAAGCCCACAAAGGTTTCGGCATTGGGCAGTGAAAACGGGGATTCGGAAATATAAAAGTTGTTTTTGACGGAGTTGAGCAGAATGATAACAATCGGAGCGAGAAACACCGCCGATAAAATCAAGAGAAGTATATATATGAAAGCATTCTTTGTTTTTCTTTTTGTGTTCATCAGTGCTCAACCTCCTTCTGCCTTGTTGCGCGAAGCTGAACGAAGGCAATTATTGCGACGATAATGAAAAATATAACCGCTTTTGCCTGACCCATTCCATGCCATTGAGCGAGCTTGAGCCCTGTGTGGTCATAGAATGTTTTATAAATATCAAGGGCAAGCAAAGATGTTTCCGCAGACTTGCCGTTGAGCGCAAGGTTCTGGTCAAACAGTTTGAATGAATTTGTTAGTGTAAGGAATGTGCATATCGTAACGGACGGCATAACCATCGGCACGGTAACGTGAATGAGGGTCTGAAAAGGTGATGCACCGTCTATTGCGGCGGCTTCTGAAAGCGAATCGGGGATGTTCTGGATTCCCGCAATATAGATAATCATCATATAACCGATGAGCTGCCAGTTCATCAGCACAACAAGTCCCCAGAACCCGTAATCAGGATTATATGTGATATCAACACCGAATATTCCGAGAACGCCGTTGATAATAAGGCTCCATATGTGACCGAGCACAATACCGCCGATAAGGTTCGGCATAAAGAAAACGGTTCTGAAAATATTTGTTCCTCTGAGCTTTTTTGTAAGAAGCAACGCAATTGCAAAGGCGATAAGATTGATTGTTATAACGGAAACGAAAGTGAACTTCACAGTCAGCCAAAGAGCATTCAGAAAATCTTTGTCCTGAGTGAAAATTCTGATGTAGTTTTCAATGCCGACCCATTTTGCATCGTTAACAACCTTGAACTCCGTGAATGAAAGATAGGTGCCCGTAACAAACGGTATAAGAAACGAAACGGCAAACGCAATGAGGGTAGGCAGGGCAAATACGGGGAAATATTTTTTAACGGATTTTCGCATCAGTATCAACTCCGAATATCTTCATGCGCGGGGTCGGTTTTTGCCGACCCCGTGCATTCAAAAAAATTATGCCCCGAATTCATTTTTCCATTCATCAACCGCAAGCTTTTTAACTTCGTCCCATGTCATTGAACCCTGAGCATATTTCAGCAGAGCGGAACCGAGCTTATCTTTATAATTGGTGCTCGGAAACACCGTGAAGTTCCACGGAATGTTTGTAACATTATCCATTTTCATCCAGCGAGATATTTCTCTTGCAAGGGGGTCGTCGGGTGTTTCGTTTTCTGCAAAGGTATCAAACGGAGCAATGAATCCGAGTTCTTTTGTAACAAGCTCCTTGCCTTTATCGGAGCTGAAAAGCCACCAGAGGAAATCTGCCGCAGCCTTCTGCTCCGCCGCGCTTGCTTTTGCATTGATGCAGATAAAGTTTTCCGTGCCTATGCAAAGACCGAGATTTTCTTCGTTTTCTATTCCCGTGTATATCGGCAGAAATTTGATATCTTCAGTTGCAACCGTGTTGCCCGAAACACCGAGAATCTGCGATGCACCCCAGTTGCCGTTTTGCACCATTGCGCATTTGCCGAGAGCAAACTCAGCCATTGATGATGTCACGTCAAGAGTGCCGAGCTGCTTTTTGTCGGTTGTGGAATTATTGATATAAAGGTCAAAGATATTTTTGAAATTATCGGAATAAGTGAACTCGATTGTTTTATATCCTTCACCCGTGAAATCAATGCTTTTATTCTGAAATTCGATTGACAGAGGAATGTTCATCAGGTGAGTCTGCCAGCGCCAGTCTTCACCCGTTTTGAGAGAGGTTGCCGCAAACACGCCTTTGATTCCGAGCTTATCTTTGTTTTTTTGCATATCTTCAACAACAGCTTTGAGTGCTTCGAAATTTCTGATTTCGTCTGCTGAGGTGTAGTCTGTTGCTTTTTCGGGAAGTGCAAAATATGCATCGAGAATCTTTTGGTTATAAATTATGCCGTAGCCTTCAACAACATAGGGAATGCCGTAAACACCGTCACCCGAGGTTATTGCAAGTGCTTTGTCGGTAAGATGCTTGTAGAGTTCGGTATCCTTCAGGTCGGCGCAGTATTCTGCCCACGATGAATAACCAATGGGACCGTTTACCTGAAAAAGAGTGGGTGCATCGCTTGTTGCCATTCTTGCGGTGAGGGTTGATTCGTAAGTGCCCGATGCTGCGGTTTCTACGATGAGTCTTACTCCCGTTTCTTTTTCATATGCCCTTGCTATTCTGTCATAGACTTCGGCAATCTCAGGCTTGAAATTCAGATAGCGGATTACTTTTGCGCCTTCCGCAGAGTTGTTTTCCGTGCCGCCCGTTGCATCTGTGTTTGTGCCGTTACCGTTGCATCCCGCAAAAATGCAGAGCATAACCGCCGCAGACATAACAACGGATATAAGCTTTTTTATCATTTTATTTACCTCGCTTTCATAATTTGTGCAAAAATATTATGCTCCCGAAATTTTCTGAAATACATAAAGCCACCGCACATAAGATTTTGTGCAGTGGCTTTTAGTTGAAAATTATTTTGTTTCAAATTCGTAGAGAGTATCCCATCTTTTTCCTGTTATGTATATTTTTTCTGTTTCGGGGTTATATGCAATTCCGTTCAGAACATCGTTCGGGTCAGCGTTTTCTTCTTCCCGAAGTCCTCCGAACTCAATAACCTTAACCGCTTTCCCGCTTCTTTTATCAATAACAAGAATCTCATCGCTCATCCATACGTTTGCCCAGATAAAGCCGTCAACGAATTCAAGCTCGTTGAGATTGCTCGCTTCTTCTCCGTTAACGGTAACCGTCAGCGTTTTTACTTCGTTCAGTTCTTCATCCATAAAATACAGCGAGGATGAACCGTCGCTTGCTATGAGATATCTGCCGTCGGTTGTCAGCCCCCAGCCTTCGCGGCTGTAAGGCAATTCTTTTTCAACAGCGAGTATGTCCGGGTTAATAACAAACACACGGTTTTCCTTCCACGTAAGCATATATAGTTTATTGTTTAAAACAACGGAGCCTTCACCGAAAATGCTGCTGTCAAAGCGGTAATCCTTTTCATACATGCCGTTTTCGATGCTTATGTTTTTCATAATAGCAGAATAACCGTATCTTCCCGTTGATTCATACATCATTCCGTTATGAAAAAACAACCCTTGAGTGAACGAATCCTGGTTGTGAGGATATGTTGCAGTCAGCGTGAGGTAATCGGTATAGTGAATCTCTGTCGCTTTACCGCACCCGCTTAATACCGTAAGGATAAGCAGGGAAAGCAGAAATGCTCTGATTATGTTTTTTGTTTTCACAAAACAACCTCCCGTTACCTGAAAAACGCCCGAAGTTTATTCGGGCGTTTTGTTTAATAAATATAATTTGCGGGGTTATAGGTTTCGCCGTTATAAGTCGGAGGCCAAGCGGTCTTAGGAAGACAATC